>CAZQOO010000200.1:0-4132 GCA_964594845.1 uncultured Porphyrobacter sp. | reverse complement strand
ATGGCGCAGATCCTCAAGCACATCGACGCCGATGCCCCGCTCCGGATGCTGGTGGCCGAGTGCGAACAGCCCGCCACGGTGCTCGCGGCGCTCTATTTCGCCAAGCTGTTCGGGGTCGAGGACAAGGTCGATGTCTCCCCCCTGTTCGAGACCGAGACCGCGCTGGAGCACGGCGGCCGGTTCCTCGATGCCCTGCTGGCCGAGCCCGCCTACCGCGCCTATGCCCGCGTGCGCGGGAGGGTGTCGGTGCAGACCGGCTTTTCCGATGCAGGACGCTTCGTCGGGCAGGTGCCCGCCGCGCTGGCAATCGAGCGTCTGCAAGGGCGGCTGGCCGAGGCGATGGCGGCGAACGGCCTCGGCGATATCGCGGCGCTGGTGTTCAACACCCACGGCGAGAGCATGGGCCGCGGCGCCCATCCCGCAAGCTTCCGCGACCGGCTCGAATGGCCGCTTTCCCCCTGGGCGCGGCGGCGTTTCGCCCGCGCCGGGATCCGGCTGGAGCCCGAGGTGAGCTTTCAGGGCGGCGACGGCTATCTGTTCTTCGCCACGCCGGAACTCGCGCTCGCCACGCTCACCCGTATCGCGCAGCTGCGCCCGGCCGAGACTGACCTCGCCGCGCCGGCCGATCCCTTCTATCACCGCACCGATCTCAGCCTCGATTTCTACCGCGCCATCAAGGAACACCAGGGCGATCACTTGGCCAGCCGCACCTATGCCCGGGCGGTAACCGCCTTCGGGCTCGGACTGCTCAACCCCACCGGCAGCCGCGTCTCGCGCCGCCAGTCGGACATCAACGCCGACCGCGAGATGAGCCTGCGCCAGATCCGCGCCATCCCGCACAACGCGATCCTCCAGCAGCTCGGCTATCCGGTCAACGTCATTGCCGGGATCGGCAGCGCGGCGGACGCGGGCCGCGAGGAAATCGCCGCCCTGCTCGCCGATAGCCCGCGCGGGGCACAGATCCTGCGGCTGGTGCGCGCCGCCAATGCGCTTGCCAGCATCAAGACCGTGGCGGCCTATGGCGAGCTGTTCAACTCGGCCTATTGGGCCAGCCGCACCTATCGCGGGACGGAAGATCATCTGGCCGACAACTGCGCCGCGCTGGCCGAATATCTCGTCGGGGATGATCGCACGGGCGTGTTCCGCCGCCTCGCTTCGCGCCTCAGGATCGACGCGCTGAAGTTCCACCGGCTGCTCGATTTGCTGCCCGCCGAGGACGCCGGTGACGGGGGGCGCGAGCACGTCCGCCGCCGCATCGGGGTGTTGCAGGCGCTGCGCCTCGCGCTGCTTCAGCACATGTTCCTGAAGGTTGTCGCTGTCCCCGCCTTCAGCCGCGCCAACGACATCAGCCGCCGCGACGTGATCGAGATGGTGCTGACCTTGCGCGTCGACGAAGCCCTCGCCCAGCTGCGCCGCGCCTTCCCCGTCCGCGTGCCTGGCCCGCGCGACTTCCCGCTCGACGAGCCAAGCGACTACCCCGACGGCGGCGAGGAAGGCTATGGCGCGATCGAGCGCGACTTCATGACGCCGATTGCCCGCGCCCACGAACTGAGCCTGCGCATCTCCACCGCCATCGCCAACGAATTCGGCGCGCACGGTTGAAGGCGGGGACTTAAGCCACTTCCCCCCTCCCCTTGGGGTGGGGCGGGGGGTGGGGGTACTGCCCTCGATCAGATGCCGAACACCCACCCCCGACCCCTCCCTCAAGGGAGGGGAGCTGCAGCGCTCGCCCTTTCCCTAACGCGCTGTGCTCCCGCGCACGATCAGGCTCACCGGCACCCGCCGCCGCGCCTTGGCGCCATCCTCGTCCAGCACCGCTTCGACCAGCGCCGCGCCCGCTTCGGCCGGATCGGGGGCGATGGTGGTGAGCGGCGGGCGGCTGAAGCGTCCGGCGACCAGGTCGTCGAAGCCCATCACCCCCACTTGGCCGGGCACCGCGATATCGGCGGCAGCGAAAGCCTCCAGCGCGCCCAGCGCCATCGCGTCGCAGGCGGCGAACACTGCGTCGACATCCTCACCCCGCTCGATCAAGCGGCGCGCGGCGCGGCGGCCTTCCTCCTCGCGGGTGGCGGCGTTGACGGTAGGGGCAAGGCACGGCTCCAGCCCGGCTTCGCGCATCGCCTCGGCATAGCCTTCATAACGCTCGGTGAACTGCACCTGCGGCGTGTTCAGCGCCCCAAGAAAGCAGGGGCGGCGGTAGCCCGCATCGAGCAGGTGCCGCGTCGCCAGCCGGCCCGCAGCGCGGTTGTCCGAGCGCACCCAGTCGAGCTCGTCGAAGGGCGAGCCCCAATAGGCGACCTTGCGGCTTTCGCTCTCGAGACTGCGGAAATACTCCCAGGCCTGCCTGTTGGTGGTGGTGCCGATCACCACGAGGCCGTCGGCGCGGCCCTGTTCCTGATAGTGGCCGAAGAAGTCGTCGGGGCGTGCCTGAAAGCTCACCAGCGTCTCGAACCCGCGCTCCGACGCGGCGACGCAGACAGAACCGAGCAGGGCATAGGCAAAGGGGTTGATGCTCGAGGCGCTGTCGCCCTCGCGGCAGATCACCACCACTGCGAGCGTGCCGGTGGAGCCGCGCCGCAGCCGCGCCGCGCGCTCGTCGACGAAATAGCCGAGCGCCTCGGCCGCCTCGATCACCTTGCGGCGGGTCGCCTCGGCAATCGCGGGGGAGCCCGACAGCGCACGGCTGACGGTCGGCTGGCTGACGCCCGCCCGCTCCGCCACATCGAAGGATGTCGGCCGTCTCTTGGATCCCCCGTTCATGGGTTAGGCTTCTAGGGCGCAAGCTTATCCCCGCGCAAGGCTGCCATGCATTGCTATTCGCACTGGAAATCGCCCCGCTGCTCTTGCAAGTTGACACGAGCGCGCGGATTGTGAACGTTCGCAACGCAAGACTGCGAGACACACAGCGCCGGACAACGGCGCGCGGGGAGAGGGATCAGCAATGGCAATGGCACCGGGGGCAGGCGCGGCGGGGGATTATGCGCAAGGGGCAGGCGATACGCCGCAGGTCGACGCGCCGGGCCTCAACTATTTCGTCTTCGCGCTGTTCTTCATCTTCGGCGGGATCACCAGCCTCAACGATGTGATCATCCCCAAGCTCAAGGAGCTGTTCACGCTCAGCTTCTTCGAGGCTCTTCTGGTGCAGACCTGCTTCTTCATTGCCTATGCGATTGTCGGCATTCCCGGCGCGCGGCTGGTCAAGCGGCTCGGCTACATGCGCGGTGCGGTGGCGGGTCTGGTGGCGATGATGGCAGGGTGCCTGCTGTTTGTGCCCGCCAGCAATCTGCACATCTACGGGCTGTTCCTCTTCGCCCTGTTCGTGCTGGCGAGCGGGGTCGTGGTGGTGCAGGTGGTCGCCAATCCGCTGATCAGCATGCTCGGGCCGGAGCGCACGACCCACAGCCGCCTCACTTTCGCGCAGGCCTTCAACTCGCTTGGCACAGTGGCCTTTCCGCTGATCGGTTCCTTCGTGATCCTCGGCGGTTTCACCGCGCTCAGCCTGACCGACGTTCTGTCGGGCAACCGCGCCGCCTTTGCGAGTGTCGGCAGCGAGACGGTCAAGCAGCTTTACGTCGGCATTGCTGCCGCGCTGGGGGTGGTTGCCGCCGTGGTGTTCTCGTTCCGCAACCGGCTGGTCGGCGAAAAGCACGAGGAATCGAGCCTGGCCGACGGACTCGGGCTGCTGAAGCGTCCGCGCTTCGGCTACGGTGCGGCGTGCATTTTTCTCTATGTCGGCGCGGAAGTCGCGATCGGCTCTATCATCATCAATTACCTGATGCTGGAAAACGTGCTCGGCATGTCGGAAGCACAGGCCTATCCGATGATCAGCCTCTACTGGGGCGGCGCGATGATCGGCCGCCTGATCGGATCGGCGGTGCTGCGCTTGGTCAGCCCCGGTCTGCTGCTGGCAACGGTGGCGGCAGGCGCGATCACGCTGATTGCGATCTCGGCCAACACCAGCGGCGCTGTCGCGGGCTACTCGCTGCTCGCGGTCGGCCTGATGAACGCGATCATGTTCCCGACGATCTTCAGCCTCGCCTGCGAAAAGCTGGGGCCGCGCGCGGCGGACGGATCGGGGATCATCAACATCGCCATTTTCGGCGGCGCGGTGATCCCGCTGCTGACCGGCATT
>CAZQOO010000199.1:3879-4192 GCA_964594845.1 uncultured Porphyrobacter sp. | reverse complement strand
TCGCCGCCAGCGTCGAGATGGGCGCGATCCTTGGCAAGGTGCCGCCGCAGGGCCGTGCGCATCTGCGCGCCTATGCCCGCGATATCGGCCTTGCGTTCCAGATCGCCGCCGATCTGCTCGATGTCGAAGGCGATGTCGAGAAGGCCGGCAAGGCGCTGCGCAAGGACAACGAACAGGGCAAGCAGACCTTCGTCACGCTGATGGGGGTGGACAAGGCCCGCGAACAGGCCCGCGCTCTGGTGGATCAGGCGGTGTCGCATCTGGGCGGACACGGCGCGGAAGCCGACATGTTGCGTGCCTTGGCGCGGTTTAT
>CAZQOO010000199.1:0-3869 GCA_964594845.1 uncultured Porphyrobacter sp. | reverse complement strand
TCGGGCATCTCGCCCCATATGGGCCGGAAGCCGACATCCTGCGCGCGCTCGCCCGCTTCATCGTCGAGCGCGACCGCTGAGCGCCGCGCCGCAGAGAGGATAAAACCATGACACGCCGCGTCGGGATCTATCCCGGAACCTTCGATCCGATCACGCTCGGCCATGCCGACATCATCCGGCGTGGCTCCAAGCTGGTCGATCACCTGATCATCGGGGTGACCACCAACATCGCCAAAAGCCCGATGTTCTCGGACGCGGAACGCATTGCGATGGTCGAGCGGGAGGTCGCCAGCCTCGGCCTGTCCAATGTCGAGGTGGTCGGGTTCAATGCGCTGCTGGTGGACTTCGCCGATGCGCAAGGCGCCTCGGTCGTGGTGCGCGGCATTCGCGGGGTGACCGACTTCGAATACGAATATCAGCTAACCGGCATGAACCGGCAGCTCAACGACAAGGTCGAGACGATCTTCCTGATGGCCGATGTCAGCCTCCAGCCGATTGCCAGCCGGTTGGTGAAGGAAATCGCGCTCTATGGCGGCGATATCGCCAAGTTCGTCAGCCCGGCAGTGTGCGAGGACGTGATTGCCCGCGTCCGCGAACAGGGGCGCAAGGGCTAGAATTGACGCCGCCCTGTCCACAGGCGCGGCTTCATTCATTGAAGTGTCAGGCCGGCAGGGCTACAGGCTGCATCGCACACGGATGAAATGATGATCAAAGCCACACTCACTTGCGCGCTTGGCGCGTTCCTGCTCGTCGGCGCGGGCTTTCCCGCGCTTGCCCAGAAGCAGAAGGACGACACGCCGCCGGTCGCCTTCGGTGACAATGCCGAGAAGGATGACGACGAGGAAGAGGAAGCGGCCGCTCCGCCGCGCACCTATGCGCCGATCAACTATGACGTGACCGCCGATCCCGAGAACATCTGGGTGTTGGATCTGTCGAACGGCCAGCGGGTCAAGATCCGCCTTCAGGCCGACTGGGCGCCGGGGCATGTCGAGCGGATCAAGGAGCTGACCCGCCGCGGCTTCTACAACGGGGTGATCTTCCACCGCGTGATCGACGGCTTCATGGCGCAGGGCGGCGATCCGACCGGCACCGGGCAGGGCGGCAGCGAGCTGCCCGACCTCAAGGCCGAGTTCAATCCGATGCCCCATGTGCGCGGCACCTTGTCGATGGCCCGCGCCAGCGAGGACGACAGCGCCAACAGCCAGTTCTTCATCGTCTTCTACCCGCGCTTCAGCCTCGACAAGAAATACACCAATTTCGGCCGGGTGATCGAGAACATGGACGCGGTCGACGCGATCAACCGGGGCGAGCCGCCGGCCGAGCCGACCTTCATCGTCCAGGCCTCGCTGGCGAGCGACAATCTTCCGCCGCCGCCGCCGCCCGCCCCCAAGGAGGATGCGCCGATCACCGCCGACATGCTCAGCGGTCCGCTCGGCTAAGGGGCTTTTCCGCGCCGGGCCAAAGGGCTAGGGGCGCGGGCGATGAAGGTAGACCTGTTCGATTTCGAATTGCCGCCCGAGCGTATCGCGCTTCGCCCCGTGCGCCCGCGCGATGCGGCGCGGATGCTGGTCGTGCGCGGACAAGACGCGCCTTTCGAGGACTGCGGCGTGCGCGATCTGCCGGCCCTCCTCAATCCCGGCGACGTGCTGGTGTTCAACGATACCCGTGTGATCCCCGCCCAGCTCGAAGGCCGCCGCGCCGACGGGGAGGCGAAGATCGGTGCAACGCTGCACAAGCGGCTCGACCTCAGGCGCTGGCAGGCCTTTCTGAAGAACGCCAAGCGGGTGAAGATCGGCGACAGCCTCGTGTTCGGCGGCGGCGTCACCGCGCTTGCCGAGGAACGCCATGCGGATGGCTCGCTCACGCTGTTCTTCGAGGGCGATGAGCCGGTTGAAGTGCTGCTCGACCGCGCCGGCACCATGCCGCTGCCGCCCTATATCGCCTCCAAGCGCGGGATCGATGAACAGGATCTGGAGGACTACCAGACCATGTTCGCGCGCGAGAAAGGGGCGGTCGCCGCGCCCACTGCCTCGCTCCACTTCACCCAGCGTCTGGTCGACGCGATCGACGCGGCCGGTATCGGGCGGGCGATGCTGACGCTGCATGTCGGCGCGGGCACCTTCCTGCCGGTCAAGGCCGACGATACCGACGACCACCAGATGCACGCCGAATTCGGGCGCATCTCGGCCGAGACCGCCGATCAGCTCAACGCCGCCCGCGCCAAGGGCGGACGGATCATCGCGGTGGGCACAACGGTGCTGCGCCTGCTCGAAAGCGCGGTGGACGAGCACGGCGTGATCCAGCCCTTCACCGGAGACACCAGCATCTTCATAACGCCGGGCTACAGGCTCAAGGCGGTCGACGGGTTGATGACCAATTTCCATCTGCCCAAATCCACGCTGATGATGCTGGTTTGCGCGCTCATGGGCCGCGAGCGGATGATGGCGGCCTATGCCCATGCGATTGCCAACGAATACCGCTTCTATTCCTATGGTGACTCCTCGCTGCTGCTTCCGTAATCGGTAGCGATGCACGAACCCATCCTGTCGCTCCGCGGCCTGACCAAGACCTATCGCGGCGGCACGCGCGCGCTCGACGCTGTCGATCTCGATATCCGCAAGGGCGAGATCTTTGCGCTGCTGGGGCCAAACGGGGCGGGCAAGACGACGCTGATCGGCGCGGTGTGCGGGCTGGTGCGGCCCACCGGCGGGACGATCACCGCTTTCGGGCACGATCTCGTGCGCGACTGGCGCGCGGCGCGGGCGCGGATCGGGCTGGTGCCGCAGGAACTGGCCACCGACATGTTCGAGACGGTGTGGCGCGCGGTCGCCTATTCGCAGGGGCTGTTCGGCAAGCCCCATGATCCCGCGCGGCTTGAGGACATCCTCAGGAGCCTGTCGCTGTGGGACAAGAAGGATGCGCAGATCCGCGCGCTGTCGGGCGGGATGAAGCGCCGCGTGCTGATCGCCAAGGCGCTGGCGCACGAGCCGGAACTGCTGTTCCTCGATGAACCCACCGCCGGTGTCGACGTGGAGCTGCGCAAGGGCATGTGGCAGCAGATCGCGGCCCTGAAAGAGCGCGGCGTCACCATCATCCTCACCACCCATTACATCGAGGAGGCCGAGGAAATGGCCGACCGCGTCGGCATCATCCGCGGCGGGCGCATCCTGATGGTCGACGACAAGGCGGCGATGATGGAGCGGCTCGGCACCACCGAAGCGGTGATCGACCTTGCCGCGCCGCTCGGCGAACTGCCGCCGGAAATCGCCGCCTTCCCGGTCGAACTGGGCGAGGGCGGGGCGCGGCTCGTCTATCGCGGCGGCAGCGGAGAGGGCGGGGGACGGGCCGAGGTCGCGCAGCTCACGCAGGCACTCACCCGCGCGGGGGTCGGCTACACCAGTATCGACATTCACGATTCCTCGCTCGAGGACATCTTCGTCGGCCTGCTCGGCAAGCAGGCGGAGGCGGCGTGATGCATTTCAACCTGCGCAGCGCCTATGCGATCTACCGCCGCGAGATGGCGCGGGCCTTCCGCACCGCCTTCCAGTCGATCCTCTCGCCGGTGCTCACCACCTCGCTCTATTTCGTGGTGTTCGGCTCTGTGATCGGCGCGCGGATGGAGCCGGTCGGCGGGGTGCCTTACGGCGCCTTCATCATCCCCGGCCTGCTGATGCTCACCCTGCTGGGCGAGACCACCAGCAACGCCAGCTTCGGCATCTACATGCCGCGCTTTACCGGCACGATCTACGAACTGCTCTCGGCCCCTGTGGGCGTGGCCGAGACGCTGGCGGGGTTCGTCGGCGCGGCGGCGACCAAGGGCCTGATCATTGCCGCGATCATCCTCGGCACGGCGCGGCTTATCGTCGATT
>CAZQOO010000198.1:3141-4210 GCA_964594845.1 uncultured Porphyrobacter sp. | reverse complement strand
AAAGCATGGGCTGCCTGGCCTGCTTGACACCTATTTGCCGAGCTTTTCGACCCGGACCATCGTCTACAAGGGCCTGCTATTGGCGACTCAGGTGGGCAGTTTCTACGACGATTTGCGCGATCCCGAATGCGTCTCGGCGCTGGGCCTTGTCCACCAGCGGTTCAGCACCAACACCTTCCCCAGCTGGCGGCTCGCCCACCCGTTCCGCTTCATCGCCCACAACGGCGAAATCAACACGCTGCGCGGCAACGTCAACTGGATGAACGCCCGCCGCCGGACGATGGAAAGCGAGTTGCTCGGCCCCGATCTCGACAAGATGTGGCCGATCATCCCGCACGGGCAATCGGACACGGCCTGCCTCGACAACGCATTGGAACTGCTGATCGCGGGCGGATATTCCCTCGCCCATGCGATGATGATCCTGATCCCCGAGGCCTGGGCCAAGAACCCGCTGATGGATGGCGAACGGCGCGCGTTCTACGAGTACCATGCCGCGCTGATGGAGCCGTGGGACGGCCCGGCGGCGGTGTGCTTCACCGATGGCCGCCAGATCGGCGCGACGCTCGATCGCAACGGCTTGCGTCCGGCGCGCTTCTGCGTGACCAAGGGTGATATCGTCTGCCTCGCCTCGGAAAGCGGCGTGCTGCCCTTTGCCGAGGAAGATATCGTGCGCAAGTGGCGGCTTCAGCCGGGCAAGATGCTGCTGATCGATCTCGAACAGGGCCGCATCATCGAAGATGACGAGCTCAAGGCCGATCTCGCGCGCGCCGAGCCCTATGCCGAGTGGCTGCACCAGGCGCAGTACAAGCTCGAAGACATCACCGACGTGGTGCCCGAACTGGCCGCGATCCCGGCGGAAGAGACGACCTTGCTGCAACGCCAGCAGGCCTTCGGGTACACGCAGGAGGATATTTCCCGCTTCCTTGAACCGATGGCGGTGGATGGCGATGATCCGGTCGGGTCGATGGGCACCGACACGCCGATCGCGGTGCTGAGCAACCGCGCGCGGCTGCTCTACGACTATTTCAAGCAGAATTTCGCGCAGGTCACCAACCCGCCGATCGATCCG
>CAZQOO010000198.1:1799-3131 GCA_964594845.1 uncultured Porphyrobacter sp. | reverse complement strand
GCCTCACCTCGATGATCGGCCCGCGCCCGAACCTGCTCGGCCGCGATGCCGGGACGCACAAGCGCCTCGAAGTCGATCAGCCGATCCTGACGAACGAGGATCTCGCCAAGATCCGCTCGGTGGAAGAAGCGCTGGACGGCGCGTTCCGCTGCGCCACGATCGACATCACCTGGGACGCCTCGACCGGCGCTGAGGGGATCGCGCTGGCGATCAAGGAAATGTGCTGGGCTGCGACCGAGGCGGTGCTGCAGGATCACAACATCCTGATCCTGTCCGACCGCGGCCAGAGCGAGACCCGTGCGCCGATGCCCGCGCTGCTCGCCACCGCGGCTGTCCATCACCATCTGGTGCGGCAGGGCCTCAGGATGCAGACCGGCCTCGTGGTGGAAACCGGCGAGGCGCGCGAAGTGCATCACTTCTGCGTGCTGGCCGGCTACGGCGCGGAAGCGATCAACCCCTATCTCGCCTTCGAGACGATCGAGGCCCTGCGCGCCAAGCGCCACCCGGATCTGAGCCCTGCCAAGGTGCAGCAGAACTTCATCAAGGGCGTGGGCAAGGGCATCCGCAAGGTCATGTCCAAGATGGGCATCTCGACCTACCAGTCCTATTGCGGCGCGCAGATCTTCGACGCGGTCGGGCTGTCCTCGGCCTTTGTCGAGCGGTTCTTCACCGGCACCGCCACCACCATCGAAGGCATCGGCCTGACCGAAGTCGCCGAAGAAGCGCTGCGCCGTCACGGGCAGGCTTACGGCGACAACCCGCTCTATGACGGGATGCTCGATGTCGGCGGGATCTACCAGTATCGCCTGCGCGGCGAGGAGCACGCCTGGACGCCGCAGAACGTCGCCCAGCTCCAGCACGCGGTGCGCGGCAATGACCCGAAGAACTACGAGGAATTCGCGCGCTCGATCAACGAGCAGTCCGAGCGGCTGCTGACCATCAGAGGCCTGCTCGAATTCAAGAAGGCCGACCAGCCGATCCCGCTCGAGGAAGTCGAACCCGCGAGCGAGATCGTGAAGCGCTTCTCGACCGGCGCGATGAGCCTCGGCTCGATCAGCCATGAAGCCCATTCGACCATGGCGATCGCGATGAACCGCATCGGCGGGCGTTCGAACACCGGCGAAGGCGGGGAGGAGCCGTTCCGCTTCACACCGCTCGACAACGGCGATTCGATGCGCAGCCGGATCAAGCAGGTCGCCAGCGGCCGCTTCGGCGTGACCACCGAGTATCTCGTCAATTCGGACGACATCCAGATCAAGATGGCGCAGGGCGCCAAGCCCGGCGAGGGTGGCCAGCTGCCCGGGCACAAGGTCGACAAGCGCATCGGCGCGG
>CAZQOO010000198.1:0-1789 GCA_964594845.1 uncultured Porphyrobacter sp. | reverse complement strand
GCCATTCGACGCCGGGCGTGGGCCTGATCAGCCCGCCGCCGCACCACGACATCTATTCGATCGAAGACCTCGCGCAGCTGATCTATGATCTGAAGAACGTGACCCCCGTGGCGCGGATTTCGGTCAAGCTGGTGTCCGAAGTCGGCGTCGGCACGGTCGCGGCGGGCGTCTCCAAGGCGCGCGCGGATCACGTGACGATTGCAGGCTATGACGGCGGGACGGGCGCTTCGCCGCTCACCTCGCTGACCCACGCGGGAAGCCCGTGGGAGATCGGCCTTGCCGAGACCCAGCAGACCCTGCTGCTCAACGACCTGCGCGAACGCATCGCGGTGCAGGTCGATGGCGGCCTGCGCACGGGCCGCGACGTCGCCATCGGCGCGCTGCTGGGCGCGGACGAGTTCGGCTTTGCCACCGCGCCGCTGATCGCGGCCGGGTGCATCATGATGCGCAAGTGCCACCTCAACACCTGCCCCGTCGGCGTCGCGACGCAGGACCCGGTGCTGCGCGCGCGCTTCACCGGCCAGCCGGAACACGTGGTCAACTACATGTTCTTCGTCGCCGAGGAACTGCGTGCGATCATGGCCGAGCTGGGCTTCCGCACCGTCGCCGAGATGGTCGGCCGGGTCGACCGGCTCGACACCCGCCGGATGGAGCGCCACTGGAAGGCGCGCGGCGTCGATCTGTCGCGCATCCTCCACCAGGTGCCGCTCAAGGACGGAGCTTCGCTGCGCCAGACCGGCACGCAGGACCACGGGCTCGAAGGCGCACTCGACAACCGGCTGATCGCCGATTGCCGCACCGCGATCGACACGAAGCAGCCGGTGCAGCTCGCCTATGACGTGCGCAACGTCAACCGCACCGTCGGCGCGATGCTCTCGGGCGAAATCGCCAAGGCGCATGGCCATGAAGGCCTGCCGACCGATACCGTCCGCATCAACCTCAAGGGGGTTGCGGGCCAGAGCTTCGGCGCGTGGCTCGCCCACGGGGTGACGCTCGATCTGGTGGGCGATGCCAATGACTATGTCGGCAAGGGCCTGTCGGGTGGCCGCATCATCGTGCGCCAACCCGAAGCCGCTCCGCGCCGCAGCCAGGACAACATCATCGTCGGCAACACCGTGCTCTACGGTGCGATCGCGGGCGAGGCCTATTTCAACGGCGTCGCGGGCGAGCGCTTCGCGGTGCGCAATTCGGGCGCGATCGCGGTGGTCGAAGGCACCGGGGATCACGGCTGCGAATACATGACCGGCGGCGTGGTGGTGGTGCTCGGGCGTACCGGGCGCAACTTCGCGGCAGGCATGAGCGGCGGGGTCGCCTATGTCTATGATCCGGAAGGCGCCTTCACCAACCTCGTCAACCACGCGCAGGTCGATCTGCTGCCGGTTTCGGCCGGGCCGGATGCCGAGGAAGGGACAGGCCGTCCGGCCCAGCGGCCGCGCTCGGTCAATGATTTCGGCATGGGCGACATGCTGCGCCATGATGCCGAACGGCTGCGCATTCTGGTCGAGCGGCACCAGCTCCACACCGGCTCCAGGCTGGCAGGCGAGTTGCTGGCGGACTGGGACGCGGCGCTGACCCGCTTCGTCAAGGTGATGCCGCGCGACTATGCGGCGGCGCTGAAGAAGCTCGAAGCGGAACGCAACGAAGCCGCAAGCGTCGCAGCGGAATAGAGATTCAGGAACGAGACGACAGACATGGGCAAGGAAACCGGATTTCTCGAGCTGGACCGCCGCGAGCGGGACTATCTCGATCCCAAGGAGCGGCTGAAGAACTACCGCGAATTCGTCATCCA
>CAZQOO010000197.1:2647-4212 GCA_964594845.1 uncultured Porphyrobacter sp. | reverse complement strand
TGCTGGAGCGGGGCGGAATGGCGATGGACGATTTCACCTCGGAGGAAACCTGGGCGGCGGCCATCGCGCTCGCCCGGATCGATGCGACGGGCGATCCCGCCAACGGCGTCGACCGTGCCCTGATCGCTGATTTCGCCGGCCGACCCGTGCGCGAACTCGAAGGGCTGCGCGGCCAGCTTTCGATTTTCGACCGTCTGCCCGAGGGCGCGCAGGCCACCATGCTGGCAGCGGTGGTGCGCGAGAGCGAGAAGACCCGCAAGGATCCGGCCCGGCTCCAGCGCGCCTGGCTGGCGGGCGATGCGGCGGCGATCGAGCAATCGACCCGCGAGGGCTTCCTCGCCGATCCGGCTCTGCACGAGGCGCTGCTGGCAGGCCGCAACCGGCGCTGGGCCGAAACGATTGCGCCGATGCTGCAAGCAACGCCCCGCCCGCTGGTTGCGGTGGGCGCGGCGCATCTGGTCGGGCCCGAAGGTCTGGCGGTGCTGCTCGAAGCGCGCGGCTACCGCCTGCGCCGCATCCCCTAAACCGGTTGCCTTTCGCGCGATCTGCCTCTAAGGGCCCGCGTTTCGGCGCTCCCGGTCATCCCTGGAGGCGGTTGCGCCGTGATGACTGAACTTCAAACACGCATTCGAAAGGCATCTGTATGAGCGAGACTCTTACCCTGCCGGCCGAAGCGCGCGAACGGGCTGGCAAGGGAGCCTCCCGAGCACTTCGCCGCGATGGCCGGACTCCTTGCGTCATTTATGGCGGCAAGGAAGAACCCACCCTGATCCACGTCGAGCAGAAGGAACTGGTGCGTCAGCTGATGACCGGCCACTTCATGAACTCGATCGTCAACATCGAGATCGGTGGCAAGACCGTCCGCACCCTGCCCAAGGATGTCGCGTTCCATCCCGTGACCGACCGTCCGACCCACGTCGACTTCCTGCGCCTCACCGGCGACAGCAAGGTCGAAGTGCAGGTGCCGGTTGTGTTCGTCAACGAAGCGGCCTCGCCGGGCCTCAAGAAGGGCGGCGTGCTCAACATCGTGCGTCACGAACTCGATCTGCTGTGCCCCAACGCGGACATCCCGGAAGAAATCCAGGTTGATGTGACCGGCAAGGACATCGGCGATTCGATCCACATCAGCGACGTGACCCTGCCCGCAGGCGTCACCAGCGTGATCACCGACCGCGATTTCACCATCGCCACGCTCATCGCCCCCTCGGGCCTGAAGAGCAGCGAAGGCGAAGCCGCTTCGGAATAAGCGATGCGCCGGTAACGGCATCCGGAACGCCGGGCTTCCTTCGCGGGAAGTCCGGCGTTTAACTTTGTGGGGGGCGCAGCTAGGGGAACATCATGCAGATCTGGGTCGGCCTCGGAAATCCCGGACCGCGCTATGCGCTCCACCGGCACAATGTCGGCTTCATGGCGCTGGACGTGATCGCCGACATGCACGGCTTCGGCCCGGTACAGAAGAAATTCCAGGGCTGGGCGCAGGAAGGACGGATCGGCAACCACAAGGTGCTGCTCCTGAAGCCCGCGACCTTCATGAACGAAAGCGGCCGCTCTGTCGGCGAGGCGCT
>CAZQOO010000197.1:0-2637 GCA_964594845.1 uncultured Porphyrobacter sp. | reverse complement strand
ACAAGCTCGGCACCGAAGCGCTCACCGTGTTCCATGACGAGCTCGACCTTGCCCCCTTCAAGGTCAAGGTGAAGCAGGGCGGCGGCCATGCGGGCCACAACGGGCTGCGATCGATCGACCAGCATTGCGGGGCGGACTTCCGCCGCATCCGGCTCGGCATCGGCCATCCGGGCCACAAGGATCGGGTGACCGGCCATGTGCTGGGCAACTTCGCCAAGGCCGAGGAAGACGATCTTGCCGCGATGCTCGGCGCGGTGAGCGCGGAGGCGGAATGGCTGGCGAAAGGCGACGACGTGCGCTTCATGAACGATGTGGCGCTGAGGATGCAGGACATGACCCCATGAGCGAACGCACGGCCTATCTCGACGTCAGTCCCGCGCAAGGCGCGGCCTTCTTCGGCACGCCCGACCAAGGCGAAGTGGTGATGCTCAACCTGCTGCGCTTCCGCGAGACGGCAGACTATGCCCACGCGCCCGATCTGGAACCGGCGGGCGGCTGCACGGGCCGCGAGGCCTATGATCGCTACATGCGGGAAATGACGCCGCTGCTGGAGGCGAGCGGCGGCAAAGTGCTGTTTTCGGGCACAGCTGCGCCCTTCCTGATCGGGCCGCAGGACGAAAGCTGGGATCACGTGCTGCTGGTGCGGCAGGCGAGCAAGGCGGCATTCCTCGCCTTTGCCAGCGACCCCGAAAGCCAGCGCATAACTGCGCACCGGACAGCCGCCATCAGCGATTCCCGGCTGCTGCCCATCCGCGCCGACTGAGCGCCATGAACCGCGTCCTCGTCATCGGCCCCTGCGGATCGGGCAAGAGCACGCTGGCCCGCGAACTCGCGCCGCGCATGGGCCTGCCGCTCGTCCACATGGACCAGCTCGGCTGGCAGGCAGGCTGGGTCGAAACCGAAAAGGCCGAACTCAACGCCCGCCTCGCCGAAGCCATTGCGGGAGAGCGCTGGCTGATCGAGGGCAATTACGGCAGCACGCTCGCCCCCCGGCTCGAACGCGCGGACACGGTGATCTACCTCGATTTCCCGGTTACCCTGTGCCTGTGGCGACTGATGAAGCGCATCGTCACCCTGCGCGGCCAGTCGCGCCCCGATATGCCAGAAGGCTGCCCCGAACGCTTCGATGCCGCCTTCTTCTGGTACGTGATGAACTGGAACGCAGGCCCGCGCCCGCGCACCGAGGCCCATATCGCGCCTCATGCCGGCAAGGTGATCCGCCTGCAGAGCCCGCAGATGCTTGCAGAATGGCGCAAAGCCAATAACCTTGCCTGACATCAGCCAGACAGGGATCGTTCCATGAGCCTCGACCGCCGCACGCTGCTTGCCGGTGCCGCCGCCACCGCCGCCCTCGCCGCCCGGCCCGCGGGCGCCGCCCAGCCCGTCTTCAATCCGGGCATCAGCCTCAAGGGCAGGAGCGTGCTGATCACCGGCTGCTCATCGGGCTTCGGACGGCTGACGGCCGAACTGCTGGCACGGCAGGGCGCGCGGGTGTTCGCCACCATGCGCAATCTCCCCCGCCCCGAGGCCGACGAGCTGACCGCGCTGGCCAAGGCCGAAGACCTCAAGCTGCACGTCATCGGCATCGACGTGACCGAGCTCGATCAGGTCAATGCCGGCGTCAAGGAAGCCGAGCGCATCAATGGCGGCGCCATCGACGTGCTGGTGAACAACGCCGGCATCGGCATCACCTCGCCGGTCGAGGTGCAGGACATGACCGCCACGCGCCTGATCTTCGATACCAACGTGTTCGGTCCGCACCGCATGGCGCGCGCGGTGCTGCCGGGGATGCGCAGCTCACGCAGCGGGTTGATCATCCAGATCTCCAGCCAGCTCGGGCGCGTGATCGTCCCCCATTCGGGGCACTACTCGGCGACCAAGTTCGCGCTGGAAGCGATGAGCGAGCAGCTCGCCTACGAGCTGGTGCCGCACAATATCGATGTGACGATCATCGAGCCGGGCGGCTATCCCACCAAGGTCTGGGTCAACCGGAATGCCTATTCGGCGGACCTCAGGAAACGCTCGCTCAAATCGCATGCCGACGGCTATCCGGCGCAGATGGAGCAGATGGGCAAGGAGGACGGCTCGGGCCGCCGCAACGATCCGATGGACGTGGCCCGCGCCATCTCCGCGCTGATTGCGCAGGCCCCCGGCACCCGCCCGCTGCGCCTGCCGGTAAGCGGCGGGGCGATTCCCCAGACCCCAATCAACACCGTGACCGCGCAAGTGCAGACCGAATGGCTCGGCAATTCGCCCTATGGCCCGCTGGTCAAGGCTGTGCACGGGCGGTGAGGCTCTAGCCAGCGCCCCGCCCTGCCGCTAAGGGCCGCGCTTTCCAGCTAGCCAAGAGACAATCATCATGGGTTTCCGTTGCGGGATCGTCGGCCTGCCGAATGTCGGCAAGTCCACTCTGTTCAATGCGCTGACCGAGACGCAGGCGGCGCAGGCCGCCAACTATCCCTTCTGCACGATCGAGCCCAATGTCGGACTGGTCGCGGTGCCCGACGAGCGGCTCGATAAGATCGCCGCCATTGCCAGAAGCGCCAAGGTCATCCCCACGCAATTGGGCTTTGTCGACATCGCTGGCCTCGTGAAGGGCGCGAGCAAGGGCGAAGGGCTCGGCAACCAGTTCCTCGG
>CAZQOO010000196.1:0-4229 GCA_964594845.1 uncultured Porphyrobacter sp. | reverse complement strand
GCCCAGTTCGGCGCGCAGTTCGGCGTTTTCCTGGGTCAGCAGGGTGACACGGTGCGCGGTTTCCTTGTCCGAGCCGGGCTTCAGCGACTGGCCCCACATGCCTTCGAGCGGGTAGCCGTTCTTGATCTTCATGCGGGTGGTCTGGAACGAGACCAGGATGCCCATCGCGCCCAGCACGAAGCCACCGCCGATGATCCAGCCGAGATAGGGCAGAAAGTCAGCCGGTTCCATTATGCACGTTCCTTCTTGTTCAGGCCGAGCGGCACGCCGCCGGCATCATTCATGCGGCGATTGTCGCGCAGCGCCTCGATCTCCTCGGCCAGCGAGTAGCCGCGGTCGGTGACGATCTTCTCGAGCACGATCATCCGATCCTGCATGGCGTCGAGCTTGTCGTGCAGCGCCTTGTTCTCGGCTTGCAGACGCCGGGTTTCGGCCGTGTCATTGCGCTCCGTCTTGCCGCCCCACTCGTCTTCGAGGGCGTAGCCGTGCTTGGCGCGGATCCAGTTGTTGATCAGCCAGCCGCCCATCGACAGCGCGATGATCATGACGACAAAGGAAGGTCCGCCGAAATCCATCACACGCGCTCCTTCTTGTCGAGGCCCAGCGGCACGCCGGCGCCGCTCTCGTCCACCCGGCGCTGGTCGCGCAGAGCTTCGATCTGGGTGGCGATGTCGTAGCCGCGGTCGGTGACGATGCGTTCGAGCACCTGCACCCGGTCTTCGAGCCGCTGGATATGGCTGGCATATTGCGCGGCCTTTTCGGCGGTCTGTTCGGCGGTGGCTCCGATCTGCATTTCGGCGATCTTCTGCTGGTGCTTGGTCCAGATGGCGACGATCGGGATCATCAGTGCGACGATCGGGATCATCAGGGCAAGGACGCCTTCCATTGTTCAATCCCCCTTGTTGCTTATCGGTTCAGCGCAGCCGTTCGATCTCGGCGGTCAGGCGCGGGTTGCTGCTGACATAGTAGGTTTCCACGGCGGCCAGCCGGCGGTCGACGTCGCGGAAGGCGGCGCGGATTTCGCGGGCGGTGCGCTTCGGGTTCTGCCGCACGCCTTGCCAGTACTTCTGCTCGCTCTCGTCGCGGTAGAGGTAGGGCGGTTTCTTGTTGAGCAGGAAGCCGGTGATGAAATAGGCGGGGATCGACCAGCCGCCGGTGACGAACATCGACACGAAGGCCGCCAGCCGGACCCAGAAGACATTGACGCCGGTGTAGTCGGCGATCCCGGCGCAGACGCCCATCAGCTTGGCGTTGGCCTTGTCGCGGTAAAGCGTGGTGCGGGGGCTGTTCATGCGCGGGTTCCCTTCTTTTCGGCGATCAGCTGCTCGAGTTCGCGCAGCTGCTGGTTGTCCTTTTCCTGGTCGGCGATCAGGCGGCGGGCGGGAGCGAAGTCCGGATCGTCGCTGGCGACCAGCCGTTCGACCGTGTCCATCCGCTCATCGAGCCGCTTGGCGAGGTTGTAGAGTTCCTCCAGCAGCACCTCGTCATCCGCCGTGATGGTCGGCGCGGTCTTCCATTTGGTGATGTAGTGCAGGATGATCCACGGCAGACCGATGAACAGCGTCGCGACGATCATCAGGCCGATCAGTGCGTCTTCCATGGCTTAGCCCTCCTTGCTGTCGCCGGCCTTGCCGAGCGCTTTCTTCATGGCCTCAAGTTCGTCGTCGATCGCGTCCGAACCGGCGAGCGCGGCAATTTCATCGGCGAGCGACGGGGTCTTGCCTTCGGCGATCTGCAGGGCGTCGGCGCGGCCTTCGGCGTAATCGACCCGGCGTTCGAGCTGGTCGAAGCGGGCGAGCGCCTCGTCGGTGCGCTCGGTGCTCATGAGGGTGCGCAGCTTGACGCGGTTCTCGGCGCTTTCGAGGCGCGCAGCGATCGCGGTCTGGCGGCTGCGGGCCTCGCGCAGGCGGTGCTGGAGCTTCTGGATGTCGTCCTCGTAGGCGCGCAGCGCGTCGTCAAGCACGGCGATTTCCGCCTTGAGCTGATCGGCCATGTCGCCGGCCTTCTTCTTCTCGACGAGCGCGGCGCGGGCGAGATCCTCGCGGTCCTTGCTGAGCGCAAGCTGCGCCTTTTCGGCCCAGTCGGCCTGGAGCCGGTCGAGCTTGACGCAATGGCGGTGCATTTCCTTCTGGTCGGCAATGGTGCGCGCCGCGCTGGCGCGGACTTCGACGAGGGTTTCCTCCATTTCGAGGATGATCATGCGGATCATCTTCGAAGGATCGTCCGCCTTGTCGAGCATGTCGTTGAAGTTGGCGGCAATGATGTCGCGGGTGCGGCTGAAAATGCCCATGAAGGCTACTCCATCGAGAAACGAATTGACCCGATCAAGCGGAGCGACTCGCTCCTCCTGCGGCGGGTTGGTGCGCCCGCGAGACTGCGTCGGGGTGGGGCTGCGGCGCAAGGCTTCGATTTCCTCATCGAGCCGCGACAGCCGTCCCGACGACAGCAGGCGGGAGGGTTGGGCCGGAGCATCGCTGCCAAGGTCGACGCGAGAGGGGCGTGCGTCACCGGCAGCATTTGCGGGGGGGACATCCCGGTTGGGGCGCTCCGGCCCGAGGGGGTCATGGGGATCGCCCATCTCAGGCGATCTCGATCATCGCGCCGCTTTCGGCGGCGGGATGGGCGATCGGGGCAGCGTTGGCCGCGCCCGGCTGGATCTGCGAGGACAGCGCGATCATCATCACCATCGCGGCGATGCTGGCCATCGCAGCCTGTCCGAGCTTGGTGCTCCAGAAGCTGCTTTGCGCGGTGTTGCGGTTGATCATTTTGGCCTCCCAAAGTGAAAGTCGGTGGTGTTGCCAGCCATTCTGCAACCGCCGTGCCAAACTGCGGGAATGGCGGAAATCGGGGATTTTTGCAGCTTTCGACGAACAGCATATTGGCCTCTATTGCCAAGCATTGGGGAATTTCACTATAGATTGGCCCATGGAGCGTGAGAGCCAGTTCATCGGTCAATCGGGCGCCTTTCTCGATGCCGTCGAGCGTGCCAGCCGTGCCGCGGCGATGAACCGCCCGGTGCTGGTGATCGGGGAGCGCGGGACGGGCAAGGAACTGATCGCCGAGCGTCTCCACCGCCTTTCCACCCGCTGGGACGAGCCGCTGGTCACCATGAACTGCGCGGCCTTGCCCGAAACCCTGATCGAGGCCGAGCTGTTCGGGCACGAAGCGGGGGCCTTCACCGGCGCCACCAAGGCTCGCGCCGGCCGTTTCGAGGAGGCTGATCGCGGCACATTGTTCCTCGACGAGCTGGGCACGCTCTCCATGGGCGCGCAGGAACGCCTGCTGCGTGCGGTAGAATATGGCGAGATCACCCGCATCGGCGCCTCGCGCCCGATCCGTGTCGACGTGCGGATCGTGGCGGCGACCAACGATGATCTGCCCGCGCTCGCGGCGAGCGGGGAATTCCGTGCCGACCTGCTCGACCGCCTCAGCTTCGAGGTGATCACCCTGCCGCCCTTGCGGGTCCGCGAAGGCGATATCGGCGTGCTGGCCGAGTATTTCGGGCGGCGCATGGCGGCCGAGCTGTACTGGGACCGCTGGCCGGGCTTTGCGCCGCACGTCATGGACCAGCTGGAGAATTACGACTGGCCCGGCAATGTGCGCGAGCTGCGCAATGTCGTCGAGCGCGCGGTTTACCGCTGGGGAGAGCCCGATATTCCCATCGCCCACGTCCAGTTCGATCCCTTCGACAGCCCCTGGAGACCGCGCCCGCCGGCCCATCGCGGCGCCTTGGCGACGCCTGTTGCCGCCGCCGGCGCTCCCGCACCCGCAGCCGTTCCTGCACCGGTCGAGCTCGATGCGGTGGATGATCTTCGCGCTGCGGTCGACGCACACGAACGCGCGATCCTGGAACACGCGCTTGGCAAGCACCGCTGGAACCAGCGCCAGACCGCACGTGCGCTGGGCCTGACCTACGACCAGCTGCGCCACGCGATCCGCAAGCACGGGATCATGGAAGGTCAGGACAGCACCGGCAGCTAACCGGATGATAAGATTTGCAGCGTAACCCTGCTCCCATCGCAGAAACCCGCCCGGAGCCGGAAGTCAGCCATGCGTGCGCTTGTCGACATCGTCCAGAACCTCACCAACATCGTCCGTTTCGTCGTCGGCATGCTTGTGCTGTTGGGCATGGTGATCGGTCTCATGGTGACCGTGGGCGGCTCCTACATTGCGCCCAAGGCAGTCGAGTCGATTGCCGAGCGGGCCGAGCGGGCCGGTGACAAGGCGAT
>CAZQOO010000195.1:2217-4246 GCA_964594845.1 uncultured Porphyrobacter sp. | reverse complement strand
ATGATGTGCAGGCCCCAGGCAAGGTCGAAGGCGCGCCACCAGCGGGTGCGCACCGCCTCGATATTGCCGGTATCGCGCCCGACATAGACATTGGTGCCGTCTGCGAGCGCGACCTGCCACACGGCCAGTGGCCGGCGGAAATCGAACGGGGTCTTGTCGGCGGGGAACAGCGTCACGCGCTCGACCTTGTCACCGCCGATGATGCGGCTTGCCACCAGCGCGCGGGCAGCGGCGGCATCGAGCGCGGGCAGGGGCGCGCCGGTCGCGAAATCGACCCGCCGCACGCTGCCGTCGATCCCGGTCAGCACCGCGACCGCGCGGCCATCCTGCATGGTGACGTGCATTTCGGCGAGATTGGCTCCGGCCCCGGCGAGCGTGCTGCCGGGGATCGCCAGCGCCTGCTGCTCGGCAACCGCGCGCCGCAGATGATCGCCGCGCACCTGCTCGATCGGGCGCGAGACCATCAGCAGGCCGGTCGCCAGCCACATGGCAATCGGCACGCCGACCAGCCAGCCGAGCCAGATGTGCCATTTGGCGAGGGTGCGCATTGTCAGTCGTGCCATGCCGTGGCCATGGCGAGGAAGGCCTAGGAGTGCAACACCTGTCCGATTGCCTCGGCCGCCGCGATGCAGTCGAGATCGCTCCAGCGCGGCCCGATCACCTGCATCCCGCAAGGCAGCTCTGCCCCGAGATAGGTGCCGCTGCCGATCGGCACGATGGTCGATGGCAGGCCCGGGAAGGTCGCCATGCCCGACCAGACGAGCCCGCTGGCCCCCGGCTCCTCGGTGCCGTTGATCGTGATCGTGCCGCGGAACACCGCCTTCTCGGCGTGCGGCACGGCGAGCACAGGCGCGGGCGGGGCGAGCACGAAGTCATATTCGGCAAACAGCGCTTCCCACTGGGCAATACAGGTTGCCTGCGCGTTCATCAGCGCGAACCAGTCGGACGCAGTGGCGCGCTTGCCATCGGGCGCCGGGGCGCCGCCCGACATGGTGATGTTCATCATCTTGAGATAGCTGCGGTAATGAAGCGCCTGATCGGGCAGCAGGTCGCTTGCCCGGTCGATCCGCACCCCTGCGCGGGCGAGGGCATCGAGCGCGGCCTCGGTCGGCCCGAGCACGCTTGCATCGACCGGTGCGCCGGGCAGTGCGGTGAGCGCCAGCACGCGGCAATCCTTCAGCGGCTTGGGGCGGCGGCGCAGCGGGAACTCGGCCCCGACCTCCACCAGCGCGGCGAGATCGGCAGCATTGCGCGCCAGCGGTCCGGCGATGCTCAGCGGGCCATCCGCCGCGGCGACAAACCCCTCGCGCCGCGAGATGCCGGGGAAATCGTGGCCGGTCTTGGGGACGAGGCCCCAGGTGGTCTTGTGCCCCCATACGCCGCAGAAATGCGCCGGCACCCGCACCGATCCGCCGATGTCGGTGCCGTAGTCGCAGGGAACCATCCCGCTTGCGACGGCGGCGGCGCTGCCGCCCGAGGAGCCTCCGGGAGAGCGTCCGGGATTGTGCGGGTTGGAGGTGCGGCCATAGACCGGGTTGAAGCTCTGCCAGTCGGTGAGATCGACCGGCACGTTGGTCTTGCCGATGATCACCGCGCCCGCCGCCTTCAAGCGCCGCACCAGCAGGGCATCCTTGGGCGCAAGCTTGTCCTTGAACTGGGGGTGGCCCCAGGTGGTGGGCAGGCCGGCCACATCGAAGCTTTCCTTGATCGTCATCGGCACGCCGTAGAGCGGCTGATCGGGGCGCGGACCGGCGGCATCGAGCGCGCGCGCCTCGGCATAGGCGGCCTCGAAATTGGGCACCGCGAGCGCATCGATGGCGGCATCGCGCTTCTCGACCCGCACGATCGCGGCATCGACCGCTTCGGCGACGCTCATCTTCCCCGCGCGGATGGCAGCAGCGGTGGCGAGCGCGCCGGGTTTGTCGGTCAGTTGCGGATAGGCCATGCGTGAAGTCTCCCCTCGGCCCTGCGGTCTAGGCAAAGCGGAGGGGAGGGGCAATTCACATACTGACAGGTTTCCCCGCCGCAC
>CAZQOO010000195.1:0-2117 GCA_964594845.1 uncultured Porphyrobacter sp. | reverse complement strand
GGCGAGAGCGAGAAGGAAAGGGCCGAACCGCACCGCACCCGCCGCCAGCACGATCACCAGCGGCAGGAGCAGCGCGCCGGAATGGAGCAGCACGGGGCCTGCCCGCAGCCAGCGGCTCACCCCGCCAACCTCGGGCCCGATCACCAACGGCAAGAACAAGGCACCCGCCGCCAAAGCCGCGAGGCCGAGGCGCGCGCTGCGCCCCGAGGGCATTCGCCCCAGCAGCACCCATGCGAGGCCGACGGCAAGCGTTCCCGCGTTAACGGCAATGAGCCGCGCAGGCGCGTCATAGGCAAGCAGATAGGCCAGCCCGCCGAGTGTGGGCAGAGCAAGGGGCAGGGTGAGCCGCCAGCGTTCCAGCGCCCGCGCGCTCACCCTGGCGCGCATCACATGTGGATCGGCTTGCCCTGCACCGCCATTGCCGCTTCCTTCATCGCTTCGGCGTGGGTCGGGTGAGCATGGCAGGTATAGGCGATGTCTTCGCTGGTGGCGCCGAATTCCATCGCCAGCGCGGCCTCGGCGATCATCGTGCCGGCCACCGAGGCAATCGCCCAGACGCCCAGCACCTTGTCGGTCTTGGCATCCGCGATCACCTTCACGAAGCCGTCGGGCTCGTGGTTGGTCTTGGCGCGGCTGTTGGCCATCATCGCGAACTTGCCGACCTTGACCTCGCTGCCCGCAGACGCCGCCTGTTCGCGGGCCTGTTCTTCGGTGAGGCCGACGCCTGCGAATTCGGGCATGGTGTAGACCACGCCGGGGATCACGTCGTGGTTCACGATGCCGGTCCCGGTGGCGATGTATTCGGCCACGGCGATGCCTTCATCCTCGGCCTTGTGTGCCAGCATCGGCCCCGGAATCACGTCGCCGATCGCGCGCACGCCATCGACGCTAGTGCGGAAGTCGTGCCCGGTCTCGATCTGGCCGCGCGCGTTCAGCTCAAGGCCGATGTTCTCGAGGCCGAGGCCCTGCGTGTTGGGACGACGACCGATGGCGACGAGGACGCAGTCGGCCTCGATCGTCTCCGCCGCGCCGCCCTTGGCGGGTTCGATGGTGAGGGTGGCCGTCTTGCCCTTGACTGCCGCGCCGGTGACCTTGGTGCCGAGCTTCAGTTCCAGCCCCTGCTTCTTGAAGATCTTCGCGGCTTCCTTGCGCACATCGCCGTCCATGCCGGGCAGCAGCTGGTCGAGGAATTCGACCACGGTGACCCTGGCCCCGAGACGCCGCCAGACCGAGCCCATCTCAAGCCCGATCACGCCGCCGCCGATCACCACGAGGTGTTCCGGCACCCGGTCGAGCGCCAGCGCGCCGGTGCTGTCGACGATGATGCCCTTGTCGTTGTCGATTTCCACGCCGGGCAGGGGGGTGACGCTCGAACCGGTGGCGATCACCACTTCCTTGGCGGTGTAGTCCTGACCCGCGACGGTGACGGTGTGCGCGTCCTTGAAGGTGCCGTGGCCCTTCAGCCAGGTGACCTTGTTCTTCTTGAACAGGAATTCGATGCCGCCGGTCAGGCCCTTGACCGCGTCGGCCTTGTCGGCCTGGAGCGCGGCGAGATCGAGCTCGACCTTGCCGAGCTTCACGCCATAGCGCGCGAGCGTGCCGTTCGCCGCCTCGGCAAACTTCTCCGAACCGTGGAGCAGCGCCTTCGAGGGGATGCAGCCGACATTGAGGCAGGTGCCGCCGAGCGTTTCGCGGCTTTCGACGCAGGCGGTCTTCAGGCCCAGCTGCGCGGCGCGGATCGCACCGACATAGCCGCCGGGGCCGGCGCCGATGAAGATAACGTCGTAATCGTAGGAATGGTCGGCCATTTCCAAAACTCCGTTCGCCCTGAGCTTGTCGAAGGGCTGCACTTTCTTGTGTCCGTCGGTCCAGAAAGAAGGACGGGGCTTCGACAAGCTCAGCCCGAACGGATATTTGCTCTATCGATCACAGATCAATCAGCATCCGGGTGGGATCCTCGATCGCTTCCTTGATGATCTTGAGTGCGGTCACCGCCTCGCGCCCGTCGATCAGGCGGTGGTCGTAGGACAGCGCGAGATACATCATCGGACGGATCACGATCTGGCCGTTGCGCACCACGGGACGGTCCTCGATGCGGTGGAGGCCCAGCACCGCCG
>CAZQOO010000194.1:0-4429 GCA_964594845.1 uncultured Porphyrobacter sp. | reverse complement strand
AAGCAATCCAGAGCGGCACGCCAGACGCTCTGGATTGCCGCGCGCCTGCGGCGCTCGCAATGACGAGAGTTGAACAGTGTCCGACACCCTCACCCGCCTCGAAGCCACCATTGCCCAGCGCCTCACCGCCTCGCCGGAGGAGAGCTATGTGGCGAAGCTGCACCACAAGGGCCTCGCCAAGATCGCCCAGAAGCTCGGCGAGGAAGCGACCGAGGCGGTGATCGCCGCGCTCGCCGGGGACGAGGCCGAACTGGTGGGCGAGGCGGCGGACCTCTTGTTCCACCTGATCGTGTTGCTGTCCCACAAGGGCGTGAAACTCGATCAGGTCTTCGCCGAGCTCGACAGCCGCGAAGGGCTGTCCGGTCTCGCCGAAAAAGCCTCCCGCATGGAGTGAAGCCCCAAATGCCGATCGACCCGACCTTGCCCTACGACGACAACAATATCTTCGCGAAGATCCTGCGCGGGGAAATCCCCGCGCGTAAAGTCTACGAGGACGACTGGGCCTTCGCCTTCGAGGACATCAATCCGCAGGCCGAGATCCACACGCTGGTGGTGCCCAAGGGCCGCTATGTCAGCTGGGACGATTTCTCCGCCAAGGCCTCCGACGCCGAAATCGCCGGTTTCGTGCGCGCCGTGGGCGAAGTCGCCCGCGCCAAGGGCCTCGTCGAGCCCGGCTATCGCCTGCTCGCCAATATCGGCGCGCATGGCGGGCAGGAAGTGCCGCACTTGCACGTCCATATCTTTGGCGGCCAACCATTAGGCCCGATGATCCTGCGGCGTTGATCGCTGGCAGGACTCGTTTCACCGCCGTTCATCCACAAATCGCAACACCTGTCTTTGCAGCGATTCCCCGCTCGGCTAGGTGGCAGCCATGACCTCTCCCAATCCCCCCGGCGGCGTGATCGACGGTGCGCGGCATCTTTATGCCGTGCGCGTCTATTACGAGGACACCGATCTGTCGGGGATCACCTACCATGCCAACTATCTGCGCTGGTTCGAGCGGGCGCGTTCCGACCTGCTGCGCCTGCTCGGTATCGATCAGCGTGAAGCCATCGAGAGCGGGGAGGGCGCCTATGCCCTGTCCGAGGTGAACCTCAGGTACCTGCGCCCCGCCAAGCTCGACGATGACGTGGTGATCGAGACCCGCTGCACCGAACTGGGCGCCGCCTCGTGCCGGATGTACCAGATCGCGCGGCGCGGTGACGAGATGCTGTGCGAGGCTGCCTTGCGCGTCGGCTTCATCACCCTCGACGGCCGCCCGCGCCGGCAGCCGCCTGAATGGCGCGAGGCTTTCCGGAATTTCATGAACAAGGACGACTGACCCCCGTGACCTTTGCTCTTCTCAGCGCCGCTGCCCCCGCTCCGACCCGGCTCGATCCGGTCGAGCTGTTCCTGCAGGCCGACATCATCGTGCAGGCGGTGATGCTCGGCCTGATCCTTGCGAGCGTGTGGGTGTGGATGATCATCGTCTCCTTTTCCCTGCGCCTCGGCAAGCTCGACAAGGCCAGCCGCGAATATGAAGGCGCGTTCTGGAGCGAGAGCGATACGCAGGCGCTGGTCGGCAAGGCGCAGCGCAAGGAAATCCCGGCCGCGCGGGTGGTCGGCGCGGGGCTCGACGAGTGGAAGAAGTCCACCGCCAAGCAGCCGGTCGACCGCGAGGCGACCCGCCAGCGCATCGGCGCGGCGATGGAAAGCCAGGTGGCCGAGGAGGCGGACGAGCTTGCCGGACGGCTCAATTTCCTCGCCACGGTCGGATCGGTCGCGCCGTTTGTTGGCCTGTTCGGCACGGTGTGGGGGATCATGAACTCCTTCTTCCAGATCGGCGCGCAGCAGAGCGCGAGCCTTGCGGTGGTCGCCCCCGGCATCGCCGAGGCGCTGTTCGCCACCGCCATCGGCCTGTTCGCCGCGATCCCGGCGGTGATCGCCTACAACCGCTTTTCGGGCGCGGTGAACCAGTACGAGGCCAAGCTCCAGCGCTTTGCCGACAAGGTCCACGCCGGCCTCAGCCGCGAGCTGGACCGCGTGTGATGATGGAGATTTCGTCATTGCGAGCGTCAGCGAAGCAATCCAGTGCGGTTCGCGCGGGGCTCTGGATTGCCACGGCGACTGCGTCGCCTCGCAATGACGGGGGAGATGTCTGATGGGGATGAACCTTTCCTCCTCGCGCACCCGCTCCAGGCGCTCGCGCCGGGCGGCGATGGCCGAGATCAACGTCACCCCGCTGGTTGACGTGATGCTGGTGCTGCTCATCATCTTCATGGTGACGGTCACCCTGCCTGCCGTGGGCGTGCCGGTGGAGCTGCCTGAAAGCCGCGCCGCGCCGGTCGAGGAAAAGCCCGACCAGATCACCATCTCGATCGACCGGCAGGGCGTGATCTACATCGAGGACGCGGCGGTGGCAGCAGGGGCGCTGCCTGAAGCGCTTGAGGCCCTCAAGCGCGGGGGCGAGCCGCCGCTGATCGTGCTGCGCGGCGACCGCAGTCTCGACTATGGCCGGGTGATGCGGGTGATGGGCGAGCTGGGCCGGGCCGGCTTCACTTCGATCTCGCTGGTCACCGACGGTTCAGTTTCGGCCCCATAGTCCCCGCCATGATGGGAGAGCTCGCGTTCCGCAACGAGGAGAAGATCGGCCTGCTGGCCGCGCTGGTGCTGCATGGCGCGCTGGTGGCGGTGCTGCTGATGCAGACCGTGCGCTCCGAGGTGTCGGTCTTCCCCGAGCGTATGACGGTGAGCCTTGCAACCGACGTGGGGCTGGAAGCAGCCTCGCCTGATCCGGTGGCCGAAAGCCGCGCCGCAATTGCCCCGACCCTGTCGGAAGACCCCGCCCCCGCGCCGGAACCCGCGAAGCCCGAGCCTGCGGCGCGCGTGGCGCCGACCCCGCCCAAGCCGCCCGCGCGCACCGCGACGAGCCCGCCGGCACCCACGCGCGACCGCTCGCGCCCCGACCGCACCCCCGCCCCGCGCCCCAGCGCCGCGCCCGCCAGGGCTGCGGAAAAGGGCGGCGGCAGCCGCATCGGCGACGATTTCCTGAAAGGCGCGGGCAGCTCGACCACGACGAACGAAACCCGCATCCCCGCCTCGCAGATCGGAGCGAGCGCCAAGGCCTCGATCGGTCAGGCGCTCGCCCGTCAGGTCAAGCCGCACTGGACCGCGCCGCAGGGGCTCGATGTTGACGAACTCGTCACTTTGATCGACTTTGATCTCAACCCGGACGGGAGCCTGAAAGGCCGCCCGCGGGTGCGCAGCCAGAGCGGGGTCAACGATTCCAACCGTGCCCAGGCTGCGCGCCATGCCGAGAACGCCATACGGGCGGTGCAACTGGCCGCTCCGTTCGATCTGCCCGAAGAATATTACGAGGCGTGGAAGACCGTCCGCGGCGCCCGATTTGACAGGAATACCTCACGATGAAATCCCTCTTCGCTCTCGCTCTGCTGCTGTCCGCCGCACTGCCCGCTGCTGCCCTTGCGCAGGACCTCGGTGCGCCGATCGGTGAGGATGGCGCGGTCGAGAAGGCGGGCACCGATGCCTCCGCAGCGCAGGCCGAGGAGGGGATTTCCTTCACCGTCACCGACGAAAGCGCATGGTCGGACATCGGCATCGCCATCCCCGCCTTCGCCACCGACCGCGAGCGCGCCACGCCTGCCAACGCAGCCGGCACGGGCGCGCTGGGGCGCGAGATCGCCCGTGTCATCACCGCCAACCTCAGGAACAACGGGCTGTTCAAGCCGGTCGGCCCCGACAGTCTGCCGCAGCCCGCCTTCGCCGAGATCACTGCGCCAGCCTTTGCCACCTGGAGCGGGCGCAGCGCCGAGATGCTGGTGCATGGCTATGTCCGCGCGCGTGACGATGGGCGGCTGGTGGTCGGCTGCTATCTCTACGACGTCGCGCTCCAGAACGAGCTGGTGCGCGAGGGCTGGGTGGTGGGCCCGGCCGACTGGCGGCGCGCGGCGCACAAGTGCTCCGACCTCATCTTTAGCCGCCTCACCGGCGAGAGCCCGTTCTTTGACAGCCGCATCGCCTATATCGCCGAGACCGGCCCCAAGGACCGCCGGGTCAAGCGCCTTGCGGTGATGGATTCGGACGGGGCGAACCACCGCTTCCTGACGCTCGGCAGCGCCACTGCGCTCACCCCGCGCTATTCGCCCGACTATTCGAAGATCCTCTATCTCTCCTATGTCGACGGCAATCCGCGCATCTATGTCTATGACATCGGCACCGGCAAGCAGACGCTGGTGACCGAGAACCGCAATCCCACGCTCGCCCCGCGCTGGTCGCCCGATGGCAAGTTCATCCTCTATTCGATGGCGGTGGCCGGCAATACCGAGATCTACCGCGTGCCGGCGACCGGCGGGCAGAGCGTCAAGCTCACCAACTCGCCGGGCATCGATGTCGGCGGCTCCTACTCGCCCGATGGCCGAAAGATCGTGTT
>CAZQOO010000193.1:0-4493 GCA_964594845.1 uncultured Porphyrobacter sp. | reverse complement strand
CTGGCCGGAAACGGCAGCGAGCGGCAGGGCGAGGGCGGCCAGCATCAGGGCCGTGTGGAGGCGAATCCGTTTCATGTATCGGATAATAGCGCAGAATCGTTAAGGCACCATTTGGCGCTTGGCCTTGCCCCCAAGGCTTGGCTAAACCCTCGCGCATTGCCGCCGGACAAGGCTCCGGCGCCGTCACGGGATTTGAGGAGAGACAGTGATGAACACCCGCGCCACCCTTGGCACCCTGGCCTTTGCCGCACTGATGCTGGCCGCTTGCGGCAGCTCCGACGACGCCTCGACCGAAGCCACCGCCGACACCGTCGAAATGCCGGCTGACGAGGCACTCGAGGCGATCAGCGACGAGCCGGTTGCCGACCCCGAAGCCACCGCCACCGACGCGCCCGAAACCGATGCCGCTGCCGAAGCGACCGCGGAAGAGGCTGCCGACGCGGCCGCTGATGTTGCCGCAGAAGCCGCCGCTGCCGCCGAAGACAAGAGCGAATAGGCGGCAGGCGGTGCGCCGCGCTCCTGCCCGGCTGCTGCCTCTCGCGCTGCTCCCGGCGCTCGCCGCCTGCGACAGCGCGGGGGCGGACGCACCGGGCGGCGTCAGCGCGGGCGAGGCCGAGGCGCTCGATGATGCAGCCGAAATGCTCGATCAGCGCCGCCTCCCGCCCGAGGCGCTCCCGCCCGAAGCGGCACCTGCCGAAATGACAGGCGACACGGCGGGCCAGACCCGTCAGTGACCGCGCCGACCCTGTAACGATCCGGCACCTCCGCCCAGCGCAAGCGTGCCGACGCAAGGATAGTGTCTGCCATGAATGCCCCCAGCACCATCTCCAGCCAGCGCAACACCGGCATGGACGAGGAAACCTTCGAACAGTTCGCCGAGCAGCTGACCCGCTACGTGCGCGAACGGCTGATCCCGGCCGAACCCGAGGTGATCGCCAATGACCGCATTCCCGAGGAAATCCTCAAGGAAATGCGCGAGATGGGGCTGTTCGGCCTGTCGGTGCCCGAGGAATATGGCGGCGCGGGGCTCAACATGACGCAATATGCCCGCGTGGTGAACATCATGGCCTATGCTGCGCCGGCCTATCGTTCGATCTTCTCGATCAATGTCGGCATGTTCGCGAGCGCATTGAAGAACGGCGCCACGGAAGCGCAGAAGGCCGAATGGTATCCCAGAATCGCGGAAGGCCGGATCGCCTGCTTCGGCCTCACCGAACCGGGTTCGGGCAGCGACAGCGCGGCAATGGCGACCACCGCGGTGCCCGATCCGGACGGCAACGGCTGGATCCTCAACGGCACCAAGCGCTACATCACCAACGCCCCCCACGCCGATGTCGCCCTCATCATGGCGCGCACCAGCAAGGAAGCGCTGCCCAAGAACGCCCACGTTTCCGCCTTCATCGTGCCGATGGACAGCCCGGGCATCTCGCGCGGCTCGCCCGACCGCAAGATGGGGCAGTCGGGCTCGCACATCTCCGACATCATGCTCGACGACGTGCGCGTGCCGGGCGACGCGCTGCTCGGCGGGGAGACCGGCAAGGGCTTCGTCTTCGCGATGAAGAGCCTCGACAACGGGCGCATCTCGGTCGGCGCGGCGGCGACCGGCTATGCCCGCCGGGCGTTGGACAGCGCGCTGCGCTACGCCAACGAGCGCAAGGCCTTCGGCGAGCCGATCGCCAATTTCCAGCTGATCCAGCAGATGCTCGCCGACAGCGAGATCGAGATCTATGCTGCCGAAAGCATGATGAAGGACGTCACCGCCCGCGCCGACGCTGGCGAGAACATCCTCGTCAAGGCCGCCGCCTTCAAGGTCTTCGCCTCGGAGATGTGCGGCCGCGTGGTCGACCGCGTGGTGCAGATCTATGGCGGCGCGGGCTATCTCGCAGAATATGATGCCGAGCGCTTCTTCCGCGATGCGCGCATCTACCGCATCTACGAAGGCACGACCCAGATCCTGCAACTCCAGATCGCCAAGCACATGCTGCGCGAATGGAGCGGCAATGTATAATCTCCTCAATGACCTGAGCATCGTCGAAGTCTCCAGCTTCGTCGCCTCGCCCACTGCCGGCCTGTACTGTGCACAGATGGGGGCAGAGGTGATCCGCGTCGATCACAAGGCGGGCGGGCTCGACTACAACCGCTACATGCTGACCCGCGAAGGGCGGAGCCTCTCGTGGGAGAACCTCAACCGCGCCAAGAAATCGGTCGCGCTCGATCTGCAATCTCCCGAGGGGCGCGAGCTGCTGGTGGAGCTGGCGAGTGCCGTCGGCCAGTGCATCACCAACCTGCCCGAACAGAGCTTCCTCAGCCATGCCGCCATGCAGGCCCGGCGCGCCGACATGATCTCCCTGCGCATCATGGGCTGGCACGACGGGCGGCAGGCGATGGACTTCACCGTCAACGCCGCCGCCGGATACCCGCTGATGTGCGGGCCGGAAGACTGGGACCCGGCCACCGCGCCCCCCGTCAATCAGGTGCTCCCCGCGTGGGACTTCATCACCGGCGCCTATTCCGCCTTCGCGATGCTCGCCGCGCTTCACCACCGCAGCCGCACGGGCGAGGGCAGCGAAGTGCGCGTGCCATTGGGCGACGTGGCAATCGGCACACTCGCCAATTCGGGGACGATGGCGGAGATGCTCTATCGCGGGGCTGACCGCGAGCGGCTCGGCAATGCCATCTGGGGCGCCTTCGGGCGCGATTTCCGCTCCAAGGACGGCAAGCGCTTCATGGTCGCCGCATTGACGCCCAAGCAGTGGAGCGGGCTGGTCAAGGCCTTCGGGGTTGCCGAGGGCATGGCCGCATTGGAAGCCGAACTCGGCGTGCGTTTTGCCGACGGCGACACCCCCCGCTTCCAGCACCGCGCGCGGCTGTTCGCGCTGTTCCAGCAGGCGGCCGGCGAGATAGATTACGATAGCCTCGCCGCGCGCATGGCGGCCGAGGGCTGCACCTTCGAACGCTATCGCACCGCCTACCAGGCGGCAACGGATGCACAACTGGTGGCCGACAACCCGCTGTTCGGCCCCTCGCCCGCCAACCCCTCGGGCTTCGAATATCCCGCCACCCGCAGCTTCGCCAACTTCCCGGGCCGCGAGGTCGGCGACCCCCGTCCCGCGCCCTATCTCGGCGAGCATTCCGAGGAAGTGCTGGCCGACAAGCTTGGGCTTTCCTCGGGCGCGATCGGCAAGCTGGTCGATGCGGGGACCGTGGCTCTTTCAGACAAGGATTCACAATGACCAGACGCGCCGCCATCTGCACCCCCTTGCGCACCCCGGTGGGCAAGTTCCTCGGCGGGCTTTCGAGCCTGAACGCCGGACAGCTCGGCGCGGTGATCCTCAAGGCGCTGATGGAGCGTTCGGGCATTGATCCGGCGCGGGTCGACGATGTCGTCTTCTCGCAGGGCTACGGCAATGGCGAGGCGCCCGCGATCGGCCACTGGAGCTGGCTCGCAGCGGGGCTCCCCATCGAAGTCCCCGGCTTCCAGCTCGACCGGCGTTGCGGATCGGGCGTGCAGGCGGTGGCGACGGCGGCGATGATGGTCGAGACCGGCATGGCGGATGTCGTGGTCGCGGGCGGGGTCGAGTCCATGTCGAACGTCGAGCACTACACGCTGGCCGCGCGCGGGGGCGTGCGGATGGGCGACATGGTGCTGCATGACCGCCTCAGCCGCGGGCGGGTGATGAGCCAGCCGGTCGAGCGGTTCGGAGTGATCACCGGCATGATCGAGACCGCCGAGAACCTCGCCAAGGATTACGGCATCACCCGCGAGGAGGCGGACGCCTTTGCCGTGCGCTCGCATCAGAACGCCGCCCGCGCATGGGCGGAAAACCGCTTCGCCGAGCAGCTCGTCCCCGTCGCAATCCCGCAGCGCAAGGGCGAGCCCGTCATCTTCGATCATGACGAAGGCTACCGCACCGACGCCTCGATGGAGACATTGGGCAAGCTCGCCCCCATCGATGTAAAGCGCGATCCGGCCGCCATCGTCACCGCCGGCAACGCCAGCCAGCAGAACGATGCGGCCGCCGCCTGCCTCGTGGTCGCGTAGGACAAGCTGGAGGAACTGGGCCTTACGCCCATGCTGTGGTTCGGCGGCTGGGCGGCGGCGGGCTGCGATCCCTCGCGCATGGGCATCGGCCCGGTGCCGGCAGTGGAGCGCCTGTTCGAGCGGCGCGGTTACAGCTGGGACGATATCGGCCTCGTCGAACTCAACGAAGCCTTCGCCCCGCAGGTGCTCGCCGTGCTCAAGGGCTGGGGCTGGTCGGCGGACGATTCGCGCCGCGAGATCCTCAACGTCAACGGCTCGGGCATCAGCTTGGGCCATCCCATCGGCGCGACCGGCGGGCGCATTCTGGCCGACATGGCCTACGAGATGCAGCGGCGCGGCGTGCGCTACGGGCTTGAAACCATGTGCATCGGCGGCGGTCAGGGCATTGCCGCGGTGTTCGAGCGCGCCGCATGAGCTGGGACAGCTGGATCGGCCGCACCGAGGTCCGCAG
>CAZQOO010000192.1:0-4541 GCA_964594845.1 uncultured Porphyrobacter sp. | reverse complement strand
AAGTGGCTCCCCGAGTAGGATTCGAACCTACGGCCATTCGATTAACAGTCGAATGCTCTACCGCTGAGCTATCGGGGAGCAACCGGCAGACAAGTCCGCTGGCAGAGGCGCGCCTATATGGGGCGCGCTGGACGATTGCAAGGGGGTTTTGACACCCCCTTTGCACATCCTACCCCGTCACGAACTGCTCCGCCACGATCCGTTCCTCAAGGCTCTGGCCCTTGTCGAACAGCAGGGTGAGGGCGATGTCCTGCGAGATTTCCAGCCGCACCTCGGCGATGTCGCGCAGTTCCTTCTGGTCGGCGACGGCGGCGACCGGGCGCTTGGCCGGATCGAGCACGCGCAGGATGATCTTCATCCGGTCGGGCAGGATCGCCCCGCGCCAGCGCCGCGGGCGGAAGGGGCTGATCGGGGTGAGGGCCAGCATCTTCGAATCCAGCGGCAGGATCGGGCCGTTGGCCGACAGGTTGTAGGCGGTCGAGCCCGCCGGGGTCGCCACCAGCACCCCGTCGCACACCAGTTCGGCTATGCGAACGCGGTCACCCACGGTGACTTCGATCTTGGCGGTCTGGCGGGTTTCGCGCAGCAGCGAGAGCTCGTTGATCGCGCAGAATTCATGGGTCTCGCCGTCCTGCGTCACGGCTTCCACGCGCAGGGGCGAAATCGTCCAGCGCCGCGCCTTGGCAACCCGCGCCGCGATTGCCGCGCGCTTGTCGTAGCGGTTCATCAGGAAGCCGACCGTGCCGAGGTTCATGCCATAGGCCGGGATCACCCGTCCGGCATCGATCATCGCGTGGAGCGTCTGGAGCATGAACCCGTCACCGCCCAGCACCACCACCGCATCGGCCTCGGCCAGGGGCACCCATTCGCCCTGCGCAAGAAGCGCCTCGTAGGCCTCGGCCGCGCGCGGCGTATCCGAAGCCAGCAGCGCGAGGCGCTGGAAAGGCGTGCCGTTGCTCGTCATCATTCCCCCTACCGTTTCGCTTGCCACAGGTTTGGCCACTTATCCCCGGCGCAGTGCTAGCGGATCGCCCTGATGTGCCAGATCGGCGCAGATTGCAATTGATGGAAGGCAGCCGCACAATCTGCGGGTAAGGGGGAGGCGGAAAGGGCGCGGATGGAACAGGGCCGGACATCGCTAAGAGGGGCTGCACGTGGCAGCCTGCCCGGCGTGCGGCCCGGCGTGCTCGAAGCCGATCTGCTGCGCGCGCTCGACCGGCGCGAGATCGAGGTGCTGTTCCAGCCGCAATTTGCCTGCAGCAGCGGGGCGGTGGTCGGGGCCGAAGCGCTGGCGCGCTGGCGTCACCCCACCCTTGGCGAGATCGGCGCGCGCGATCTGTTCGCCATCGCCGAGCGGGCTGCGCTGGTCGCGCCGCTGTCGCGCCATGTGGTCGCCCGCGCGCTGGAGGATGCCGGCACCTGGCCGCACAACCTCACGCTGTCCCTGAACATCACCCCCGAGGAACTGGGCGACCCGCGCTTTGCCGCCGATTTCGCGGCGCTGATCGGCCAGTCGGGCATCGCCCCGCACCGGCTGATGCTGGAGATCACCGAGGATCTGCTGCTGAGGAACCTCGCCCAGGCGGCAAGCGCGCTGAAGGCGCTGCGCGGCCTCGGTTTCCGCACCGCACTCGACGATTTCGGCGCGGGGTTCTGCAACTTCCGCTATCTTCGGGAACTGCCGCTGGATGCATTGAAGCTCGACAAGGTGATGGTCGAAGGCGTGCCGGGCGATGCCACCGCGCTGGCGGTGTTCCGCGCGATCGTGGCGCTCGGCAAGGCGCTGGGCCTCGCCATCTATGCCGAGGGGATCGAGACCGAGATCCAGCGCGCCGCGATCACCGCGGAGGGCTGCGATTACTGGCAGGGCTTCCTGCGCGCCCAGCCGATGCCGAGCGCCAGCGTGGTCGCGCTCGCCCGCACCGCGCGGGGTATGGGGCACGGCTAGGGCAGGGCGCGCAAGACCGGCGGATGCGCCGGCGTCATCGGCCCTGTGCAATGCCCGCCTTGTCTGCCGGGGTTTCGACCGGCGTGTCCCTTTCCACCCGCTCGGAATAGCGGTCGACGAGCAGCCCGGCGTGGGGCCGCAGCAGCACGGTGAAGCGCACCAGTTCTTCCATCACGTCGACGATCCGCTCGTAATAGGCCGACGGCCTCATCCGCCCGGCCTCGTCGAATTCCTCATAGGCCTTGGCCACTGACGACTGGTTGGGGATGGTGAACATCCGCATCCAGCGGCCAAGGATGCGCAGCGTGTTGACGGTGTTGAAGCTCTGCGATCCGGCGTTGACCTGCATCACCGCGAGCGTGCGCCCCTGTGTCGGGCGCAGACCCTTGTAGGCGAGCGGAAGGTGGTCGATCTGGGTCTTCATGATCCCGGTGATGGTGCCGTGGCGTTCGGGGCTGCACCACACCTGCGCCTCGGACCACAGCGAATGTTCGCGCAGCTCGTGCACGGCCGGGTGATCGTCGCCCGCGTACTGGTCGGGCAGCGGCAGGTCGGAGGGATCGAAGATCCGCGTCTCGCACCCGAAGAATTGCAGCAGGCGCGCGGCTTCCTCCACCGCAAGGCGTGAAAACGAGCGTTCGCGCAGCGACCCGTAGAGCAGCAGCACCCGCGGCGGCGGATCAAGCGGCCCGAGCCCCAGCGCCGGACGGGCGTGGACATAGTCGGGCTTCAACGCGGGCAAGTGGGCCGGATCGGCAAGCGTGCGCAGGCGCTGGTAACCGCTCATCAGGCTGCCCCTTCCATTGCGCCGATCGCGGCCAGTGCGGCGTGCAGAGCGGTCTTGTCCATGGCCGCGCGGTCGAGCGCGAGGAAGGCCCGCACCCGCATTTCCAGCAGCCGCCAGGTTTCCTCGAATGCGGCATCGATGGCGGCATCGCTGCCGGTCACGTCGGCCGGATCGGGCAGGCCCCAATGGGCCTTGAGCGGGCTGCCGAGGAACACCGGACAGGCCTCGCCCGCGGCATTGCCGCACACGGTGATTGCCAGATCGATCGCCGGCGCGCCGGGTGCGCTGAACTCGTCCCAGCTTTTCGAGCGGAAGGCGGCCGTATCGATCCCGCGCCGGGCGAGCAGCCGCAGCGCGCCGGGATGCGGCACGCCCTTGGGCTTGCTGCCTGCGCTGAAGGCCCGCACCCGGCCTTCACCGAGCTGGTTGATGACCGCCTCGCCAAGGATCGAGCGGGCGGAATTGCCGGTACACAGCACCAGCACGGTAAAGGGCGTAAGGGACATGGTCAGCCTCGGGTCTGCGGTTCACAGGCAAGCCCCGATACGAGATCGGAGCACATTTCGGGGATGCCCTGACAGCAATCCTGCATCAGGAAGGTCAGCAGGTGGCGCATCCCGGCAAAGTCGGCACGATAGTGGATCAGGCGGCTTTCGCGCTCGGACTGCACCAGCCCCGCGCGCTCGAGCGTGGCGAGGTGGTGCGACATGGTCGAGGGCGGAACCGCGTGGCGCTCGGCGATGGCACCGGCAATCATGCCCTCGGGTCCGGCCATGACCAGCATCCGGAACACCGAAAGCCGCGTTTCGTGCGCCAGCGCACCGAGCGCATCGACGGCCCATACCGGCGTAGCGAGAACATCCATAGACCTTACCTTTCGAGAGCGATCGAAATAAAGGGTCGGCCCGGGACGTCAATCCATATTTCGGGAAATATCGAAATATACCGGCGAATGAACAGCCATTTCCTACAGGCGGCGGGGCGCGTAGTCTGCGTGCCGCTCTTTCGCATCGTCAGACCTTCCCACCATCCGCCGGGGCGATTTCCGCGCGCTGATCCGGTGTCCGTCCGGCGTGCTTTCTCGAATTAGAACATTAAGAACAATGGATAAAATACGAAATCGCAAAGTTGACGCGGTGTCAACTTTGTCAACTTTGTAATTATATTACGCAGCCCGTTTCGCCTTGGCGGCCTTGCGCACGATGCCGCTCAGCCCCTTGGTCAGCTGGAACAGGCCGTTGAGGCGGCTCAGCGGATCGCCCCATGCGCGGTTGATCACCAGCTTCATGTCGGGGCGCAGCTTGGCGGTGTCCTTGCCGCCTTCGTTCAATCGCGCGACATAGGCGATCAGGCCCGCCGGATCGGGGAAATCGTCCTGGTGGAAGCCCACCAGCGTGCCGCGCGCGCCGACATCGATCTTGGCGATGTTGGCGGCAACCGCCTGATGCTTGATCTCGATCAGGCGGATCAGGTTCTTCGTCGGCTGCGGCAGATCCCCGAAGCGGTCGATCATCTCGGCGGCGAGGCTTTCGATTTCGGTCTGGCCCTCGGCCTGGTTGAGGCGGCGATAGAGGCCCATGCGCACCGCCAGATCGGGGACGTAGTCCTCGGGGATCATGATCGGGGCATCGACCGTGATCTGCGGGGTGAGCTTGTCGCGCGGGCGTTCGAGACCCATCTCGCCCGCCTTGGCGGCAAGGATCGCCTCCTCCAGCATCGCCTGATAGAGCTCGAAGCCGACTTCGCGGATGTGGCCCGACTGTTCGTCGCCCAAAAGGTTGCCCGCCCCGCGAATGTCGAGATCGT
>CAZQOO010000191.1:0-4570 GCA_964594845.1 uncultured Porphyrobacter sp. | reverse complement strand
ATTGGGATCCTGAAGGCCCGCCCGGGCACGGCGGACGGCCTTGGACACGGCCTCGATCGCCTGGCTCTGGCCGATCACCCGCTGGCCGATGATGTTCTCCATATCGAGCAGCTTCTCGCGCTCGCCTTCCATCATCTTGTCGACCGGAACGCCCGTCCAGCGGCTGACCACGCCGGCGATGTCTTCTTCGGTCACCTCCTCGCGCAGCATGGCGTTGGCGGCCTGGCCCTGGGCTTCGGCAAGCTGCTTCTCCAGTTCGGGGATGCGACCGTATGACAGCTCCCCGGCCTTGGCGAGATCGCCCTCGCGCTGGGCCTGTTCAAGCTCCAGCCGCGCGGCATCCAGCTGCTCCTTGATCCGCCCTTCCGCCTCGATCTTGTCGCGTTCGTTCTGCCAGCGGGTGGTGAGTTCGGCCGACTGCTCCTCGAGGTTTGCCAGTTCCTCGCGCAGGGCGACGAGGCGGTCCTTGGAGTTCTGGTCGGTCTCCTTCTGGAGCGCCTGCTCTTCGATCTTGAGCTGGATGATCCGGCGGTCGAGCGCCTCGATCTCCTCGGGCTTGCTCTCCACTTCCATGCGGATGCGGCTCGCCGCCTCGTCCATCAGGTCGATCGCCTTGTCGGGCAGGAAGCGGTTGGAGATGTAGCGGTCGGACAGCTTCGCCGCAGCGACGATCGCGCCATCGGTGATGCGCACGCCGTGGTGCAACTCGTACTTGTCCTTGATCCCGCGCAGGATCGAGATCGTGTCCTCGACCGTCGGCTCGTTGATGTAGACCGGCTGGAAGCGCCGCTGCAGCGCGGGGTCCTTCTCGACATATTTCTGGTATTCGTCGAGCGTGGTCGCGCCGATGCAGTGCAGCTCGCCGCGCGAGAGCGCGGGCTTCAGCAGGTTCGAGGCGTCCATCGAGCCTTCCGACGCGCCCGCCCCGATCAGGGTGTGCATCTCGTCGATGAACAGGATGATCTGGCCCTCGGCGTGCTTGACCTCGTCGAGCACCGACTTGAGCCGTTCTTCAAACTCGCCGCGATACTTCGCGCCTGCGATCAGCGCGCCCATGTCGAGGCTCATGAGCGTGCGGCCCTTGAGGCTGTCGGGCACGTCGCCATTGGCAATGCGCAGCGCGAGGCCCTCGGCAATCGCGGTCTTGCCGGTGCCGGGCTCGCCGATCAGGGCGGGGTTGTTCTTGGTGCGGCGAGCGAGGATCTGGATGGTGCGGCGGATTTCCTCGTCGCGGCCGATCACCGGATCGAGCTTGCCGTCGCGCGCGGCCTTGGTGAGATCGCGGGCGAATTTCTCCATCGCGTCATAGGTGCTCTCGGCCCCTGCGCTATCGGCGCGCTTGCCGCCGCGGAGAGCTTCGATCGCGGCGTTGAGGTTCTGCGGGGTTACTCCGGCGGCCTTCAAGGCCTCGCCCGCGGGGCTCTGCGACAGGGCCAGCGCGGTCAGCATCCGTTCGACCGTGACGTAGCTGTCGCCCGCCTTTTCGGCGAGCTGTTCGGCGGTATCGAGCAGGCGCACCGCGTCATTGTCGAGCCCGGGCGTGGCCTGCGCGCCGCTGCCGGTGACGGCCGGGATTTTCGCCAGCCCCGCATCCACCGCAGTCGCCGCCAGCGGAGCCTGCCCGCCGGCGCGCTGGATCAGGCCCGCGGCCATGCCCTCACTGTCCTCCAGCAGGGCCTTGGCGATGTGCAGCGGCGTGATGCGCTGGTGATTGAGGCGGATCGCGACGGTCTGCGCGGCTTGCAGAAAGCCCTTCGCGCGGTCGGTGAACTTTTCGAGATTCATCTGCTCTAATCCCTCCAAACTTGCCCTGCCCAGATAGTGTTGCACTTTGGCAACACAAGAACCCGACCCGCAAAAAGCGTCGATCAGGTGTGTTAGTCGAATAGGTGGGTTCGTCCTTGATCCAAGACAAGGGGGAGGCGCATTGCTTGACCTCTTTGGCGGCGCGGGCAATGAAGCGGCACGCCATAGCGGGGAGAGTGCTGGCATGAAGTGGGTGAAGCGCGGCGCGATTGCGCTGGTGGTGGTGTGCGTTCTGGCCTTCACGGTGCTTGCCACATGGGAGCCGCACTTCGCCAGCGCTGCCAATCCGGCGGCTGGCAAGGTCTACTCCGCCGAGATCATTCGCGATGAATTCGGCGTGCCGCACATCTACGGCAAGACCGATGCCGACGCCGCCTTCGGGGTCGCCATGGCCCATGCACAGGACGATTTCTTCACCTTGCAGGACGTGGTCGCGATGGCGCGCGGGCGCTACGGGGCGATCGCGGGCGAGGACGGGGCCAAGGTCGATTATGTCTACCACCTGATCGACGCGCGCGGCACCGCCGAGGCAAACTACCCCAGGCTTCCCGAGGACACCCGCGCCCTGTTCGAAGCCTATGCCGCAGGGCTCAACCAGTATGCCGCAGAGCATCCGGGCGAGGTGAAGCTCGCCAACCTGTTCCCGGTCGAAGGGATCGACGTCGCCGCCGGCTTCGCGCTGCGCCAGCCGTTCTTCTTCGGCCTCGACAGCGTGATCGGGCCGCTGGTGGCAGGCGAGGATCTGCGCCGCGAGCACGGGCCGGACATCCCCGGCTTCCCGCGTCCACCGCTGGAAGTGGCCGACCCCTCGAAACCGGCCACCGCACCGGAGCAGGCCCGCCGCAACCTCGTGCTGCCGCTGGGCGAGGATGCCGAACACCTCGGCTCCAACGCCTTTGCGGTCGCGCCGGAAAAGGGCGGCGGGACGACGACCCTCATTTCCAACTCGCACCAGCCCCTGCGCGGCGGGGTTGCGTGGTACGAACTGGTGGTCGAAAGCGGCGAAGGCTGGCACTTTGCGGGCGCGAATTTCCCCGGATCCCCCTTCCCCTTCCTCGGCCACAACGAGCATCTGGGCTGGACCAACACGGTCAACACGCCCGACATGATCGACGTCTACCAGCTCGAACTCGACGAAACCGGCACGCGCTACAGGCTCGACGGCGAATGGCGCGATCTGGAGAGCAAGTGGGTGACGCTGCCGGTCAAGATGGGGCCGGTGGTGCTGCCGATCCGGCGCGAGGTGCTGCGTTCGGTGCATGGCCCCGTCATCCGCAACGACAAGGGCGCCTTTGCGATCCGCTATGGCGGGATCGGCAAGCTCGACCAGCTCGACGCCTATTACCGGCTCAACAAGGCCAGGACATTCGAGCAATGGGAGGCGCAGATCCGGCGCCTCGCGATCCCCTCGACCAATTTCATCTATGCCGACGAATCGGGCAATATCGCCTACGTCTACAACGCCGCGATTCCGGCAAGGCCTGCGGATGCAAATGCCGATTGGCGCAGCATCCTGCCCGGCGACCGTTCAGACCTGATCTGGCAGGGCGCGGTCGGCTATGCGGCCCTGCCCAAGCTCAAGAACCCCGCTAGCGGCTGGATCTACAATTCCAACAACACCCCCTTCACCGCCGCAGGCGCCGGGAGCGATCTCGACCCTGAGGCGTTCTCGCCGGTGATGGGTATCGAACTCAAGCAGACCAACCGCTCGTGGCGCGCCTACAAGCTGCTGTCCGAGGCGCGCGTGCTCGACCGCAAGGCGCTCGAGGCGATCAAGTACGACACCGGCTACGAGCGCATGGGCTATGTCGCGCGGCTGTTCGACGAACTGGCAAAGGTTCAAGCTGAGGGCCAACTCGGCAAGGCGCGCGACCTGCTGCTGACGTGGGATTTCAACGCCGATGGCAAGGGCAAGGCCGATGCCCTCGCCCTGCTGATGATCCGCGACTTCATGTCGGCCGATTACGGCAACAAGCCCTTCCCCGATGTGGCCGAGAAGCTCAAAGCCGCGAGCGACCACCTGGTCACCCATTTCGGCCGGCTCGATCCGCCGATGGCAGAGCTGCTGCGCCTCAGGCAGGGCGGGCTGGATCTTCCCCTGGACGGCGGCTCGGACACGCTGCGCGCCTCGACCACCTGGGACGTGGACGATGACGGGCGCCTCAGCCTCAAGCATGGCGACAGCTTCATCCAGTGGGTCGAATGGCAGCCCGGCAAGCGCGTCTTCTCGCGCTCGATCCAGCCCTTCGGTTCGGCCAGCACCCGGCCAAACAGCAAGCATTACAACGACCAGATGCGGTTGTTCGTCGAACACAAGCTGAAGCCGGTGCATTTCTGGCGCGAAGATGTGCTGGCGAATGCCAGCAAGCGCATGACCGTCACCAGCACACCAGGCATCAGCGTCCGCTGAGCCCGCCTTTGCGTACCTCGGGCCTTCCCCCAACCGGAGAGAACTTCATGACCTATCGTTTTGCCACCGCGAGCCTTTCCGCGCTCGCCCTCGCGCTGGCCGTGCCGCTCGCTCCGGCGCTGGCCGACAATCATGCGGGGGCAACGGCGACGCAGCAGGAAGGCGCAGACCTTTCCGCGCTGGTGGAGCAGGTCAAGATTCCCTACGAGGAGTTCCAGCTTGCCAACGGGCTCACCGTGCTGGTGCACGAGGACCGCAAGGCGCCGATCGTCAATGTGACGGTGTGGTACAATGTCGGCTCGAAGGACGAGCCCAAGGGCAAGACCGGTTTTGCCCACCTGTTCGAACACCTGA
>CAZQOO010000190.1:0-4579 GCA_964594845.1 uncultured Porphyrobacter sp. | reverse complement strand
GTCGGGGGTATAGGCGCTGACCTCCTGCGGCTTGGACGAACCGCGATAGCCGCGCTGGTCGGGCGCGATGCAGCGGTAGCGATCCTTGAAATGCGCGATCTGGTGGCGCCAGGTGCGGTGGCTTTCGGGAAAGCCGTGGAGGAAGATCAGCACCGGTGCATCCACCGGCCCCTCATCGACGATGTCGAGGCTGATGCCGTTGGGCAGTTGCACCCGCTTCTGTTCGAACCAGCTCATTCGGCGGCCTCCAGTTTTTCCATGTAGCCATTCGCGACCATCGCCGCGACCTGATCGAACAGCGCGTCGGGCGTGCGGCGCAGCTCGCCCATCGCCTTCTCGCCGCCTTCCGCAACGATGATTTCGCGGGTGCCGGCGGCGATTTCATCGAGCATCTGGCGTGCGGCGACATCGGCAGGGATGCCGTTGTCGATCGCCGGATCCGACTTGCCGCGCCGCGTGCCTTCGGCGGTCAGCGCATTGCGCGAGACATTGGTGGCGACCGAACCCGGGTAGATGGTGTGGACGCTGACGCCCGTCTGCGACAGCTCGCCCCGAAGCGCGTCGGCATAGCCCGCCAGCCCGAACTTGGCCGCGCAATAGGCGGTCCGCATCGGCACGCCGACTTTCCCTGCGATCGAGGAAATGAACCCGAGTGCGCCTGATCCGCGCGCCGCCATGTGGCCGATCAACCCTTGCGCAAAGGCGATCTGCGCGGTGAGATCGACGTCGATGATGTCGCGGTAGACCTGCATGTCGGTCTTGAGCGCGCGGCTGCGCTGCGAGATGCCGGCATTGGCAAAGGCGATGTCGACATGGCCTTTCCACGCGATGGCCTTGGCGGTCGCGTCGGCCAGCGCGGCCTCGTCACGCACATCGAAGGGCAGCAAAAGCGTTTCGCCACAATCCGCGGCGACCTCTGCGAGCCGCGCCTCGTCTCGCCCTGACAGCACCACAAGGGCACCGCGGCCTGCGAGTTCGCGCGCCAGCGCCGCGCCGATGCCCGATGAAGCCCCGGTGATCCATGCCACCTTGCCCGAATAGTCCATGTCTCTCTCCCTTTGGGCGAGAGGACTAGCGAGCGGGCGGGCGGGGCGCAATCAGGTTGCGATCTGGGACCGGATCATCTCGGCAAGGTTCACCGGAAACACCGCCTCGGGCCAGTTTTCCAGCTCGGCGAGGGTGAACCAGCGGTGCTGCGTCATCAACTCCTGTTCGAGCGCAGTGTGGCGGCTGGTGTCGATCGCAGCTTCTGCCACCCGGACGAGGAAGAAGCGCTCGTCGGCCTGCACCGGCTCGCCTTCGACAGTCACGAATTCGGGGGTCATGCGCGCGATCTGCGGCCCCGGATCGGCGGTGATGCCGGTCTCCTCGTGCAATTCTCGCCGCGCGGCTTCCTCGAAGCTCTCGTCCGGCTCGCACTCGCCGCCTGCGGTCACCCAGAAGGGATCGCGCCCTGGGACGTCATAGCGGAACATCAGCGCGCGGGTCTCGGGATCGAGCACGATCAGCCGCGCCGCGCGGCGCAGGCGCAGGGCGGTGTTGAGGGTCATTCCGAGGGTACGCTGGCCTTGATCGCCACCGCGTGCACCCGTTGGCCGACGATATCGCCCAGCGCCGCAATCACCGCACGCTGGCGGGCGAGGCGGTTCATCGGCGCGAAGGCCGCCGCCTCGATCTCGACGGTGAAGTGCGATTCGCCCGAGCCATCGTCGCCCATGTGGCCATGATGCTTGGCGCTATCATTGATGATCGCGAGGCGGGTGGGGGCGAAGGCTGCGGTCAGCAGCGCGTGCATTTCCTCGGCGACGGACATCGGGTCTTTCCTTCTTTGCAAGCGTCGAACGGCAATTCCGGCTTGGAACTTGGGAGCCCAATCGCCATTCTCAAGAGCCATGCCTTCACCACGATTCCATGGCCGCGTCGAGAGCGCAGGGCGGCAATGCGAGGCCCCCGGCTGCCGCGAGGCGGGCGAATTCCGCGCGCCCGGCCGCCGCCCGCACGGCTTCGACGGGCCGGGCGAATGGCGCTGGTTCTGCCTCGATCACGTGCGCGAATTCAACGCGGGCTACGACTGGTTCGAAGGCATGAGCGCCGAGGAAATCCTCGAAGCCCAGTCCCCGATTGCCGGCTGGCGGACCGAGAGCCGTGCCTTCCGCCCGACCGCCGGGATCGCCGACGGGCCGCGCTGGGCCGACTATGCCGATCCGCTCGACGCCATTGCGGCGCGGGCGCGCGGAATCAAGTCCCATGCCGAGCGCGCGGCGCGGACGGCCATGTCGGGGCGGTTCTCCAAGGAGGAGGCGCTGGCTTTGGAGGTGATGGGCCTCGGTTCCGACACCGACCGTTCGCGCCTGCGCCGCCGCTATTCCGAGCTCGTCCGCCGCTACCACCCCGACCGCAACGGCGGCGACCGGCGGCACGAGGCGCAGCTCACGGCGGTGGTCGATGCCTATCAGATCCTGAAGAAAAGCGCAGCGCTGGCTTAGCCTTGCGCCGCCTTGATGATGGCCGCATCAATCGCGTTCGCCTCGGCATAGGCGGGGCGCTGGGTGAGGCGCTCGACATAGGCGCGGAAGGCGGGCCGCTCGGGGATCGAGCCGAAGCGCAGGCCCCAGACGAACTGGCTGCCGACATAGGTATCGGCCATGGTAAAGCGGCTGCCGGCGATGAAGTCATTCGCAGACAGCCACTTGTCGAGCACATCGAGGACGAGTTCGAGGCTGCCGAAGCCCGCCATCCCGGTCTTGCCCTCGGGCACTTCCCAGCCCATCGCCTTGCCGACCACCGCCTGCTCCAGCGGTCCTGCGGCGAAGAACAGCCAGCGGAAATAGGCGGCTTTCTCGTGGGTGTCGGGCAGGAGCCCTGCCTGCGGGTGGGTTTCGGCGAGGTAGTGGTTGATTGCGGCGCATTCGGTGATGAGGTGGTCATGGCTTTGCGTGTGGTGAACCAGTGCAGGCACCTTGTTCATGGGGTTGATATCGCGAAAGCTCTCGGGCCGGGTCGCCCAGTCGAACACCACATGCTCGTAATCCGCGCCCGCCTCGTGCAGCGCCCAGCGGCTGATCTGCCCGCGGCTCATGGCGACGGTGTAGAAGGTGAATTCGGCCATTATCCTCTCCCTTGGGGCATTCTATTTGCGCCCTGGTGCCTGACGGAACGCCCACCGCAACGTTCGGCCCATGCCCCAGGTTGCAGCGCGCGCGGGCAGGGCGGTGAGCACCGGGCGTTGCAGGTGGAGCATCGCGCGCGCCCATTCGGGCAGCATCGCCACGGCATCGGCGGTGATCATCGTCTGCACGCTCCGCGGCGTGCCTTCGGGGCGCTGGCTGAGCACCAGCTGCGCCACCTCGCGCGCCTCCGGCGATGTGGCAAGGTCATGGCGCAACATCCTGAAAATGCGATCCGCCTCGGCGCGTGTTTCGGGAACGGGATCGGCCCCGAGCATCCGCGCGATCACGGCGAACTGGCGGTAGTATTCGTCCTGCTCGTGCCCGGGCATCCCCGGCCGCACGTGGCGCAGATAGCCCGCAAGGAAGCTCTGGGCTTCGGTCACATGGACCCAGGCCAGCGTGCGCGGATTTGTGGCGCTGTAAGGCGTGCCGCCCGGCAGCGTGCCGCCGACCTTGGCGTGGATGCGGTTGACCCTCTCGATCGCCTTGATCGCCTCGTCGCGGTGGCCGAACGTCGTCACCGCGATGAAGCGCGCCGTGCGCCGCAGCCGGCCGTGCATGTCCTCGCGGAAATTGGAATGGTCGAGCACGCCCTGCAGCGCCTCGGGATGGAGCATCTGCAGCAGCAGCGCGCGCACCCCGCCGGTCATCATGCCGACGATGTCGGCGTGGACCAGCCGGATCGGCGTATCGCGCGCGAACAGCGCCTCGTCCGAGGGCGGGGTGGGCTGCTGGCCCTTGGCGGTATCGTGGAACACCCCGCGCACCTGGCCCACCAGCTTCAAGCGCAGCGATTCGACGGGGTCGGCCATGCCGGGCAATATAGGCACGGATCGCCATGGGCGGAACCGAACTCGCCAAAAATGCCAGCCCTTGCTGCCAAACCACCGCTTGCAGGCCGCGCCCATGCGTTCTAACCGGACGCGGCAATGACTTCATCCTCCCGCTCCACTGTCGCCGGCGACAACGCCATGCCCACCCAGCCCGACACCACGGTCGACGTCCGCGAGGTGTTCGGTATCGATGTCGACTGGCAGGTGCCCGCCTTCTCGGTGAAGGACGAGCACGTGCCCGAGACCGACGGCGCCTATGTGTTCGATCCGGACACCACGCTGGCGATCCTCGCAGGCTTTGCGCACAACCGCCGGGTGATGGTGCAGGGCTATCACGGCACCGGCAAGTCGACCCATATCGAACAGGTCGCCGCGCGCCTCAACTGGCCGAGCATCCGCGTGAACCTCGATGCGCATATCAGCCGCATCGACCTCGTCGGGCGCGATGCGATCGTGCTCAAGGACGGGTTGCAGGTCACCGAGTTCAAGGAAGGCATCCTGCCGTGGGCGCTCCAGCACCCGGTCGCGCTGACCTTCGACGAGTACGACGCGGGCCGGCCGGACGTGATGTTCGTG
>CAZQOO010000189.1:0-4621 GCA_964594845.1 uncultured Porphyrobacter sp. | reverse complement strand
GGAATCGCCCATGCTGCCGAGATGCACCGGGATATGCGGCGCATTGGCGATCAGCGCGCCCTTCGCGTCGAACAGCGCGCAGGAAAAATCCAGCCGTTCCTTGATGTTGACCGACGTCGCGGTGTATGGCAGCACCACGCCCATTTCCTCGGCAATCGCCATGAACTGGTTGTTGAAGATTTCGAGCCGGACGGGATCGACCGCCGTCCCCGCCGCACGCTCGCGCGCGAGCGGCACCGCGCGGGTGAGGATCAGGCTGCCTTCTGGGGCCAGCCGCGCCTGCCATCCCGGCTCGACCACGGTGGTCGAGCCCGGGTCGATGATCAGCAGCGGGCCTTGCACCGTCTCGTCCGCAGTCAGCGCGGTGCGGGCCGATACCGGCCAGTCGCCGGGCCGCAGCGTGCTGACCGCCGCGGTGGTCTGAGGGATGGCGGAGGCCGCCGCCAGCCCGCCTGCCTGCCCGCTCGCCTCGACACTCAGCGCCTCGACGATGATCGCCCCTTCCGTCTCGGAATAGCCGAAGCGCTGGCGGTGGAGCGTGCGGAAGGCGGCGTCCATTGCGCGCGCATCGGCGCAGGGGATCGCCAACAGGGAATCGCTCCCGGCAAAGCGCAGCCGCGCGCGACTGTCCAGCCGGATCGCCTCGGGCGCGATGCCCTGATCCAGCAGAGCCTGCCGCGCCGCGTCCTCGAGCGCTGCCAGTTCGCCTGCAAAGCTCTCCCCTAGCGGGCGCACGAGGCTGACCTCGCGGATCGCCTTCACGGCGGCAAGGCCGATGCCATAGGCCGACAGCATCCCCGCGAGCGGATGCACCAGCACCGTCTCCATCCCCAGCGCGTCGGCAACCCGGCAGGCGTGCTGCCCGCCCGCCCCGCCAAAGCAGGCGAGCGCGTAGGTGGTCACATCATGCCCGCGCGCGACCGAGATCTTGCGGATTGCGCCGGCCATATTGTCGACGGCGATGGCGAGAAAGCCCTCGGCAATCTCCTCAAGCGGCTTCGGCTCGGGCAGCGCCGCCGCGACTTCCTCCAACCGCGCGCGTGCTGCCGCTGGATCGAGCGGCTGGTCGCCCCCGGGGCCGAACACAGGCGGAAAGAAGGCCGGGTCGATCCGCCCGAGGAACAGGTTGCAGTCGGTCACGGTCAGCGGCCCGCCCTTGCGGTAGCAGGCCGGGCCGGGATCGGCGCCCGCGCTTTCCGGGCCGACGCGGAAGCGCGATCCGTCGAACCGGCAGATCGACCCGCCGCCGGCCGCCACGGTGTGGATCTGCATCATCGGCGCGGCCACCCGCACGCCTGCGACCACGCTGTCGCCGGTCAGCTCGTACTCACCCGCGTAATGCGTCACATCGGTGCTGGTGCCGCCCATGTCGAACCCGATCAGCCGGGTGTGGCCGAGCGGGGCGGCGGCCGCCACCATCCCCACCACACCGCCCGCCGGGCCCGACAGGATCGCGTCCTTGCCGCGAAACGCGCCGACTTCGGCCAGCCCGCCGTTCGATTGCATGAAACGCAGCGCCCCGGCGCGCGGCAGGCTCGCCTGCAAGCCGTCGGTGTAGCGGCGCAGGACGGGCGAGAGATAGGCATCGACCACGGTCGTATCCCCCCGCGGGATCAGCCGGATCAGCGGCGCGACCTCGTGGCTGACGCTGACCTGCGCAAAGCCCATATCGCGGGCGATTGCGGCCAGCTGCGCCTCGTGGCTGCGGTGCTGCCAGCCGTGCATGAGCACGATGGCGAGCGCGTCGAAGCCCTCGGCGCGCAGGGCCGCAAAGGCCGCGCGCGCCGCCGCCTCGTCGAGCGGGCGCAGGATCGTGCCATCGGCGGAGACCCGCTCGTCGACTTCCACCACCCGCGCCGGGAGCTGTTCGGGCAGCACGATATGGCGTGCGAAGATGTGGGGCCGCGCCTGCGTGCCGATCCTGAGGGCATCGGCAAAGCCGCGGGTGATCGCCAGCGCCAGCCGCTCACCCTTGCGCTCCAGCAATGCGTTGGTGGCGACCGTGGTGCCGATCCTGAGCTCGGCAATCGACCCCTCGCCATGGCGCGTCATCAGCCGCCGCACCGCCTCGCTGGCGGCATCGGCATAGAGGCCGGGATTTTCGGACAGCAGCTTCTCGGTCACCAGTCGCCCGTCAGGCGTGGTGGCGACGACATCGGTAAAGGTGCCGCCGCGATCGACCGCAAAGCGCCATGCCGTCATCCGGACAACCCGCTGAGGGCCAGCGGGGCATAGTCGCCGATGGCAAGCTGCTCGAACACGCCCATCCCGCTCTCGCCGTCAGGGCCGGTAACGCGGCACAGCATCTGGACATGGAGATTGTCGGGCCGGGCGGGATCGACGGTAGCAAGGTCGATATCCTCGCGCTCGACGTCCAGCACGCCGTGATCGAGCCCGTGGCCCCACTTGGGCGAGGTATAGCCGAGGCCGCGCATCTGGAACCGGCTCACCGGCTCAAGCACGAACTGTTCGGCGCCGATGTGCAGCGTGCTGCGGTCAGGCCAGCGGGTGCCCGGGGCCAGCTGCGTTGCCATCCGGGGCGCGTGGTCTTCGGTGAAGGCTTCAGCGCCATTGCCATCGGGCGCAATCACCGCGCGGGTGTTCCACGCGGTGCCGTCGGCATGGGCGTTGAGGTGATAGAACAGGCTGCGGGTCGGCAGGTTGACCGGAGTCCATTGCCAGAAGAACTGCGGAACGCTGCGCCCGGCAAATTGCGGATCGGCCGCACCCACCGGACGCACCCCCCAGCTGCGGTCGCGCGTGCCCATGCTGCCGACGGCGAGCGTCTCGCGCACCCCATCAACCTCGATCCAGCCGTGGTAGTTGCCGTTCTGGGTGAGGCGGGTGTAGTCCATCACCGTGCGGGGACCGATGCGCCAGGTGAAGCGTGGTTCCTCGATCGGAAAGGCGCGGCCCGTGAAGGTGATGTCGGCAGCAATCCCCTCGCCCTCGACGATCACGCGCAGGCGCTGGAGCGGTTCGAGGATTTCGATGCGCACCGGCCCGCAGGACAGCTCCATGCGCTCCATGCCCAATCGGCGGCTGGCGTGAAGGCAATGCTGCACGCCGCCCCGCACAACGCAGAAATGCGCGTCGACCACGTCGAGATGGGGATAGACCCCGAAGGCCACCGCAAAGAAGCTGCTGCCGTCGGGCGCATAGCCGTTGAAGAAATAGCGGTCATAGAAATTGCGGTCCGTGCCCGAATAGGCGACCGGATCGGGGGTCTGGTGGATCGGGTAGTCGTCACCCCGGCTCAGAACCATCGTCTTATTCCTTTGTCATCAGATCGAGGGCGCCGTGCTCGTGGCAGAGCGCGCAGGCGCCGCGCGCCATCGACAGGAAATTGGCATCGCCCCGCTCGGTGCGCACCACGAAGGCGGCGCTGAACACCGCGGTCGAGACCCCGTGCAGCGCGCCCACGACATAGTCGCGCCAGATCGCCTCGCGGGTCAGCGGCACGCCGCGCGCGGTCATTTCCGCGCAGTAGAGGTCGAGCAATTCGCGCTCGTGCGCGCGGCGCAGGGCATCACCAATCCCGCAGCCGAGGAAATATCCCACATCGGTCAGCGCGTTGCCGATGGTGAGCGTCTGCCAGTCGAGCACTGCGACAGGCTCGCTCCCGCCCCTGATGTCGAACAGCACATTGTCGAGCCGGAAGTCGCCGTGGACGAGGCTGACGCGATCCTGTGTGCGATCGGAGGTGGCGGTGACCTCGGCCAGCGCCTCGCACAGCGCCATGAATTCGGGTTCGAGACTGTCCCTGTAACGCTCGCGGAAGATTGCCTGGGCCTGCGGGTATAACGCCTTCACCTGCGCAGCGGCGGCGGGATCGGGCTGGAGCCAGTCGAGGCCCAGAATATCGGGATTGTGCCAGCTCGGCGCGTGGAGCGCGGCGGCCTGCGCGATCACCGCACGCGCATCGGCAATCGTGCATCCTGCGATCTGGTTGCCGCCGCGCGCGGGGCCCAGATCCTCGAACGGCAGGCAGAAGCTCGCCCCGTCATCAGCGATGGCGGCGAACAGGGTTTCGGGCGTGCGGATCGGCAGTTGCGGGGCAAGATCGCGGTAGAAGCGCACTTCCTTGGTGTAGAGCCCCAGCATGGCGGCGGTGCCCCGGCTGGTAGGATCGGCAGCGGCGAACTTGCCCGCCAGCGTACGCGGCCCCTCGCCATCGGCAAATTCGAACGTGAAGCGCACACTGTCGCCGACCTGACCGGTGCCGATCGGCTCCCAGCGCCAATGCTCAGGCACGCGGCCGAGCACTTGTGCCCACCAACCATCGGTAATCTCGTCCGGATGCGCCGGAAACTGTGCCATCGATCCCTCTCCCGATGGCGACGATAGGCAGCGCCGGGGCCGGTCGCAACAGGCCTGTGGCGCGCTATCCGCATTCGGGCTAGAGGCCGCCCATGCCCTCACCCTTCATCGCCTTCCAGCACCTCGCGCCCCAGCACGCGCTTTCGCGCCTTGCCGGGCTGCTCGCGGGGAGCACGAGCCCGTGGCTGCGCGACATGCTGATCCGCCGCTTCGTCGCCGCCTTCGATGTCGACCTGTCGGAAGCCGCGCGCGGGATCGGGGAGTTCGCCAGCTTCAACGACTTCTTCACCCGCGAGTTGAA
>CAZQOO010000188.1:0-4641 GCA_964594845.1 uncultured Porphyrobacter sp. | reverse complement strand
ATCGGGCTGGAGCTGTCGTTCAACCGCCTGTGGCAATTGCGCAGGCTGGTGTTCGGGCTCGGCGCGCTGGAACTGATCATCATCGGCTCCTCGCTCGCCGCCTTCCTTGGCCTCAGCGGGATGCTCGACGGGACGGCAGCGCTGGCGCTGGGCTTTGCCCTCGCCTTCTCCTCGACCGCGATCGTCTTGCCGATCTCGGGCACCCGCACGCCGGTGGGCCGCGCGGCGCTATCGATGCTGCTGTTCGAGGACATCATGATCGTGCCGATCATCTTCATCCTCGGCGCGCTCGCGCCCAACGCCCGCAGCGATGGCTGGGAAGGCCTGATCGACACGCTGTGGCAGGGCGGCCTGGTCATCGCGGTGCTGCTGGTGGCCGGCCGCGTCGCCCTGCCCCGTCTGTTCGCACAGGCAGCGCGCACCAAGAGCCCGGAACTGTTTCTCGCCGCCTCGCTGCTGGTGGTGATCGGCGCGAGCCTCGCGACCGCGCTGGTCGGCCTTTCGCCGATTGTCGGCGCGCTGATCGCGGGTCTGCTGATCGCCGAGACCGAATACCATACCGAGGTCGAGCTGATCATGGAGCCGTTCAAGGGCCTGGCGCTCGGGGTGTTCCTGATCACGGTCGGAATGAGCATCAATCTGGTCGAGATCGGTGCGCAGATCGGCACACTGGCGCTGGCGGTTGTGGGCGTGCTGGTGTTCAAGGCGGTGGTGACCGGAGTTCTGCTGCGGCTGATGGGCGCACGGCGCAGCACCGCGGCCGAGACAGGGGTGATGATGGCCTCGCCCAGCGAGACCAGCCTGATCGTGCTCTCGGCGGCCACAGCCGCTCTGGTGATCGACACCGAGACCGCGCAATTCTGGCAGACCGTCACCGCCATCGGCCTCACCATCACACCGCTGCTGGCCAAGCTCGGGCAGGTCATCGCGCGCCGGGTCGAACCGGCCTCGCAGCTCGCCAGCGATGATGACAGCGCCGAAGAGCGCACCATCATTGTGGGTGGCGGCCGCGTCGGGCGCTTGGTGGCGGACATGATGCAGACCCACGGCCAGCCCTACGTGATGATCGATTCGAACCCCGATCTGATCGAGAAGGCCCAGCGTGACGGCTATCGCGCGGTGTTCGGCGATGCCGCGCGGCGGGGCACGCTCACCCGGCTCGGCGCGGCCAGTGCGCCTGCCGTGGTGTTGACCATGGACGAGCCGGTTCTGGCCCAGAGGCTGGTCATCAAGCTGCGCGAGACCTATCCCGACCTGCTGATCGTCGCCCGTGCGCGCGACATGGATCACGCCGCTGCGCTCTACCGCGCCGGGGCGAGCCATGCCGTGCCCGAGACGCTCGAAAGCTCGCTCCAGCTATCGGAGGCCGTGCTGGTCGATATCGGCGTGGCGATGGGCCCGGTGATCGCCTCGATCCACGCCAAGCGCGACGAATACCGCGAGCAGCTCGAACGCGACGGCGGGCTGAGCGAAAAGCCCAAGCTCAAGAGCTCGGGCCTGCGCGAGCGCGAGGCCTAGGCCGCGAGGACGGCCTTCACCGCCGCCAGCGCCTCGGCCGCCTTGCTGCCGTCCGGTCCGCCGCCCTGCGCCATGTCGGGTCGGCCGCCGCCGCCCTTTCCGCCGAGCGCCTCGACCCCGGCGCGCACCAGATCGACCGCGCTGAAGCGCGCCGTCAGATCATCGGTCACCGCCGCGGCGATGCTCGCCTTGCCGTCATTGACCGCGATCACCGCGGCAATGCCCGAGCCGAGCCGCTGCTTGGCCGCATCGAGCAGCGGGCGCAGTTCCTTGGGGTCGAGCCCGTCGAGCACCTGCCCGGAGAAGGTGACGCCGGCAATGGTCTCGTCGGTCGTGGCGGCTGCCCCGCCCGATCCGCCGCCGCCCAGCGCGAGCGCCTTCTTGGTTTCGGCCAGTTCCTTTTCGAGCCGCTTGCGTTCGTCCATCAGCGCGGCGAGGCGGGCGGGGACTTCCTCCGGCGTCGCACGGATCACGCCCGCCGCTGCCTTGAGCGCCTCCTCGCGCGCGACCAGCCACTGGCGCGCGCCCTCGCCGGTCATCGCCTCGATCCGGCGCACACCCGAGGAGACGGCGCTTTCCGAAACGATGCGGAAAATGCCGATGTCGCCGGTGGCGCGCACATGGGTGCCGCCGCACAGCTCGACCGAGTAGTTGCGCCCTTCGCGCCCCGCACGGCCCATCGACAGCACCCGAACCTCGTCGCCGTACTTCTCGCCGAACAGCGCCAGCGCGCCTGCAGCAACGGCATCGTCGGGAGTCATCAGGCGGGTGGAAACCGGTTCGTTGGCGCGGATTTCGGCGTTCACCTCGGCTTCGATCGCGGCGATGTCCTCGCCCGAAAGGGCAACCGGGTGCGAGAAGTCGAAGCGCAGCCGGTCTTCGGCGACCATGCTGCCCTTCTGGGTCACGTGGCCGCCGAGGCGGTTGCGCAGCGCGGCATGGACGAGGTGGGTGGCGGAGTGGTTGGCGCGGATGCGGTCACGCCGGGCCACATCCACGTCGAGCTGGACGTTGTCGCCGACGGCCACCGCGCCCGCCTCGATCCGGACTTGATGCGCATGGAGACGCCCGAGCGGTTTGGCGGTGTCGGTGACGAGAGCCTTGAGGCCCGCGAGGCTCGCCATGGTGCCGGCATCGCCGGTCTGGCCACCGCTTTCGCCGTAGAACGGGGTCTGGTTGGTGAGGATCACGACCTCGTCGCCTGCCGATGCATTGGCGACTTCGGTCCCGCTCTTGACGATCGCGACCACCCGGCCCTCGCCGCTGGTGGCGGTGTAGCCGGTGAACTCGGTCGCGCCCTCGCGCTCGGCAATGTCGAACCAGACTTCGCCCGAAGCCGCCTCGCCCGAGCCCTTCCACGCGGCGCGGGCGGCGGCCTTCTGGCGGGCCATGGCGGCATCGAATCCGGCCTTGTCGACCCCGATACCGCGCGCGCGCAAGGCATCCTCGGTAAGATCATAAGGGAAGCCGTAGGTGTCGTAGAGGCGGAAGGCGATCTCACCGTCAAGCTCGCCTCCGGTCGCCATGTCGCCGGTCGCCTCGTCGAGCAGCTTCAACCCCTTGTCGAGCGTGCGACGGAACTGCGTTTCCTCGCGTTCGAGCACTTCCTCGATCAGCGCCTGACCGCGCGCGAGTTCGGGATAGGCCGCGCCCATCTCGGTCACGAGCGCTGGCACGAGGCGGTGCATCAAGGGCTCGGAGGCGCCGAGCAGGTGCGCATGGCGCATCGCGCGGCGCATGATCCGGCGCAGCACATAGCCGCGTCCCTCGTTGGAGGGCAGCACGCCGTCGGCCATCAGGAAGCTGGTGGAGCGCAGGTGATCTGCGATCACGCGGTGCGAGGCGGCGGAATCGCCCGCGGCGGCCACGCCGGTGAGGTGCTCGCTCGCGGCGATCAGCGCCTTGAAGGTGTCGGTATCGTAGTTGTCGTGCACGCCCTGAAGCACGGCGGCGATGCGTTCGATCCCCATGCCCGTGTCGATCGAGGGCTTGGGCAGGTCGCGGCGGGTGCCGTCCGCCTGCTGCTCGTATTGCATGAACACGAGGTTCCAGATCTCGACGAAGCGGTCGCCGTCCTCGTCGGGGCTGCCCGGGGGGCCGCCGAAGATGTGATCGCCGTGATCGTAGAAGATTTCCGAGCACGGACCGCAGGGGCCGGTGTCGCCCATCGACCAGAAGTTGTCCGAGGTGGCGATGCGGATGATGCGATCCTCGGGCAGCCCGGCGATGCGCTTCCACAACCCGGCGGCTTCATCGTCGGTGTGATAGACGGTGACGGTGAGCTTGTCCTTGGGCAGGCCCCATTCGCCGGTCAGCAGTGTCCAGGCATGCGCGATGGCCTGTTCCTTGAAGTAGTCACCGAAAGAGAAGTTGCCGAGCATCTCGAAGAAGGTGTGATGCCGCGCGGTGTAACCGACATTGTCGAGATCATTGTGCTTGCCCCCGGCGCGCACGCATTTCTGCGAGGAGGCGGCGCGCGGGCTGGCGGCGGTCTCGAGGCCGGTGAACACGTTCTTGAACGGCACCATCCCGGCGTTGACGAACATCAGCGTGGGATCGTTGTACGGCACGAGCGGCGCGCTCGGCGTGACGGCGTGACCGGCCTTGCCGAAATAGTCGAGGAAGGAACGGCGGATTTCGTTGGTCGAGCTCATGCGCGTGCAGTTAGGCAATGCGGAAGACGAAGGCAATGGAGCGCGCGCAGACCACGCTTCACCGCAAGGCCCGGGTGTGGCGCACGGCCCACAACGGGACGCCGCGCGCACCCGTCCGCTCTGTCATCCCGATGCGCAGTGTCCAAACGAAAAGCCGGCGCGAGGCCTTGGGGAGAGGCCTTGCGCCGGCGTTCCGGTCTTCCGGGCGCTGTGGGACAGACGGGGAGCGGGACACCCCCCGACAAGACGCCCGCTTGGGGATCAGTCTTCGGGGTCCGCGTCCGGCCCCGTCATCATCTCCCCGGCCACCGCGTCGGTCCGGCTGCGGATTGCAGCTTCCAGGCGGTCGCAAACTTCCGGGTTGTCCTTGAGGTAGGTCTTGGCGTTCTCGCGGCCCTGACCGATGCGGATCGAATCATAGGAGAACCAGCTCCCCGACTTCTCCACCAGCCCGGCCTTCACGCCGAGA
>CAZQOO010000187.1:0-4648 GCA_964594845.1 uncultured Porphyrobacter sp. | reverse complement strand
GGTCATGCGCGGCAAGGCCGATGCGGAACTCCGCTCCCGGCACGCCCAGCGCACGCAGGATCGCGGGCGCTAGCAGCGCGTCGGCGCCGGGCGGCTGGGGCCAGCTGCCCTCGTTCAATCCGCCGCAGATCACCAGATCGGCCCGCGCCATGCGCGCTTCGAGCAGGCCGTAGATCGCAACGCGCGGGTGCCCGCCATAGCCGGGGCGCACCGCAACCGCGTCCATGCAGTCGCGCAAGGCCCCGCCGAGGTCGGCGGTCTCGATCATGGTGCCGAGCGCTTGCGAATGCGCGCGCAGCTCCTCGATCATGTTGCCAAGCGCCCGCCCGTCCTCGCGCTCCCACAGGGCGGTGCCGGCAAAGGCCTCGCCGGCGCGGGCCAGACGGTCGAGCGCCTCGGCCAGCGGGCTGACGGCGGGCCAGCCACCAAGCGGCTCGATCAACGCCTCGGCCTCGTCCCACCAGTGCCCGACCTTTGCCTCCCGCGCCGCTTCGCGCAGCGGTTCCAGCCCGGGCGCAGGCGCCGGGCCGCGCAATTCGCGGTCGAAGGCGCGCAGGCCCCTCAGCCAGTCGCGCCGCGCCTCCGGTTCCTGACCCCGCACCAGCGGATGGGCGAAAGCGGCGACGAGATGGGCGGGATCCGGGCCGTTGGCGGCGATCTCCGCCAGCAGTCCGAACAGGCGCCCGGCCGGAGTCAGCGCCAGGGGACGACCGGCGGAGTCGTCGGCGGCGATGTTCCAGCGCTCGCAATGCTGCACCACCCGCCGCGCCAACCCGCGATCGGCGGTGACCACGGCGATGCGTTTCTCCGGCACTTCCAGCGCCTCGCGCACGAGCAGCGCGATGGCCTGCGCTTCCTCCTCGATGGTGGCGCTGGTCATGAGGCGCACCCCTGCAAGCCGCCGCCGGTCGGCATCGAGGCCGATCCACGAACGGCTCGCCTGCGGGGGCAGGAACAGCGAGGAAATCGCGCGGCTGCGGGCGGGCTCGGCCGCCGCAGCCCCGCGCCGGTGCCACGGCTGCACCTCGGCGCGGTTCACGCCCATCCGGTTCAGCAGCAGCTTGAGGTGATATTGCGGGTGGGTAAGCGCGTCGTCAGCCCCGAACACCGGCCCGCCCGGTTCCGCCGAGGCCCCTGCCAGGCCCAGTTCCTCCCACGCGGCATCGTCCATCTCGCGGTCGAGATCGGGCAGGATCACCGCGCCCTGCGGCAATTCCGCGATGACCCGCAGCAGGCGGGCCAGTGCAGGCGCGGCACTGGTGACCCCGGCAGCGACAATCGGGTGCGGCGGCGGCGCATCCTTCCAGCGCCGCGCGGCCGCCGCAAACAGCAGGTTGCGCCGGGTTGCGCCGTCCACCTGCCCGCGCACGGCGAGCTCTGCCTGCCAGCGGGCATTGACCCGCGCGAACAGGCGGATCGAACGCTGCCAATGCTCGGCCAGATTGCCGAGCTGATCGAGCACCGCATCGCCCAGCAGGTCGTCCGGGGTCTTTTCCTCGACCAGCAGCCGGTCGATGCTGCGCGCCATCTCGCGCGCGAGATTGAGCCGCGCGCGGCCCGGCAGCGGCTCCATCCCCTCCGCTTCGCGTTCCTCGGCGATCAGGCGGTCGAGCGTCAGCCAGCGCGCCACCGGATCGCAGGCCGGCGGAACATCCGCCGCGCCCAGCGGATCGAGGCCGGCGCCCAGTGTCTCGTCAAGATCGAGATCGCCCACCGCCACCATGCGCGGCATCAGCAGCCCGCCCTCGCCATTGGCGCCGGCGTGGCGGATGAAGGCCTGCGCCAGCGTGCGCGCCGCGCGGCTCGACGGCACCAGCAGCGTCAGGCGGGCGAGGCCGAAGCCCTCTTCACGGTAGCGCGGGACGATCCCCGCGACGAGCGCATCGGCAAAGCCGCGATGGGCGGCAATGCCATAGACCAGCGGGCCGGCTTGGCGCGCCTCAGCCACCCGTCAGCGCCTCCTCGGTCGGGCGGATCGCCTGCGGCGTGCCGACCTCGAACCACAACCCGCTGAAGGAGAGGCCATAGAGCCGCCCTTCGGCTATCGCGCGGTTCCAGAGGATGTTGGTCGAGAACGGCCCCTCCGGCGCATCGCGCAGCAGGCGGTGGCTGACGAGCTGGATGCCGGTGTAGATGAACGGCGCGATCCGCCCGTCGCGGCGGCGCGACAGCTGGCCCAGCGCGTCCATATGGAAATCGCCCGGCCCGCCGAAATTGGCCGCGCGTGCGTGCGGAACCAGCAACAGCAGCGCGTCCATCTGCGCCGGGTCCCAGCGCCGCGACAGCTCGGCAAAGGCGTTGTTCGGGCCATCGAGCCAGATGTTGTCGGCGTTGAGGGCAAAGAAGGGATCGGGCAGCTGCGGCAGGGCCCGGATCATCCCGCCGCCGGTCTCCATCAGCTGTGTGCGTTCGTCCGAGATCGTCACCTGCGGCGAGCGGCGGGCGAGAACATGGGCCTCCAGCGCATCGGCGAGGTAATGGACGTTCACCACCGCCCTGGCCACGCCCGCATCGGCCAGCCGGTCAAGCGCGTGGTCGATCAGCGGCTTGCCGGCCACGCGCACCATCGGCTTGGGCTGGGTGGCGGTGAGCGGGCGCATCCGCTTGCCCAGCCCTGCGGCCAGCACCATCGCGGTGTCCGAGGCGAGAGAAGGCTTGCCGCTCATGCCGAGAAGGCTCCGTGGGCGAAGCGAAGCGTGTCGGGGATGTTGTCATCGAACCACGCGGCCACGGGCGCAAGCGCCGGATGCGCCAGATCGCGTTCGAGCGCGGCCCATACCCGTGGGATCATCGAGAGATACTTCGGCTTGCCGTCGCGCGCATTCAGGCGGGTGAAGATGCCGACGATCTTGGCGTTCCTTTGCGCGCCGAGCCGCGCGTAGTCGGCAAGAAACTCCTCGTCGCTCACCCCGGTATGGTGCGCATAGTGGAGCAGCATCGCGGTTTCCAGATCCTCGGACACATCGCGCCGCGCATCCTGCAGCAGCGAGACGAGGTCATAGGCCGGATGGCCGACCAGCGCGTCCTGGAAATCGATCAGGCCCTGGGGTGCGCCGGGCTGCCCCCCGAGCAGCATGATGTTCTCGGCATGATAATCGCGCAGCACCGTGACCCCGGGGTTCTGCCGCGCGAGCAGGGGCGCAAGCACTTCCTCCCACGCCGCCGCATAGCCGGCCGTGTCCACCTCCAGCCCCTGCGCCGGGCAATACCATTCGGTCAGCAGCGCCGCCTCGCGGGCATAGACCGCCATGTCATAGGGCGCGAAAGGCCCGGGCGCGACGCGGTGGAGCGCCACCAGCGCCTCTACCGCGGCTTCGTAGGCCGCACGCTCGTCGGCCGGGTTCAGATCGAGCCAGTCGCGCATCCGGTCATTGCCGAAATCCTCGGTCAGCACCCAGCCCGCTTGCGGCTCGGCGGCGAGGATCGCAGGCGCACGCATCGCGTTGTCGTTGAGCCAGCGCGCGACATGCAGAAACGGCGCGGGGTCCTCGTGGGGCGGGGGCGCGTGCATCAGCATCGCGGTTTCGCCGTCACCGCGGGCCAGCCGGAAATAGCGCCGGAACGATGCATCGCCGGGCAGCGGCTCGACGCGGGCATCGGCCCATCCGGCGCTGGCGGTGAATGCGGCAAGACCTGTCGGAAGCTGGCTCATGGCATGCGCCCTACCCAATCAGCCCCGCCGCGGGCAATCGCAATCCGCCCGCCTTCCCCGCTTTCTCCGGCAGGCTGGAGCGTGATCGCAAGGCACCCCGGCTCATGCGCGAAGCCCCCGGCGTGATCGGGCCATTCGGCCAGCAGCACTGCGCCCTCGCGGTAATCGTCGAGGCCGATCTCGGCCAGCTCGGACGGGTGTTCCAGCCGGTAGAAATCGGCGTGGACCACGGCCACGCGCAGCGGCGGGGCATCATAGGTCTCGATGATGGTGAAGGTCGGCGAAGGCACCTCGCCCCGATGGCCCAGCGCGGCGAGGATCGCGCGGGCGAGCGTCGTCTTGCCCGCCCCCAGCCCGCCTTCGAGCGCGACCACATCGCCCTCGCGCAGCCGCGCCGCGATGCGCGCGCCATAATCCGCCATCGCCGCCAGATCGGGCAGGGTCTCGCGCGTCTCGCTCACGGCAGGCGAATGGTCGCGGTGGTGCCCACGCCCTTGCGGCTGGCGATTTCCAGCGTCCCGTCATGCGCCTCGATCAGCTGGCGCGCGAGCGGGATGCCGAGCCCTGTGCGGCGTTCGGGCGCGCCGTCCTTGCCCGGGGGCAGGCCGCCCTGCGCGCGGGCGAGTTCCTGCGAAGTCATGCCGCGACCATTGTCGGCAACACTGATTTCCATCGCGAAGCCGGCGCCTTCGGGCGCCTTTCTGATCTCGATCACGATCCGCCCGCCATCCGGTGTGCCGGCAATCGCGTTGTCGATGAGATTGCCAATCGCCCGGCCGAGCTGGCGCGGATCGCCCTCGATCACCCGCCCGCGCCGTCCCTTGAGATCGAGGCTGAGACCCGCCGCGATGATCGCCGCCTCGCGCTCGCGCACCAGCGTGGTGAGGACTTCGAGCAGATCGAGCCGTTCCTTGCGGATCGGCAGCAGCCCGGCCTCGCTCTGCGACAGGTCGAGCACGTTTTCGACCGGTTCGGTCAGGCGCGCTACCGCGGCGA
>CAZQOO010000186.1:0-4673 GCA_964594845.1 uncultured Porphyrobacter sp. | reverse complement strand
AAAGAATATGCGTCATGGTATTTCGGGCCGCAAGCTGGGCCGCAAAACGGGTCACCGCAATGCGCTGCTGCGCAACCTTGCGTCGGCTCTGATCAAGCACGAGCAGATCACCACCACGCTGCCCAAGGCGAAGGAACTGCGCCCCTATGTCGAGAAGCTGATCACGCTGGCCAAGCGTGGCGGCCTGTCGAACCGTCGTCTGGCGATGAGCCGTCTTGGCGACGAGGCCCAGCTCAAGAAGCTGTTTGAAGTGCTGGCCGAGCGTTATTCGGACCGCGACGGCGGCTACACCCGCGTGCTGCGCGCCGGCATCCGTGCCTCGGACGCGGTGCAGATGGCGGTGATCGAACTGGTTGATCGCGACGAAGCTGCCAAGGGTCAGGATTCCGGCCCGGTTCAGTCGGAAGACGAATACGAAGACGCTTAAGGCGCGCTTCGCATGCACAAGGGCAGGGGCCGGGGCGGAAACGCTACCGGCCCTTTCCTTTTGGGTCGGCAAGGCTAGTGTCGCGCGCATGATCCGCACGACCATCGCTGCCGCCACGCTCGTCCTTGCCGCCACGCCTGCCGTCGCCCAGTCGCCGCAGGAGGTGCTGCAATGCCGGTATGACCGGGCGCTGGCCGCGGGCTACAAGGCGCTGATGCTGTGCAGCGCCATCGCGCTTGCCGAGCGCAACGGCACCACGCGCACGCCCGAAAGCGTCGAGGCGATGGAGCTGACCGGCATCCAGTCGCCGCACAATGCGCTGCTCGCTGGGCTGCCTTACGAAATCGTCCGCCGTCCGACCGGCCAGATCGCCCATGTCGCGGTCAAGTGGGCCGACGACATGCCCGCCCGCATCGCCGCCTATTTCGGCCCGGACACCGGCTGCTCGACCTATCCCATCGGCGCGCCGGAGGAAGTCAGCAATCCGCAGGCGCCGGTTCCGGTGGCGACGCAGGACGATCGCACGGCCATCATGATCGGCGTCATTCCGGGCAGCGAAGGCGGCGCGGTTCCGCCGCCGACCCCGCTTGGCAAGGTGCTCGATGCAGCGGTGGCGGGCCAGTACGGGCAAGGAGCGCGCACCACCGCTGCGCTGGTGCGGATCAACCGTGAAGGGGCCGGCCTGGTCGAACAGGCGGTCTATGCCCCCGGCTTCGACGAGAAGACTCCGCAGCGCACCTGGTCGGTCGCCAAATCGATTGCGGCTACGCTGGTCGGCGCGGCGGTGCTGGCAGGAGAGACCAGCGTCGAAGAACCGGTCGGCCTCAATTACTGGCGCGCCGGCGGCGGGAGCGATCCGCGCAATGCCGTGACGCTCGATCACGCGCTGCGCATGGCGACGGGGCGCTATTCCGACACGCCGGGCAACCGCACCGATGCGCTCTATTTCGGCGGTTCGACCGTCGACGAGACGGCGTTGGGCTGGCCGCTGGTCCACAAGCCCGGCACCGTGTTCCGCTATGCCAACAACGACACGCTGCTGGCGGTCAAGGCGATCGGTGGCTGGCTGACCTATTACCCGCCGCACGAATTCTTCGCCAAACTCGGGATGGCGCACACCGTAGCCGAAACCGACATCCGCGGCGAATACATCCTCTCTTCGCAGGTCTGGACCACTGCGGCCGATCTGGCGACGTTCGGCCAGCTCTATCTGAACGACGGCAAACTGCCCTCTGGCGAGCGGGTGCTGCCGGAGGGCTGGGCCAAGTACGTCGCCACACCGTCCGGCCCGCAGCCCGCAGGCGCATTCGGCTATGGCGCCGGGTTCTGGCTGATGAACAAGAGCGATGGCGTGCCACCCGACACCTTCGCCGCTTTCGGCAATCGCGGGCAATATGTGGTGATCGTGCCGAGCCGGCAGGTGGTGATCGTGCGCCGGGGCGAGGACCCGCCGGGATCGGGGTTTGACATTGCCGCCTTCACCCGCGACGTGTTGGCGGCGCTCCCGGCAGAGTAGATGTTCATCAAAGGGGCCGTCCAGATTAACGGAACCTGTCAGCCCGATTCAGCTTCGTCTCAGGGCGAATCGCGCAACTTCGCTTTGACACCGGCGCAATCCCGCCTCGGTGCCAAGCGAGGATGAGACCCATGACGACCACCACCACCCGACTGGCGCGGACCACGCTCGGCACGCTCGCGGCCGGCGCGCTGGCCGTCGCTTCCGCTACTCCTGCCTTGGCCGACGACCGGCGCGACCGCGACGGCATCGGCGCAGGCGAGATCATCGCCGGTGCGGTGGTGATCGGCGGGATTGCCGCCCTCGCTGGCGCCTTCGATGGCGACCGTGACCGCTGGGACCGCTGGGACTACCGCGGTGATCGCTGGGATCGCGGTGACCGCTGGGGCTTTGGTGGCGGAGCGCGCGGGGCGGTGGAACGCTGCGTGCGGGCGGCCGAGAACCAGGCCCGGCGCTTCGGCGGCTACCGCTTTGCCGATGTGATCGACGTGCGCGATGTCGACCGCCGCCGCTTCGGCTTCCGCATCCAGGGCCGGATCGAAGTCGCCGATGGCCGCTGGGGCGGGCGCGGGCGCGGCTATGATCGCGGACGTTTCACCTGCCGCCTCGATGGACGCGGCGCCCCGCTGATCGACTTCGACGGCATCCGCGGCCTGCGCTGACTGTCTTCCCGCTTGCGCCGCTCCCCTCGGCCTGTCGAGCAACCCCGCCGCCCCGCCGCCCGCAAGGGTTGGCGGGGCGGCCCGCGTCAGGGGAACACGTTCAGCCCAGCGCAAGCCTGACACGGTTAATCGTGCTTGCATCAGAGCGTTTGGTGGGCGCTTGCAACGCAATCAGGAGGGAGCATTCATGGCTCTGAGTTTCCGTGCGCTGGCGCTCGCCGGTGCGCTTGCCGGCACCACCATTCTTGCCGCACCGGCTGCGGCAGCCACCCAGCCTTCCGTCACTGCCGGCTTCGGCGCACCGGCCTCGGCCTTCGATCACAGCCGCTTCGACCCGGCCTCCACCACCGCGGACTGGCGCTGCCGGGGTTGGGGGTGTCGTCGCTGGGGCGGGGGCTGGCGCCATCGCGGGTGGCGGCGCAACCGGGTCGATGCCGGCGATGTGCTGATCGGCGCGGCGATCATCGGCGGGATTGCCGCGATCGCCAGTTCCAACAACCGCCGCGAGCGCGACCGCGATGTCGTGATCGTCGAGCGCGACCGTGACTGGCGCGACGACACCCGCCGTTACGATGATCGCCGGACTGACCGTCGCGGCAGCGGGGCCTCGGGCCTCGATAGCGCGGTCGACCAGTGCCTTACCCGGATCGAGCGCGATGTGCGGGTCGACACGGTCGACAATGTCGAGCGCACCGGCGCGGGCTGGATGGTGAGCGGCGCGCTGTTCAACGGTTCGCCGTTCCAGTGCCGGATCGGCAATGACGGGCGGATCGAGAGCGTCGATTTGGGTGGCGGGCGCTTTGGCGGCAGTGACTGGGGTGCGGCTCCGGGCGTTGACGCAGCGCCCCGCGCCGACGGCCAGTGGAGCGACCAGCGCTATGCCTCGGCCCGCGCCGCGGTTGGCGGCACGGCCCGTCCCGACATGGCCGTGAGCGAAGCCAGCTTTCCGGCGGTGGCTGCGTCAGGCGCGGCGATGCCGGCCTATCCCGGCGGACCGATCCCGGGTGAGGATATCCCCGAGACCATCGACGGCGATATCGGCGGCTAGCCCGGGGACGAGGGGCCGCCGTAGCTCGGCAGGCCCCATTCCCAGCGGATCGCTACTGCACGCAAGGCAAAGCCGCAGGCGAAGGCGATGGCCCATGCGGCCCCGTCTGCCACGCCGAGCCACGGCGCGGCGAGCATCCCGGCGACGCACAGCGCCGAGGCAAGCGCGGCCGGGGTGACGTAGAGTTCGGGGCTCATGATGATCGACGGACGGCCCGCCACCACGTCGCGGATGATCCCGCCGACACACCCCGTGATCACGCCCATCAATGCCGCGGGCACCGGCGGCACGCCGTAAGCGAGAGCCTTGGCACTGCCGAGCACGGCATAGGCCGCGAGCCCCGCGCCGTCGGCATAGGCAAAGCCCTTGCCCTCCCACCACCTGACCGGCGTGAACCATGCGATCAACGCCGTGCCGAGGCACACCGCCGCGACCCGGGGATCGTCGATCCAGAACACCGGCGCGCGGATCAGGAGATCGCGCACCGTGCCTCCGCCGACCCCCGTCACCAGCGCGAAGAAGGCCATGGTGACGAAGGTCTGCCTGAGCCGCGCCGCCAGCACCGCGCCCGACAGTGCAAACAGCGCGATGCCGGCCAGATCGAGGAGATCGAGGATCGGGGTAAGGACGGTCGGGGTCATGCGGCGGACGCCGTGACCCGCGCCTTGCGCCGGCGGAACATCAGCACGCAGCCGATCAGCGCTCCGGCGAGCGAGATCGCGGCGAACAGGATCAGCACCGGATGGCTGGTATCCTCCCTCTCGGAAAGGTCCATGATGTGCAGGCCCCAGGCGAAATCGAAGGCACTCCACCAGCGGGTGCGCACCGCCTCGATTTTGCCGGTATCGCGCCCCACATAGACATTGGTGCCGTCTTCGAGTGCGACCTGCCACACCGCCAGCGGGCGGCGGAAATCGAACGGCACCTTGTCGGCAGGGAAAAGCGTCACCCGCTCCACCTTGTCACCGCCGATGATCCGGCTTGCCACCAGCGCGCGGGCAGCGGCGGCATCGAGCGCAG
>CAZQOO010000185.1:0-4700 GCA_964594845.1 uncultured Porphyrobacter sp. | reverse complement strand
CGGCGGCACGGAGGCGGTGGTGCCCTCCATAAGCTTGAGCAGCGCCTGCTGCACGCCCTCACCCGAAACGTCGCGGGTGATCGAGGGGTTTTCCGCCTTGCGGGTGATCTTGTCGATTTCGTCGATGTAGACGATCCCGTGCTGGGCCTTCTCGACATTGTAGTCCGAGGCCTGGAGCAGCTTGAGGATGATGTTCTCGACATCCTCGCCCACATAGCCCGCTTCGGTCAGCGTGGTGGCGTCGGCCATGGTGAAGGGCACATCGAAAGTGCGCGCCAGCGTCTGGGCGAGCAAGGTCTTGCCCGAACCGGTCGGGCCGACCAGCAGGATGTTCGACTTCGCCAGTTCGACATCGCCCGCCTTGCCGCTGTGCTTCAGCCGCTTGTAGTGGTTGTGCACCGCGACCGAGAGCACGCGCTTCGCCCGGTCCTGTCCGATCACGTAATCGTTCAGAGTGGTGAAGATGTCCATCGGCGTGGGGATTTCGCCTTCCTTGCGGCCGGCGATCCCCGCCTTGGTTTCCTCGCGGATGATGTCGTTGCACAGCTCGACGCATTCATCGCAGATGAACACCGTGGGGCCGGCGATGAGCTTGCGCACCTCGTGCTGCGACTTCCCGCAGAAGCTGCAATAGAGGGTGCTCTTGCTGTCGGATCCGCTCAATTTGGTCATTCCTGTGTCCTCGAATCCGCGGACGATAGCATGGCTATGGCACGAACGGATTCGGCAAATGTATCTATGACACCAGATGAATCAACACATGGCGCATGTTTTAATGGCTCCGGCATGGAGCTTGGGGCCGCGAAATACCGGAAAACGCCCAGGTATCGGGTCTTTGTCCCGCCCCGGGGCAGATACGGGGGAAAGGGCTTATTCAGGCGCCCCGCCCGAACCGTCCTCGACGCCGGTTTCCTCGTTATCGGGCCGGGTCTCGAACACCTTGTCGACCAGACCGAAGGCCTTGGCTTCCTCGGCTTCGAGGAAAGTGTCGCGGTCCATCGCCTTCTCGATCTCGTCGAGGCTGCGGCCGGTGAACTTGACGTAGAGATCATTCATGCGGCTGCGGATGCGCAGGATCTCGCGCGCCTGGATCTCGATGTCCGAGGCCATCCCGCGCGCCCCGCCCGAAGGCTGGTGGATCATGATGCGGGCATTGGGCAGCGCGATGCGCATCCCGGGTTCGCCCGCCGCCAGCAGAAAGCTGCCCATCGAAGCGGCCTGCCCGATGCACACGGTCGACACGCGGGGCTTGATGTACTGCATGGTGTCGAAGATCGCGAGGCCCGCCGTCACCACCCCGCCCGGCGAGTTGATGTACATGGAAATCGGCTTGGAGGGGTTCTCGCTTTCGAGGAACAGCAGCTGGGCGACGATCAGGCTCGCCATGCCGTCCTCGACCTGCCCGGTGACAAACACGATGCGTTCGCGCAGCAGGCGGCTGAAGATGTCGAAGGAGCGTTCGCCCCGGCTGGTCTGCTCGACCACCACAGGCACCAGCGCCCCGGTCAGCGGGTCGCGGGTGAACTGCCCCTGGGTGCCGTAGGTTTCGCCAGCGTTGCCGAACAGATCGATCATGGGATTTGCGTGTCCTTCGTAAGTTCCAGACTGGCTATGTCGTCAGGCGCGGGGCAATTTCAAGGGCGTTTACCGTGTCGCCTGTGAATTGCGCGGTGCCGGGCGGGTGCAGGCGATCTTGCATCCACGCGCAAAGCAGGCAAACCTGCACGCCATGACCACGCTCACCCTTGCGCGCAGCGCGCTCGCCGCCCTCCTCGCCTCCTCCTCGGCCGCGGCCTTCGCGCAAGCGGTGGCGCCGTCTGCCGATGCGGTGCCCGACCGCGAGGCGATGGCCGAATTGCTGGCGGTGGACGAGTATATCCTGCGCATTCAGGCGCTTGACGACAATGGCCCGCGCCTCAATGCGGTGATCGACTATGATCCCGCCGCCTCGGTCAAGGCGCGCCAGCTCGCCGCGACCGGCCCCTTGCGCGGACGCACCGTGCTGGTGAAGGACAATATCGAGACTAGCGAATTTGCCACCACCGCAGGCAGCCTTGCCCTGAAGGACAACATGACAGGGCGCGATGCCCCGCTGATCGCCAATCTGCGCGCGGCGGGCGGCGTGGTGCTGGGCAAGACCAACCTTTCCGAATGGGCCAATATCCGTTCCGACGGATCGACCAGCGGGTGGAGCGCGGTGGGTGGCCTCACCCGCAACCCCTATGCGATCGACCGCAACACCTGCGGCTCCTCCTCGGGCAGCGGCGCGGCGGTGGCCGCGGGCTTCGCCTGGGGCGCGATCGGGACCGAGACCAACGGGTCGATCACCTGCCCGGCGAGCATCAACGGGATCGTCGGCTTCAAGCCCTCTGTCGGGATCGTCAGCCGCACCCATGTGGTGCCGATCTCCTCGACCCAGGACACCGCCGGCCCGATGACCCGCACCGTGCGCGACGCCGCGCTGCTGCTTACCGCGATCGCAGGGCCGGACAAGGCCGATCCGGTGACGCTCGAAGCGAAACGGGTGCAGGACTACACCCAAGGGCTCGATAGCTACTCGCTCGCCGGCGTGCGGATCGGGGTGATGCGCGGCGCCGTCGGCAGCAGGGCAGACGTCAAGGCACTGTTCGAAGCGGCGCTGGCCGATCTGACGCGCGCGGGCGCGGTGCTGGTCGATGTCGAATACAGCCCACCGGGCGAATTGTGGCAGGCAACGCTTCCGGTGCTGCTGTATGAACTGCGCGTCGAGATGGACAAGTATCTTGGCGGGCGTCCGGGCAGCGGCGAGCCGCGCAGTCTGGCCGATGTGGTCGCCTTCAACACCGCCAATGCCGATGCGGAGTTGCGCTGGTTCGGACAGGAGCTGTTCGAGCAGGCGCTGGAGACCACCGATCCGGAAGCCTATGCGAAGAACCTCGCCACGCTGCGCCGCCTGACCCGCGTCGAGGGGATCGACAAGCTGCTGGCCGATAACAAGGTCGCCTTCCTCGTCGCGCCGACGCAGGGCCCGGCGTGGAGCACCGACCTCGTCAACGGCGATAACTTCAACGGCCGGATCGGCGCCGGCTATCTTGCGGCGATTGCCGGCTATCCGCACCTCACCGTCCCGATGGGGGCGGTCGAAGGTCTGCCGATCGGTTTCAGCATAATGGGCGGCCAGTGGCAGGACCATGAAGTGCTCAAGGCGGGTGCGGCCTACGAAAAGGCGCGGACAGCCAAGCTGCCCGCGCCCACGTTCCGTCCGTGGCGTCCGACGGAGCGCTGATCGCTCCGCCTCAGCCGGGTCACTTCTTGGCAGCCGCCTTCTTCGCCGGAGCCTTCTTCGCAGCCGGCTTTTCCTCAGCCGCTTCGGCCTTCTTCGCCGGAGCCTTCTTGGCAGGCGCCTTCTTCGCCGCGGGCTTTTCTTCCGCGGCAGCCTCGGTCTTGGCTTCCGCCTTCTTGGCCGGGGCCTTCTTCTTCGCAGGGGCCTTCTTGGCCGGAGCGGCCTCGGCGGTTTCGTCCGCCTCGATCGCGGCCTGAAGTTCCTCGACAGTCACTTCGCGCTCGGTCACCTCGGCCTTGTCGAACAGGAAGTCGACGACCTTGTCCTCATAGAGCGGCGCGCGCAGCTGGGCGGCGGCCATCGGCTCGGACTGGATGTACTGCACGAAACGCTCGCGGTCCTCGGTGCGGTACTGCATCGCGGCCTGCTGGATCAGCATGGACATTTCCTGGCTGGTCACTTCCACGCCGTTGGCCTGGCCGATTTCCGAAAGCAGCAGGCCGAGGCGCACGCGGCGCTCGGCGATCGAGCGGTATTCGTCCTTCTCGTCCTCGATCTGCTTCAGCGCAGCAGCCGGATCTTCCTCGCGCGCGGCTTCCTGCTGAAGCTGGGCCCAGATCTGCTGGAACTCGGCCTCGACCATGGTGCCGGGGACTTCGAAGCTGTGGCCCGCGGCGAGCTGATCAAGCAGCGCGCGCTTCATCTGGGTGCGGGTGAGGCCGGCGGTCTGCTGTTCGAGCTGTGCCTTCATGATCTCGCGCAACTTTTCGAGGCTGTCGAGACCGAGGCTCTTGGCGAAATCCTCGTCCACGGTGGTCTCGGTCTCGACCTTCAACGCCTTCACGGTGACGTCGAAGGTGGCTTCCTTGCCGGCGAGATGCGCGGCCTGGTAGTTTTCCGGGAAGGTGACGGTGATGGTCTTTTCCTGACCGGTCTTCACGCCCACGAGGCTGTCCTCGAAGCCGGGGATGAAGGTGCCCGAGCCGAGCACCAGCGCCGCGTCTTCCGCCTTGCCGCCGTCGAATTCCACGCCATCGAGCTTGCCGACGAAGTCGATGATCAGCTGGTCGCCCTCGGCCGCCTTCTTCGTCTTGGCGGCGTCCTTGTAGCTCTTGTTCTGGCTGGCGATGCCGGCCAGCGCCTCGTCGACCTGCGCGTCGGTGACCGGCACAACCAGACGTTCGAGCTTCAGACCCTCGATGCTCGGAGCGTCGATCGCGGGCAGCACTTCGAGGCTGACGGTGATCTCGGCATCCTTGCCCTGCTCGTAGTCCTGATTGAGGCCCACTTCCGGCTGCATCGCCGGACGCAAGCCCTCGTCACGCAGCAGCTTGTCGACCGATTCGCGGATCGTGTCGTTCACCACCTGACCGTGCAGGGCTTCACCATGCATCTTCTTGACGAGGTTGGCCGGCACCTTGCCGGGACGGAAGCCGGG
>CAZQOO010000184.1:0-4746 GCA_964594845.1 uncultured Porphyrobacter sp. | reverse complement strand
TGAGACGGTGATCATCGCCGCCCACGGCAACAGCTTGCGCGCGCTGGTGAAGCACCTTTCGGGCATTTCCGACGCGGACATCACCGACCTCGAGATTCCCACCGGCCAGCCGATCATCTATGACTTCGATGGCGGCGCGGTGACAGGGGCCCGCTACTATCTGAAGGACGCATGATGGAAGTGACCGGGGGACGCGTCGCGATCGTGATGGGCAGCCAGTCCGACTGGCCGACCATGAAGGCCGCCGCCGAGGTGCTCGACGAGCTGGAAGTGCCCTACGAGGCGCGGATCGTCTCGGCGCACCGCACCCCGGACCGCATGGTCGCCTTCGCCAAGGGCGCGGAGGGCGAGGGCTTCGATGTGATCATCGCGGGCGCGGGCGGGGCCGCGCATCTGCCTGGCATGATCGCCAGCATTACGCACCTGCCGGTGCTGGGCGTGCCGGTGCAGTCCAAGGCGCTGTCCGGCATGGATAGCCTGCTCTCGATCGTGCAGATGCCCGGCGGCATTCCGGTCGGCACGCTGGCGATCGGCGAGGCGGGGGCGAAGAACGCCGGGCTGCTCGCCGCGTCGATCCTCGCGCTCTCCGACAAGGACCTGTCCGAACGCCTGCAGGACTGGCGCGCCGCCAAGAGCGCGGCCGTGGGCGAGGTTCCGCAAGACTGATGCTGCCCGCAGGCTCCACCATCGGCATTCTCGGCGGCGGCCAGCTGGGCCGGATGATGGCGATGGCCGCGCTTCAGCTGGGCTACCGCTGCATCGCCTACGCCCCGCCGGGCGACAATGTCGCCGCGGACGCCTGCGCCGATTTCTTCGAGAACGGCTGGGGTGATCGGCCGGCGCTCGCCGCCTTTGCGGCCAAGTGCGATGTGGTGACCTGGGAATTCGAGAATGTGCCCCTCAGCGCCGTCGCGGCGATCCCGGCGCACCTCCTCGCCTGCCCCGCGCACGCGCTGGAAGTGGCGCAGGACCGCTTGAACGAGAAGGGCTTCATCGCCCGGCTCGGTGGCACCTCGGCACCCTATGCGCGGGTCGAGAGCGACGAGGACTTCGCCCGCGCGATCGACACCGTCGGCACCCCCGGCATCCTCAAGACCGCGCGCGACGGCTATGACGGCAAGGGCCAGTGGCGCATCGGCTCGGACCGCGAGGCGAACGGCGTGCGCTTCCCCGGCAAGCCCTGCATCTACGAAGGACTGGTGGCGTTCGAGGCCGAATTCTCGGTGATCCTCGTGCGCTCGGCGAGCGGAGAGGTGCGCTTCTGGGATTCGACCGCCAACCGCCACGAAGGCGGGATGCTGGCCCAGTCGCTGCTGCCCGCAGGCGCGCTGATCGAGGCGCAGGTGCCCGCCGCGCGAGAGCTTGCCGCGAAGACCGCGCAGGCGCTCGGCTATGTCGGAGTGCTGACGCTCGAATTCTTCGCCACCAAGGACGGCCCGGTATTCAACGAAATGGCCCCTCGGGTCCACAATTCGGGCCACTGGACGATCGAGGGCGCGGCCACCAGCCAGTTCGAGAACCACATCCGCGCCATCACCGGCCTGCCGCTGGGGGGCACCGCGACGCGCTTCGCCTCCATCGACATGCGCAACATCGTCGGCGAGGATGCGCTCACCGCCCACGCCATCCTTGCGGAGCCGGGCGAGCCGCACCTCCACCTCTACGGCAAGCGCGAGGCGCGCGAGGGGCGCAAAATGGGCCATGTCACCCGCGTGGGACACGCGCTGCCGTGAACCCCGAAATCGTCCTGATCTATGCCCGCGCCGCCAATGGCGCGATCGGCAATGAGGGCGACCTGCCCTGGCGCCTGCCCGCCGATCTCAAGCGCTTCAAGGCGCTCACCATCGGCAAGCCGATGGTGATGGGCCGCAAGACCTTCGAGAGCCTGCCCGGCCTCCTCCCCGGCCGCCGCCACATCGTGCTCTCGCGCCGCGACGGCTTCGCGGCGGAAGGCGTGGAAATGGCGGGCTCGGTGAAAGAGGCGCTGGCGCTGGCGGCAGAGGGCAACGAGACCGGCGAAGTCGCAATCATCGGCGGAGCGGCGATCTATGACGTGTTCATGCCGCTCGCCCACCGTATCGAGCTGACCCAGATCCACGCGGATTACGCGGGCGACACCTTCATGGCCGAACCGGGGAAGGGCTGGGTGCTCAGTGCGCGCGAGGATCATGCGGCGGACGGCGCGCACCCGGCATTCTCCTTCCTGACTTTCCGCCGCGCGGGAGCCGCCTGATGCGCTGGCTCGATCATCGGGGCGCCATTCCCCCCGCGTTGCGCGGCGCGGTCATCGCGCTGGGCAATTTCGACGGGTTCCACCGCGGGCATCAGGCTGTGGCGGGTGAGGCGATTGCCTGGGCCAAGGCGGAAGGCCGCCCCTCGATCATTGCCACCTTCGATCCCCATCCGGTGCGTTTCTTCCGCCCCGAGGTGCCGCCCTTCCGCCTGACGACGCTGGAGCAGCGGCAGGAACTCTACCTCGCCGCCGGGGCGACCGCGATGCTGGTGTTCCACTTCGACGCCGAGCTGGCGGGCACCAGCGCGGAGGACTTCATCAAGGCCATCCTGATCGACCGCTTCGGCGCGCACGGGGTGGTGACGGGCGGCGACTTCACCTTCGGCAAGGGGGCGAAGGGCAATGTCGAACTGCTCCGCACCCTCGGCGGCGAACTGGGTCTGCAATCGCGGGTGGTCGAAGCGGTGACGGCGGGCGAGGAGGTCGTCTCCTCCAGCCGCATCCGTCAGGCGCTGCGCGACGGCGATCCGCAGCTGGCGGCGCAATTGCTCACCCGCCCTTTCGCCATTCGCGGCATCGTCGAGCATGGCGACAAGCGCGGGCGCACCATCGGCTATCCCACCGCCAACGTCACGATCGACAACTACCTGCGCCCCAAATACGGCATCTACGCCGTGACCGGCCGCCTGCTCGCCACCGGACAGGTGCTCCACGGCGCGGCCAATATCGGCATCCGCCCGCAGTTCGAGCCGCCCAAGGAGCTGCTCGAGCCCTATTTCTTCGACTTCTCGGGCGATCTCTACGGTCAGGAGATCGAAGTCGCCTTCCATCACTTCCTGCGCGGCGAGGCGAAATTCGATTCGCTCGAGGCGCTGATCGAACAGATGGACAAGGATTGCGCCGAAGCGCGGCGGCTGCTCGCTTAGGGGTTTCTCGCAGAGACGCGGAGGACAGAGAGACGCGAAGATACCGCGCCCGCGGCGAAGCCGCACTCTTCCTGCGACGTTGCAACAAGCCGTGCCGGTGCAAATCGTGGAAATGCCTTCGGCAGGCACAACACCTCCGCGTCTCCCCTTTCTTCTCTGCGTCTCTGCGAGAAACCCCGCAGCGATGCTGCGTAACCTTCCCCCGAAGACAAATTGCGCAAAGCCCGCCCGCCCGCTAAGGCCCCGCGCGATATGTCTGAAGAACCCACGCAGCGCGATTACCGGGACACCGTCTTCCTGCCGAAGACCGATTTCCCCATGAAGGCCGGCCTCCCCCAGAAGGAGCCGGGCATTGCCGCGCGCTGGGAGCAGATCGGTCTCTACGACGCACTGCGCAAAGCCCGCCGGGGCCGCGAGAAGTTCATCCTCCACGATGGCCCGCCCTACGCCAATGGCGACATGCATATCGGCCATGCGCTGAACCACATCCTCAAGGACATGGTCTGCCGCACCCAGAACCTGCTGGGCAAGGACGCGCCCTACGTGCCGGGCTGGGACTGCCATGGCCTGCCGATCGAATGGAAGGTCGAGGAGCAGTACCGCAAGGAGAAGAAGGACAAGCCCGTCCTCACCGGTGCGGGGCGTGACGAGGCGGCGGTCAAGGCGTTCCGCGACGAGTGCCGCGCCTATGCGCAGAAGTGGGTCGATGCGCAGCGCGGCCAGCTGAAGCGCCTCGGCATCATGGGCGATTGGGACCACCCCTACCTCACCATGCAGAAGGAGAGCGAGGCGGTGATCGTCGCCGAGCTGCTCAAGCTGGCCGAGGCGGGGAACCTCTACCGCGGCTCGAAGCCGGTGATGTGGTCGCCCGTCGAACAGACCGCGCTGGCCGAGGCGGAGGTCGAATACGAGGACATCACCTCGACCCAGATCGACGTGGCGTTCGAGATTGTGGAATCGCCGATCCCCGAACTGGTCGGCGCCCACGCGGTGATCTGGACGACGACGCCGTGGACGATCCCGGTCAATCAGGCTTTGGCCTATGGGCCGACCGTCGCATACGAGCTTGTTTATGCTGATGACGGTCGCCGATACCTTGTGGCGCATGAACTCCGCGACGCCTTTCTGAAGCGGACTGGACTGAAGGTAATCGACGCGCCCGAACAGGGAGAAGTCGAAACGAACGATGATGTGCTCGACTGGATGAAACGTCACATGCACATTGGTTCGAAGCTGGAGGGCACCCTCGCCCGCCACCCGATGCACCACCTCGGCGGCTTCTACGCCGCCCCGCGCCCGCTGCTGCCCGGCGACTTCGTCACCACCGACAGCGGCACCGGCCTCGTCCACATGGCGCCCGATCACGGCGAGGACGACTTCGAGCTGTGCAAGGCGAACGGGATCAACCCCGTCTTCGCGGTGATGGACGACGGACGCTACCGCGACGACTGGGGTTGGCTCGGCGCCGCCGACGAGCGGCGCATGAGCGTCATCAACCCCAAGTTCAACGCGCCCGACGGCCCGATCTGCTCCGACCTGCGCGAAGCGGGCGCGCTGCTCGCGGCGAGCGCGGACTACGCGCACTCC
>CAZQOO010000183.1:0-4846 GCA_964594845.1 uncultured Porphyrobacter sp. | reverse complement strand
CGGCGCGCAAGCGGTCGATCACGTCCTGCTCGTCCCCGTCGGCATAGGGCCGGCCTATGAAGGCGCGGCGCACCATGTCATGGATGGCCGCCTCGTCGCCGGGGCGTTCCTCACGAAAGGTAACCGCGCTCACAGCAGCAAATGCCCCGAGCGGTCGCGCTTGGTCGCCAGATAGCGGGCGTTGTGGGGGTTTTCGGGGAGCTGGTGGGGAACGCGCTCGCTCACCGTAATTCCGGCCGCTTGCAGTGCCTCGACCTTGGCGGGGTTGTTGGTGAGGAGACGGATCGTGGTCGCCCCCAGCAGCTCCAGCATCCGCGCCGCCACCGGAAAATCGCGCGCTTCGTCGGGCAGGCCGAGGCGCTGGTTGGCCTCGACCGTGTCGAAGCCCTGATCCTGCAGGCGATAGGCGCGCAGCTTGTTGACGAGCCCGATGCCGCGCCCCTCCTGCCGCATGTAGAGCAGCACGCCCCAGCCCCCGGAATCGCGCGCCTCGTGCGCCATCGCGTGGAGCGCGGCGTCGAGTTGCGGGCCGCAGTCGCATTTGAGGCTGCCGAGGATGTCGCCGGTGAGGCATTCGGAATGGAGCCGCACCAGCGGCTGGCGGTCGCCCGACTGCTTGCCGATGATCAGCGCGACGTGCTCGCGCAGGTCCGCCGCCGAGCGGAAGGCGACGATCTCGGCCTCCTCGCAGGCGCTGACCGGCAGGCGCGCGCGGGTGACGATGCGCAGGGCGCCTGCGTCGGCATAGGCGGCAAGGTCTGATGCGGCGACCGGCACCGCCTCGCCCGCGTCCACCGGATCGACCAGAAAGGCGGGCAGGATCCCCGCGATCCGCGCCAGTTCGAGCGCGGCGGCAGCGGTTTCGGCCCAGTCGAGCGTGACCGCCTTGAACGGGCCTTTCAGCGGGTTGCCGAGATCGAGCGCCGGATCGGCAATCGGCAGGGCATCGCGCAGGGTGAAGTCGTCGCCCCCCGCGATCAGGACAGGAGCGTGCGGGACAGCCGCCTCGCGCTGGTTGGCGAGCTTGAGCGTGACGGCGCGCGCGGCGGAGATCAGCATCCGCTCAGCTTTCGCGCCCTGCGCGATGGCGGTCTCCACCGGCAGCAGAACAGGCCCGCCGTCAAACGCCAGCGGCCAGCCGTGGCGCAGTGCGTCCACCGCCTGCGCGGCGCGGCGTTCGGGAGAGGGGCCAGACGTCAGAGGTCGAACTCCGTGATCAGCGGCACGTGATCGGAGGGCTGCTCCCACGCGCGGGCGTCTTCGAGCACGCGGTGTGTCCGCGCCTGCTGCGCCACGGCGGGCGAGGCCCACATATGGTCGAGCCGCCGCCCCTTGTCGTTCTCCTGCCAGCCCGGATTGCGGTAGCTCCACCATGAGTAATAGCGCTGGGGCGCGGGAATGTGCTGGCGGCCGAGATCGACCCAGCCGTGGGCGTCCTGGAACCGGCCCAGCGTCTCGACCTCGATCGGCGTGTGGCTGACGACCTTCAGCAGCTGCTTGTGGCTCCACACGTCGCTTTCGAGCGGGGCGATGTTGAAATCGCCGACGATCAGAGTCGGGCGGTCGAGTCTGTCGGCCCATGTCGTCATCCGCCCGAGGAAGTCGAGCTTCTGGCCAAACTTGGGGTTTACCGCGCGATCAGGCACGTCGCCGCCGGCGGGGACATAGACGTTCTCGATCAGGAGATCCTTGCCCAGCACCTCGACCCCGATATGCCGCGCCTCGCCATTGTCCTGCCAGTCGTGGCGGGTGACTTCGCGGATCGGCACGCGGCTCACCGTGGCGACCCCGTGATAGCCCTTCTGTCCGCTCACCGCCTGATGGGTGTAGCCGAGTGCGGCAAGCGCCTCGGCCGGGAACAGGTGGCTTTCGCACTTGATCTCCTGCAGGCACAGGATGTCGGGCGCGGCTTCGGTGAGCAGCTTCTCGATGAGGCCGACGCGCAGGCGCGCCGAGTTGATGTTCCAGGTGGCGACAGACAGCATGGGGGCGGACTTAGGCATACCTGCCATAACATTCCAGCTTTCACTTTATCGTCGCACGGCTGCGCGATAGGGCTGCGCACCTGCTTTCGGAGTAACCCATGACCCGCACTCTCCTTGCCGCCCTGCTATTCACCGCAGCTGTTCCCGCCTTGGCCGAGGAAGCTCCCGCTGAACCGAAGGCGAAGAACGTCATCCTGTTCATCGGCGACGGCATGGGCATCTCCACCATCACCGCCGCGCGCATCTATGACGGGCAGAAGCGCGGGGAGACGGGCGAGGAGAACACCTTAAGCTTCGAACGCTTCCCGAACCTCGCGATGGTCAAGACCTACAATACCAATGCGCAGGTGCCCGACAGCGCCGGCACGGCGACCGCGATGCATTCCGGGGTGAAGACCCGCATCGGCGTGCTCGGCATCGGGCCGGAGGCGGAAAAGGGCGTGTGCAAGGATGCGCTGGCGCACCCGCTGCCGCTGCTGGGCGAGGAAGTGAAGGCGCGGGGCCTCGCGCTGGGGATCGTCACCACCACCCGCATCACCCACGCCACCCCGGCCAGCGTCTATTCGCGCTCGGCTGATCGCGACTGGGAGAGCGACACCAACATCCCCGACGACCAGCGCAGTGATGGCTGCAAGGACATCGCGCTCCAGCTGGCAGAGGCCCGTTTCGATGTCGCGCTCGGCGGCGGGACGGCGATGTTCTACGGCAAGCAGGCAGGCGGACGCCGCGGCGATGCGGCGGCCGATCTGCCCGCGGCATGGGCGGCAAGGAACGGCGGCGTGGTGGTCAAGACTGCGGCCGAGCTCGCTGCCGCGCCAATGGACAGGCCGGTGCTCGGGCTGTTCCACCCCAGCCACATGAGCTTCATGGCCGAGCGCAAGCCCGAGTCCACCGAACCGACCCTGACCGACATGACCGCAGCGGCGATCGCCCGGCTCAAGGCCGATCCCGACGGCTTCTACCTGATGGTCGAAGGCGGGCGGATCGATCACGGCCATCACGCCGGGCAGGCCGGCTTCGCGCTGGAAGAAGCGGTCGAATTTGCCCGCGCGGTACAATGGGCGGTCGACAATACCGATCCGGCCGAGACGCTGATCATGGTCACCGCGGATCACAGCCATGTCTTCACCATCGCCGGCTACCCGAAGCGCGGGAACGACATCCTCGGGCTGGTGGTGGCCCCCGAGGGCCGCGGCGAGGATGGCGGGGACGGGGTCAGCCCGGTGCTGGCGGCGGATGGCAAGCCCTACACCACATTGGGCTATGCCAATGGCCCGGGCGCGGTGAGCGGGGAGCGGCCCGTGCCGCAGACCGGCGTCGCCGCGCGCCAGCAGTCGCTGGTGCCGACCGGCATCGAGACCCACGGCGGCGAGGATGTCGCCCTGTTCGCCACCGGCCCCGGCGCAGACCGGGCGCGCGGGGTGATCGAGCAGAACGTGATCTACTCGATCATCCGCAAGGCGCTGGGTTGGGAGAAGGAGTAACGCGCCGCAACCGCCTCCCATTGTCCTCTCCCTTCCCCGAGGGGAAGGGTCGGGGATGGGGGAACCATAGGCAAGCCGACGTGTGACAAGGCTGGCGTGCTCCCCCCCCCCACCCCCAACCCCTCCCCAAGGGGAGGGGAGTCAAAACACAAAAAACCCTCGACCCGGGGGCGGTGGGTCGAGGGTTCCATTGAGCGTTCGTCACGCTTGTGCAAGGCAGGCCCTCGTTGAAGGGAGGGCAACAGGGGGGAAACCGCCCTTCGGCCCGCCTTGTTGAGAATGATTAGCTGCTTGTGCCTTTCAGCTACATGAACGGCGGCGCAATTCTGTCGTTTCCATACAACCGTTCGTCGAAGCTCCGTTCATCCCGGGCGACGGGCCGAGCGGCGCGGATCCTTGAAGGTGAAGGTGCTCTCGGCCACCGGCACGCCGTAGCGCTGATTCGCGAGCTGCACCCGGGTGCGGTTGTTCTGGGCATCGAGCGCGACCCAGTGGGTCAGCTGCCAGCCACCCGGGGCCGAGGCCAGACGGACGAAAATCAGATTGATCATCCCGAATTCGGGCTTCTTGGGATCGCGCACCTCGACGCTGATGACGTCCGGGTTCCCGGTCTGCACCAGCTTGCCGTAGCGCTTCACGTCGCGCTCGGGATCGAACAGCGCGCCCAGCGGCGAATTGCCGATCGGCCAGCGTTCGACCTGATTGACCTCGTAATCGACCACGAACAGCGACTTGCCGTTCGAGATCACGAGGAAGTCCGAATCCTTGCCATAATCGAAGCGGATCTTGCCCGGACGCTTCAGAGTCATGACGCCGGTCATGACGTTGCCCTGCCGGTCGGTCTGGGTGAAGTCGGCGCGCATCGTGCTGATCGCGCGCAGGGCGGTGACGACCGCGTCGAGCTGGCTGGCGGACTGCCCTGCTCCTTGAGCCGCGAGCGGCGCAGGGGCGATGGCGACGGGGAGCGCGGGAACGAGGCCAAGCGCAAGCGTGCCGGCACCAAGGCCGAGCAGCAGCGAGCGGGCGGAAATGATCGGGTGGTTCATGCGCAAGCGACTAAGGCGGCTGGCTTGAACTGTCGATGAATTATCGTCGCCCCGCGTTGCGGCAGGGCGCGAAGCCGATCTTACTTGATCTTGGCTTCCTTGAACTCGACGTGCTTGCGCGCGACGGGATCATACTTGCGGAAGCTCATCTTCTCGGTGATGTTGCGCGGGTTCTTCTTGGTCACGTAGAAGAAGCCGGTGCCTTCGCTCGAGACGAGGCGGATCTTGACGGTGGTGGGCTTCGCCATGGCGGTTTCCTGTCAAACGATTGGCCCACAAGACGGATCGAAGCGGGCGTCAAAAAAGCAAACGCGGCGCGCCCGGAAGGCCC
>CAZQOO010000182.1:0-4852 GCA_964594845.1 uncultured Porphyrobacter sp. | reverse complement strand
GGCTGCGCAGGCGGCCATAACCTTCAACGGCGCTTCATTCCCAACATGCTACGGCCCCGAATATGTCAGTTCCAAGCTGACGATCTGGGCCGAGCAGCAGGGCATCGCCCTGACCTACATCCAGCCCGGCAAGCCCCAGCAGAACGCCTATGTCGAACGCTACAACCGGACGGTCCGGCACGAATGGCTGGACCTCTACATCTTTGAAACCATCGAGGAGGTGCAGCAGATCGCTACCGAATGGCTATGGACCTACAACAACGAACGCCCCAACATGGGCATCGGCGGCGTCACACCCGCCCAGAAACTGAAAATGACCGCGTGAGTTCTACGGTCGTGCCCCGTTAAAACGGGGAGGATTACCTAATCACCATCACGACCTCTTCCGCCTTCGCAGCCACCTCAACCGCCGCCCCTCCCTTCGCTTCCAAATTGAGGCGCACTAGCGGCTCAGTGTTCGACTGTCGCAGGTTCAGGCGCCACGTCGGGTGCGCGATACTCAGACCATCCATCTCATCAACCTCGGCGGCGCCTGAGTAAGCTGCCCTCACCGCGGTGATTGCAGCATCAGCATCCTTCACCCTGAAGTTCACCTCGCCGGAGCTCGGAAACGCAGCACGACGGCTCGCGAGCAAGTCAGTCAGAGAACGACCGGAATTCGAGACCAGCGTCTCATAGTCTCATTTCTTGCTTCGCTCTCGCCTCGTCACATCCGCACCAGAACCCGATGTACCCCCCAATGCGCAACCAGAAGAGCCGCTGTAATTGCAAACGCCGCCGCCCCTTCCTTGTAGAGGCTGACCCCCAAGGCAGAGGCGGAGACCACGGCAGAAGCAATGAATATTGACGCAAGGGGGTTCGCCCAACGTGCCAACGAGCCATCCATCCTTGCTCGAATCCTTCGAAAGAGCAGCTGATGAACGTGCTGTGCGTCGGGTGCAGTCAGATCGCGACGCGCGGCATTGCGGCGTGCGATCGTAAGAACCGCCTCAGAAAACGGCCAGAAGGTGCAAAGGAGGAGCGCCCAGGGCGAGGTGTCGCTGTTTGAGACCACGACGATCGCGAGCCACGCGATCAAGAAGCCCATGGCATAGGCGCCGGCATCACCGAGGAAGATGAGCCCGAGTGGGAAGTTGACAAGCAAGAAGCCCAAAACGCAGGCGGCAAGGAGAGCAGCGAACAATACAACCTCATCAAGCCCCTCAGAGCGGGCGATGAGAGCAATCGACACGAGTGCAGAAAGGGAGGCAAAGCCCGCGAGCCCGTGTAGACCGTCGACCATGTTGTAGGCGTTCGCCATGCCGACGACAGCGAAGATGGTGACCGGAATGCCAATGACGCTAACACCCATGGCCGCGTCGAGAAGAGGTATGCCGATCGTTGGAAGCCACACGCCTGTCAAGGCGATGGCTGCAACGCAAGCGACAACCAGGATCGCCATCCGGCGAAGAGCGGTCTGGTGGTAGCCGACATCCTCAAGGACGCCGATCGCAAGCGCAGGCAGCGAGGCGATAACAATCCATGTCAGCGTCACGGTCAATTCTGCACCATGAGGATGAGGAAGAGGACGAAGGATGCCATCACCGCCACACCGCCAAGCCGAGGAGCTGGCGTGACATGGGTACTTTGCACATCGTGGAGGTCATCGAGCTGACGGCGTATCGAGATCACGCCGCGACGCGTCATGGCGACGATGCCAATGCAAATGGCGGCCGTCACGGCCGCAGCCCCAACGAGACTCCCCATGCCCGCGACGATCACGCGATCCTCGCGTTGGCGGTTTGAAGGCGAGCGCTGGTAACCGCTGCCAGTTCTGCGGCCATGAGACCGCAGAAGTCAGATCCGAACTCAGCGTGCCGCGCCGCGGTGGCAACGACGGCACCGAGATATCCAAGGTGACTACCGCAGTCGTGGCGGGTGCCGTCGAGTGCGAGGGCGCCGACACCACCTCGGCGCGCCAATGCGTCGATGGCGTCGGCGAGCTGGATTTCGCCGCCGCAGCCTGGGGGCAGTGTCTCGAGGATGTCGAAGATTTCAGGGTGGAGGAGGTAGCGGCCGATCGATGCGAGATCGGAAGGCGCCTCGCCGGGCGCAGGCTTCTCGATGAGGCCAGCGATCACGCCCGGCGCGTCACCCGGAACTGCGATCCCGTATTTGTGGGTCTCGGATGGTGGCACGCGCTCGAGAAGGACCTGCGATCGGCCTGTGACGGCGTAAGCCTCGCCCAAGGCAGCGGTTGGATTGGGCGCGCCCTTGGAGGGCGTGATGAAGTCGTCAGCAAGGAGCACGGCGAAGGGCTCCTCACCGACAGTTGGGCGCGCGCAGAGGACGGCGTGGCCGAGGCCCAGAGGCACGCGCTGGCGAATGTAGACGGCGTGGGCATAGCTCGGCATCGTCTCGCGCACGGCTGCGGCGAGGTCGAACTTGCCGCTCTCCTCGAGGGCGCGCTCGAGCTCGGGCGATGCGTCAAAGTGATCCTCGATGGCGCGCTTGGTGCGGCCGGTCACGAAGACGAGTTTCGTGATGCCGGCGGCGAGCGCCTCCTCGACCGCGTATTGGATGATAGGCCGGTCGATGATCGGCAGAAGCTCCTTCGGCATGGCCTTGGTCGCCGGCAAAAAGCGCGTGCCGAGGCCGGCGACGGGGAAGACGGCCGTCATGACGGGTGAGGTAATGCGTTTCATGGGCGGCGCGACCGAGCCACTTTTCCGCCGCACCGCAGCGCGCTGACGGCGTCGACGGTAACGTAGCCCGACGATGAAAGAGTTGATTTCACGGGAAATGGCCCACGCACCGGGCCGCGACCCCAGCCAGGCCGGGGGCATCGGAGGGGGAAAATCCTCGATAACACTCAACTCTGACCAACGCGTCCCCCAAAAAGCGGGCAATAGCTACCGCCCTGGCGGGTGAACGACCTCCCCGCCCCTCAAGACACCGCAAACCCCTCTTTCGCCCGTCGCATCAAGCTCATCGCGACAGGCATCGAAAAGATATTTAGTCTCAAATTGGCACCAGTCAAGCGCACCGCCCTGATCGGGAACAAATCCCATCCGCCCCAACCAAACGTCACATCCGCGCCATCACCATCAGAATGCATCTCGCTGCGACGCAGAACATATCTGGTTCTAATCTGATACCATGCCAATGCAAGCGTTGAGTTGACATGACATGCAAAATGTCTAGCCTGCGTGACATGTGCATCGGGCGAGGACATATTTACCTATTATTCTCAGCCATCTGCGTGGCCCTCTCCTTCATTCCCCTCGGCAGCGCCGCCGAGGAAGCCGATGGCGGCAGCAAGGCGCCCGACCCGACTGATACCATTGTGATGCCAGATGAGCTCGGGGGCATCTCCGCCATCTCCATCGACGGCCGCGGAACAACCGCCGTCCTCCTCTCCGACCGCGGCCGCATCATCACATTGCGTCTCCACCGTCGCATCGACCAATCGATCGCGGAGCTGTCCATCGTCGCGGCACACCCCCTCCTCGGTCAGGACGAAAAGCCGCTCCCCAAGCACCTTGCCGATGCCGAAGGCATCGCCCCACTCCCGCGCGGTCGCTTCGCCGTGAGCTTCGAGGGCGAGCACAGGATCGATGCCTACACGCGCGACGGGCGCCGTATCGGCCCGATCGCAGCGCCCGACATCCTGCGAAGGACCCCCATCAACCGAGGTATCGAGGCGCTTGCCGCCATCGACGATCGTCACCTCTTGTGGTGCATCGAGGAGAGCGGGGAGTGCTACATCCTCGATGGCGCCACATCGCGCCTTGCCTTCCGCTCGAGCAGGGGGGATGGGTATCGCGTGACAGGCGCCGATGCGCACCCCTCGGGCGGCGTCGTCATCCTCGAGCGACGCGTCTCCATCCTCGGGTTCTCGGCGCGCCTGCGACACGTCTCCCTCGACGACAGGGGTGCTGCGGAGGAGCGGACGCTCAAGGAATGGTCCTGGGGCGAGGTGGGAAACCTCGAGGGCGTCGCGCTTTGGGTCGATCGCTCGGGCGCGCTCCGCGCCATTCTCGTCGAGGACAACAACTTCAGCCGCCTACAACGCAACCGCCTCCTCGAGCTCACCTTGGGCAAGGCGCGCGCGCCATGATGCGCCAACAAGGCGATTTCCGGCGCGGCGCATGCGCCACGCCCCTCACCATGGACCGGCGTCGCTGGCAGGGGGCGCGGCAGGTTCGCATCATTTTGCGACCAGAACGCGCCTTTACAGATAATTTTCAATGCAATACTGAGCCCAAGGTGATACCAGAGAGGCGCATGGATCCGCTCACGCGCGCAGTAACGTCGGTCTTCATGAGGCCCGAGGCGATCTACGCGCTCTCGGCGCTCATCCTGCTCGTCGCCATCGTCGTGGGAGCGGTCCAAATCACAAAGGATCGCGTCAAGCGACGCAGCCTCGCCATCGTCGCCGAAATCGTCGCAACGCGCGAGCAGACGCTCACGATGAATGACGTCACGAGCATCACGCCGCACATCGCCCATCAATTGGCCTATCAACCCGTCTTCGCGAGAACCCACCTCTGGCAGCGCCTCGTCAAGGGCATGCGGCGCGGCTTGGGCAACGCATCGCGCGTCGCCTTCGTCGAACCTTGCGCCTCCATGATCGCGCGAGAGGCCAACAACTTCTTCTACAACCCCTTTCGGCCGATACCATCGCTCTTCATCATCACCGGCCTCATGCTGACCTTTCTTGGCCTCATCGCGGCGCTGCAGGAGACGGGGCTGTCGCTTGTGGCGGCAAGCGAGGGCGGAGGCGCTACCAACGCATCCCTCTCGAACCTCCTCGTGATCGCATCGTCGAAGTTCATCATGTCGATCGCGGGCCTATTCGCGTCGATCATTC
>CAZQOO010000181.1:0-4907 GCA_964594845.1 uncultured Porphyrobacter sp. | reverse complement strand
TCCAAGGAGGAGATCCTCGAGCTCTATCTCAACAAGGTCTATTTCGGCGGCGGCGCCTATGGCATCGATTCCGCCAGCCGCAAGTTCTTCAGCCACCCCGCCGACGAGCTGTCGGTGGGCGAGGCGGCGATCATTGCCGGCCTCGTCAAGGCGCCGAGCCGCTATTCGCCCACCGCCGACACCCAGGCCGCAGTCGACCGCGCCAAGGTGGTGCTGCGGCTGATGCGCGAACAGGGCTACATCACGCCCGATCAGGCCTCGGTCGATGTCTCGGAAGTGCAGCTCAAGGAGCAGGCGAACCAGAACTCGGTGCGCTATTTCACCGACTGGGTGCTGCCGCAGCTCGACATCATCCTGCCCGAGACCTTCGAGCCGATCGAGGTGTGGACCACGCTCGACATCGGGATGCAGCGCGCTGCCACCGCCGCGATCGAGGCCAACACCCCGGGCAATGCGCAAGGGGCGCTGGTCAGTCTCGACCGCGACGGGGCAATCCTCGCGATGGTGGGCGGCACGGATTACGTCGCCAGCAACTACAACCGCGCCACCGCCGCGATGCGCCAGCCCGGTTCCTCGTGGAAGCTGTTCGTCTATCTCGCCGCGCTCGAGGCCGGTTACACGCCCGAGGATACCGTGACTGACACGCCGGTGACGATCGACGGCTGGAGCCCGCGCAATTCCACCGGGCAGAACATCGGCGAGACCGACGTGCGGACCGCCTTCGCCTTCTCGATCAACACTGTCGCGGCGCAGCTCGGCAACGAGGTCGGGTTCGGCACGGTCGCCTCGATGGCGCGGCGCTTCGGGATTACCTCGGAGGTGGCGACCTATCCCTCGATGGTGCTGGGTTCGTCCGAAGTCCGCCTGATCGAGATGACGCAGGCCTTCGCCGCGATCTCGGCCAAGGGCACCGGGGTCGAGCCCTATGGCATCGCCAAGGTCACCACCGCGAGCGGCGAGGTGCTCTACCGCCACGAGGACACAAGCGAGCGGGCGCTGGTGCCCGACTATGTCGTCGCCGGGATGACCGACCTGTTGCAGGCCGCGGTGCAGACCGGCACGGGCCGCGCGGCGCAGATCGGTCGGCCGGTGGCCGGCAAGACCGGCACTACCTCCTCGAACAAGGACGGCTGGTTCATCGGCTTTTCGAGCGGGGTGACGACCGGTGTGTGGATGGGCCGCGACGATGCCAAGGCGGTGCCCGGCCTGCAGGGCGGCCGCGCTCCGGCGCAGGCCTTTGCCGCCTTCATGCGCTATGCCGTCAAGGACCGGCCCGTGGAGGAATTCGAGACCACGGTCGAACTGCCCGAATGGCAGATGGAGCCCGACGAAGAGGCGATGTTCGGCGAGCCCGAGGATTACTACTTCATCGACGAGCAGGGCAATCTGGTCGAACCCGGACGGCGCGAGCCGAACCGCAGTCCGTTCGGCCCTGATGGCGAGCGCCTGCGCGACGGGCCGCCGGCGGCCAGTCAGGACTTCCTCGAAGAGGCGACCGGCGGCGAGCTGCCACGCTCCCCGCGCGAACAGCGTCGTCCGCCGCAGCCGCAGGCGACCCGTCCTCCGCCCGACGAATAGCGCGATGTCGCCCACGAAAAAGGGCGCCGGGATCTGCTCCCGGCGCCCTTTTCTTTCGGGTTGGCTCGCCGTTTAGCGCAGACGGACCGGAATGAAGGCCGGCTGCTGGGTGCGGCGCTGGATGCGCAGCAGCAGCGCCTCGCGCCCTTCCGCGGTTGCCGCCTTGACCTGCGCCAGCAGCGCCTCGACGCTGGCGACGTCCTGATAATTGGCCGACAGGATGATGTCGCCGCGCCGCAGGCCCTTGCGTGCGGCGTCGGAATTGGGATCGACCGCGCCGATCACCACGCCCTTGGTTTCCACCGGCACCCCGAGCGAGCGCGCGATCTGCGCCGTCATCGGGATCACCTGCAGGCCGAGCTTCTCCTCGATCGTGCCGTCCGAGGTGCCGGGTGCCATCGGCTCCTCGGCATCGGGATCGAAGGTCTGGGTCTGCTGCTGCAATTCGGCTTCGGTCGGGCGCTTGCCGAGCGTGACGTTGACTGCCAGCTTCTTGCCGTCGCGCAGCAGCTCGACCGGCACCTGCGCACCCGGCACGAGATTGGCGACGAGGAAGGACACGGTCTGCTCCGCGGTCACGTCCTTGCCGTTGACCCGGGTGATGATGTCGCCGGGCTTGAGGCCCGCGCGTGCGGCCGGGCTGTCGTCCTGCACGGTCTGCACGAATTCGCCGCGGCGCTTCTCGAGGCCTAGCGAGGCGGCGAAATCCTCGTTGATCGGGGCGAGCCCGACACCGAGATAGCCGCGCTCGATCTCGCGTCCGGCCTTCAATTGCTCGACGATCGGAGCGGCGATTTCGGCGGGGATGGCAAAGCCGATGCCCACGCTCCCGCCCGAGGGCGAGAAGATCGCGTTGTTGATGCCGATCACGTTGCCGCGCATGTCGAACAGCGGGCCGCCGGAATTGCCGCGGTTGATGCTGGCATCGGTCTGGATGTAGCGGTCATAGGCACCGCCCTGGCCGGTGTTGCGGTAGACCGCCGAGATGATCCCGCTGGTGACCGTGCCGCCAAGGCCGAAGGGGTTGCCGATCGCGACCACCCAGTCGCCCACCCGCGCCGCGCTCGAATCCCCGAACTTGACGAAGGGGAAGGTGCTGCTTGAACGGATCTTGAGCACCGCAAGGTCGGAGGCAGCATCGGCACCCACCAGATCGGCTTCGTATTCGGTGCCGTCGGGCAGGGTGACGGTGATCGATTCCAGCTTGGCGCGGCTGTCGGGCGGGTTGATCACGTGGTTGTTGGTGACGACATAGCCGTCGGCCGAGATGATGAAGCCCGAACCCAGCGACTGCGCCTCGCGGGTCTGCGGCTGGCCGTTGCCGCCCTGGCGGCGGTTGAACAGCTCGGCAAAGGGGGTGCCGGCGAAGGGGTTGTTGTTCACTTCGATGCGCTGGCGGGTGGCGATGTTGACCACCGCGGGCTGGAGCTGCGCCGTCAGATCGGCGAAGCTTGCCGGGGCACCGGCGACCGGCACCACACGGTCCATCACCGCGCCGTCGTTCTGCGCCACCTGGGCGCCGAGAGGCTGGCCGGTGATCAGCGAGATCGTCGCGCCGCCCACCAGCAGCGCGCTCGAGAGTCCATATACGTAGCGCACTTTGTTCACGTCCTCTTGATCCTTATTCTCGTGTCAGGAATGCGCGGGGCTGCCGCTGCGTTCCGTGATCATTCCCTGTGCTGCCCGGCAGCGCCGCCGGAGCGCCCTGATTGAGCCATTCGGGCCTGAACGCCGATTGAACGTTCGCAGACGTTCGCCGGACGACGTAGGCCGCCCGACGAACCGCTTACTTCTTGCCCCGGAACTGGCGGAAATACTCGCTGTCGTCGGACAGCACCATCGCGCTCTGCCCTTCGCCTGCAAGGAAGGTCTGGCGATAGCTCTGCATCGCCCGGTAGAAATCGTAGAATTCCGGGTCCTTGCCATAGGCCTCGGCATAGATGCTCGCAGCTTCGGCAGAGGCTTCGGCCTGGATGATCTGCGCGTCGCGCTGGCCGGCCGCACGGATCGTCGCGGCTTCCTCCTGGCGGTCGGTCTCCATCCGCGTGAAGGCGGCGTCGAGCGGACGGCCTTCGGGCAGATCGGCGGCCTTGATGCGCACGTCGAGCACCTGCGCGCCATATTCGCGCGCCTGCCGGTCGAGCGCCTTGGTGATGTTGGCCATCGCTGTCCCCCGCTCGGCGGAAATCAGCGAGGAGAACGGACGCCGCCCGAGCTCCTGCCGCACCACCGAGGTGAGGATCGGCAGAAGCTGGCTTTCAAGCTGGCGCTCGTCGCCTGCGCGTTCGACCAGCCGCACCGGATCGATGATCCGGTAGCGCGCATAGGCATCGACCTGCAGGCGCTGCTGATCGTTGGAGAGCACCTGGGTGCGCTCCATGTCGAGATCGAGCACGCGGCGGTCGATCAGCCGCACCTGCTCGACGAACGGGATGCGCCAGTTGATGCCCGCTCCGGTCTGCCCGTAGGGCGCGTCAGGACGGAACATGTTGAACACCCGGTCGGGCTGGCCGGTGCGGATCACCACCGCCTGATGGGTTTCCGGCACGATCACGGTGCTGGCGAGCAGCGCCACCACCACCGCGATACCGCCGATGGCCAGCGCCTTGTAGTTCTGCATCAGAGCATTCATCGCCTTATTCTCCCTGCGGCCGCGCGGGCTGGGCCTGCGAGCGCCGCTTCACTTCGGGCAGCGGCAGGTAGGGCATGACATTGCCGGACTCGACGATGGTCTTGTCGGTCTTGGACAAGATCGATTCCATGGTCTCGTAATAGAGCCGGCGGCGGGTCACTTCGGGCGCGAGCTTGTATTCCTCGTAGATGTTGTTGAACTCCGAGGCGTCGCCCTGTGCGCGGGCAAGCAGCTGCTGCGCCACCGCGCGGGCGCGGTTGATCGCGGCATCGGCATCTTGCTGCGCCGAGGAGACGTCCTTGAACGCCTCTTCCACCCGCGCTGGCGGATCGGTCTTGTTGATCTCGATGCCCTGCACGGTGATCCCCGAACGATAGGCATCGAGCCGCGCCTGCATCCGCTCGCGCACGTCCTGCTCGATTTCGGCACGGCCTTCGCCGGTGAGCACCTGATCGAGCTTCTTGCGCGCCACCGCGGCGCGCATCGCCGCCTCGCCGATTTCCAGCAGGGCGTTGCGCGGATCGGAGAGCTGATACTTGTAGAGCGTCAGATCGGAGATGTTCCAGCGGATCAGGTAGCTGAGGTCGACAAGGTTCTGGTCGGCCGTCAGAATCAGCTTCTCGGTGTTGGTGCCGGGAATGTTTTCCGAACGGATCTGCGTCACGTTCTCCTTTTCGACCATCTCGATCGGCCAGGG
>CAZQOO010000180.1:0-4944 GCA_964594845.1 uncultured Porphyrobacter sp. | reverse complement strand
CAGTTCCAGACCATGCGCGACGAACACTTCGCCGATCTCGCCGCCGCCAGCGGCGCCTTCGGGTTTGCCCGCAGTATCGAGGCGAGCCTCGCGCAACATCTTCCTGCCAAGGGTGACGGGTAATGCCTTCCGCGATCTTCACCATTGGCCGCTCGGGCCTCACCGCCTCGCGCCTCAGCCTTGAGCTGACGGCGCAGAACATCGCCAATGCCGCCAACCCGGACTATTCGCGCCGCACGCTTACCCAGAGCGAGCTGGTAATGACCGGCAATATCGGCATCGGCGCCTCGGCGGATTCATTGGGCGGCATCCGTCCGGGCGTGGTGGTGCGGGCCGAGAGCGCGTTGGTGCAGCGCCAGGCGCGCGAGGCCTCCTCGGCGCTGACGGCAGCGGAAACCGAGTTTTTCGCCCTTCGCGAGGCCGAGAGCGCGCTCGAAACCTCGGGGCTGTTCACCGGTCTGGTCGAATTCGAAGCGGCGCTGACCCAGCTCGAAGGCAATCCGCTCGAACCCGCGCTGCGGCTTTCGGCGCTGGAAAGCGCGCGCCGGATGGCCGCCAATTTCGGGGTCGCGGACGGCACCCTCGCCAATGCCCGCAGCTTGGTGCAGGACGAAGCCGCCGCCGAAGTCCTCACTGTCAACGAGCTGGCTGCCGAGCTGGCCGAAGTCAACCGCAAGCTCGTCGCTGCGCGTGAGGGCACGGCAGGACGCGCGGCGCTGCTCGATGCGCGCGACAAGGCGCTGCGGGGGCTGGCCGAACAGTTCGGGATCGCCACGGTGATCAACGCCAACGGCACCGCCGATGTCACCATCGACAGCGTCCCGCCTGTCGCGCTGGTGACGGGCGGCGTGGCCGAGAGCGTTGCGGTCAGCCTCAATCCCGACGGCACGCTGGCTTTCGATCTAGGCGGCACCGCCTTTGCCCCGGCGGGCGGAGCGATGGCGGGCCGTGCAGCGGCGCTGGCCGAGATGGCCGCGCTTCAGACCGGGATCGACAGCCTTGCCGCTTCGGTGATCGCTATCGCCAATGCCGCACAAGGAGCAGGAGCGGATGCCGCCGGAAACCCGGGACAACCCCTGCTCTCGGGCACAGGCGCGGCCGACATCGCATTGGCGCTGGCGTCGGCCGATGGGCTCGCCACCGCGCCGGCGGGCGCGCCTGCGGGCAGCCGCGATACCGCCAACCTTGCCGCATTGCTGGCGGCCCTCGGTGGCGAGACCGGCCCCGCCGCGGAAACCGATGCACTGCTGCTGGGCCTGTCCAGCCGGGTGGCCGCGCTCGATAGCCGCCGCGAGGGACTCAGCGTCGTTGCCGCCAGCGCCGAGGCCGAACTCCTCAGGGAAACCGGCGTCGATCTCGACACCGAGGCCGCCAATCTGGTGCGGCTGCAACAGGCGTTCGAGGCCAACAGCCGGGTGATCCAGGTCGCCACCGAGCTGTTCGATACCCTGCTGGGCCTCAGGTAACCGGGAGCCTTGTGCCATGAGTTTCGTCAGCACCTCGACAGGTTCGATCTTCAACCGCTCGCTTGCGCAGATGGCCGCCCTGCGCGGACAGATCGAACAGAGCCGCACCCAGATCGCCACCGGCCAGCGGCTCGAACGCGGCTCGGACGATCCCGCCGCCGCCGCCCAGTTGCGCAGCGTCGCGCGGCGCGGGGCGCTGGCTGCGGTGGAGCGCGAAAACGCCGCCCGGCTCGGAGAGGATCTGGGCGCAGCCTCGACCGAGGTCGAAGCCGTTACAGCGCTGCTGCAGCGCGCGCGCGAACTGGCGGTTCAGGCGGCCAACACCCCGACCGGCGAAGACGGACGACGGGCGATCGCCTTCGAGCTCGAACAGCTCACCGAGGAACTGTTCAGCCGCGCCAACGGCACGACGCTGACCGGCGAGCCGCTGTTTGCCGGCCTGTCCTCCGATCCGGCTTTCGTCCGCGATGCCTTGGGCAATGTCACCTATGCCGGGACGCCCACCAGCGGCGCGGTGCCGGTCGCGCCCGGGACCGCGATCGAGCGCGGACTGCCGGGCAGCGAAGTGTTCGAATTCGTGTCCGGCGGCACCGCCACCAGCGCCTTTGCCGTGCTCGGCGGGCTGGCCGCGGCGCTTGATGGCGGTTCGCCCGATCCGGCCGGAGCCGCGCTCGCCGCGCTCGAGGGGATCGACGCCGCGCTCGACACCACCAACCGCGCGCAGACCATCCTCGGCACCCGCATGGCGTGGGTCGAGCAGGTGCAGCAGCAGCAGGCCGACCGCGGCGTGACGCTGGCCGAGCGCCGCAGCCGCGTCGGCGACACCGACATCGCCGAGACGATCGCGCGCCTCCAGCAATCGCTCACCGCCCTCGAAGCGAGCCAGGCCGCCTTTGCGCGGGTGAGTTCGCTTTCGCTGTTCAACGCGCTGCGCTGATCCGCCGCAAGGGAGTAACGTCGCGTGTTCGTAGCCATCGGAATTGTCGTGTTGCTGGCCATGGTGTTCGGCGGGTTCATGCTCGCCGGCGGGGCCATGGGCCCGGTGCTGGCCGCGCTGCCTCTGGAATTCATGATGATCGGCGGGGCAGCCGTGGGTGCGACGCTGATCGGCAATTCAATGCACGAGATCAAGCTGCTCGGCGGCGGGATGGGCAAGATCTTCAAGGGTCCGAAATACACCGACGAGGACCATATCGATGCGATCGCGCTGACATCCAAGCTGATGAAGCTGCTGCGATCGGAGGGCGCGGTGGCGCTGGAAAGCCATGTCACCGAACCGGGCTCCTCGACCATCTTCTCCGAATATCCGCGCCTCCAGGCCGACCCGGTGGTGACCGCGATGATCTGCGATCCGCTGACGCTGCTGGTGGTCTCCTCCGGCACGCTCGACACCCATGCGGTGGAAGAAGTCATCGACAGCGCGATCAAGACCCAGCTGCACGAGATGGACGAGCCGCAGCACATGATCCAGAGCCTCGCCGACGCGCTGCCCGCGCTCGGGATCGTCGCTGCGGTGCTGGGGATCATCAAGACCATGGGCGCGATCAACGAACCGCCCGAGATCCTCGGCAAAATGATCGGTTCGGCGCTGGTCGGCACGTTCCTCGGCGTGCTGCTGGCCTATGGCTTTGCCGGACCGCTGGGATCGCGCCTGAAGCAGATCAACACCCACGACCAGCAGATCTTCCATTCGATCAAGCAAGTGATCATCGCCAGCCTGCATGGCTATCCACAGCCACTGGTGCTCGAAGCGGCACGATCGGGTCTGCCGCCCGCACACCGGCCCAAGCTCACCGAGCTGCTCGACATGATGCGCGGGCGCTGAGATGGCGCTGTCCGATCCGACCCAGTCCGGCGAGGGCGCGGCCGCGGCGATCCCTGCGCCAATCATCGTCAAGAAGGTCACAATCGTCGAGGGCGGGCACCACGGCGGGGCGTGGAAGGTCGCCTATGCCGACTTCGTCACCGCGATGATGGCGTTCTTCCTGCTGCTGTGGCTGCTCGGGGCGACCGAGGAGAAGCAGCGCAAGGGCATCGCCGACTACTTCGCCCCGACGCTGGTCAAACTGCGGCAGGAAAGCGCCGGATCGGACGGCTTGCTGGGCGGCTCGTCGATCACCGATGCCGACAACTATCCCAACGCCATGGGCCAGACCGGCACCCGCGCGATCACCATTCCGCGCGGCGTCACCGGCGGGCCGGTCGAAGGCGGCGGACGCGGGGAGCTCGACTCCGAAAAGCTCAGGGAATTGCAGGACAAGATCGAAAAGAAGCTCGTCCAGCGCCGCCAATTGAAGCACCTCGCGCGTCAGGTGCGGGTGATGCGCGCGCCCGAGGGGATCCGCATCGACCTCATGGACAATGCCGATTTCTCGATGTTCGAACTCGGCACCACCATCCTGACGAGGGAAGCACGCGGGCTGCTGGAGGTGATGGCCGAGACCCTCGCGGACGAGCGCGCTCCGCTGATCCTGCGCGGCCATACGGATTCGCTGCCGTGGCGCGGCGGGGTGATCGCCAACAACTGGTCGCTCTCCACCGGCCGTGCCGAGGCGACGCGGCAGGCGCTGGTGCTCGGCGGCGTGCCGATGAACCGCATCGCCCGGATCGAGGGCGTGGCCGATACCGAGCCGCTGGTTGCCGACAACCCCGCCGATCCGAGAAACCGCCGCATCTCGCTGCTGCTGCTCGAGGGCAGGGGCGCGGGCGGCGCGATCACCCGGCGTCCCGCGCCGGTCGCCAAACCTGCGGCCCCTGCCGCGCAGGAGCGCTAGCTGCGGCTCAATGCCCGCCCGAAGGATCGGCGAAGTGGCTCGGCAGGTGCGCGTTCACCACCCCGCCGTCGACCGTCAGCGTCTCGCCCACCACGTAATCGCCCGCGCGGCTGCACAGGTAGATCGCGGCGGCTGCCATGTCTTCGGCGGTGCCGATGCGTTTGGCCGGAATGCCCGAGGCCGAAGCATCGGGCGCGTCCTTGGCGGCGCGGTTCATCTCGCTCGGGAAGGCTCCCGGAGCGATCGATGTGACGACAATATTGTCCTGGATCAGCCGCGCGGCCATGCGCCGGGTCAGCTGGATCACGCCCGCCTTGGAGGCCTGATAGGCATAGGTCTCCCACGGGTTGATCCGCTGGCCGTCGATCGAGGAGACGTGGATCACCTTGGCCGGATGCCCGGCCTTGCCGCCCGCGACCAGCAGATCGTGGAGCTTCTGGGTGAGAAAGAACGGGGTCTTCACGTTCAGATCCATCGTCCGGTGCCAGCCGGCCTCGGAGAATTCGAGATAGGGCTGGCCCCATGCCGCGCCGGCATTGTTGATGAGGATATCGAGCCGGCTCTCGCGCGCTTTCATCTCGTTGGCGAGGGCAACGATGCCGTCCATCTGGCTGAGATCGGCGGGGATGCCGATGACCTTGTCAGCGCCGAACTCGTCGATGGTCGCCTGCATCTGCTCGATCTTGCGCGCCGAGATATAGACC
>CAZQOO010000179.1:0-4946 GCA_964594845.1 uncultured Porphyrobacter sp. | reverse complement strand
AGCGTCAGTCCCTGATCCGGTCCCATTCGGTGAATTCGTAGGCGATCGAGCCTTCGACCAGCCTTTCCCAGATGTCGGCAACGACATCGCCGGGGATGCCCTGTGCCTCCGCCTCGGCCACTGCGGCGGCGATCACGCGGACCTTGCGTTCCTCGTCCCGCACGGCCTCGCGGCTTTGCTTGATCCGGGCGGCCGCGCGCATGTAGCCGAAGCGCGTCGCCAGCAGGGCCACCAGGTCGCGGTCGAGGGCGTCAACCCCGGCGCGCACCTCGGCCATGGTGGTGCAATCCTCGGGGGCAAGCGGTGTGTCGTTCATGGCCACTGCCCTAGGCGCTGGTGCGGGGCCTTGTCGAGTGCCTAACCGCCGAGATGCGTGTCCAGAAACCGGCCGATGGTGGCCAGCATATCGGTGCGCGCCTTGCTGTCGGCTAGGCCGTGCTGGAGATCGGGATATTCGTGGTAGATGACGGGCTTTCCTGCCGCCTTCAGCGCCTTTTCCATCGCCTGCGAATGGCGCACATCGACATTGAGATCGCGCGTGCCGTGGAACAGCGCGACCGGGGCGGCGAAGCGGTCGGCATGGCGGCGCGGACTGCCGGCCTCGACATGCGGGCCGGTGCCGACGAAATCGCGCACCAGGCGGAAATTGGTATAGGCCCGCGCGTCGGTCTGGAGAAAGTCGAGATCGGTCACCGGGGCGATCGCCACCACCGCCTTGAACAGCGCCGGATCGAGCACCTGCGATTGCAGCGCCGCGTAGCCCCCGTAGGACCACCCGGCGATGGCCAGCCGATCCGGGCGGGCGATGCCCTCCTTCACCAGCCAGCGCCCGGCATCGTTGACATCGCCGATGGCCACGTCCCACGCCTTGAACCCGTTGCGCCCGTACCAGTCCGCCCCGTATCCGGAAGAACCGCGATAATTGGGCTGGAGCACCGCATAGCCGCGGGCGATGAAGAACTGCACCAGCCAGTCGAAGCCCCATTCGTCGCGCGCCGAAGGGCCGCCGTGGGGCATCACGATCGCGGGCAGGCCTTTCCCGTCCGAGCCGGGCGGCAGGGTGAGATAGGCCGGAATCTGCGTGCCGTCCGCCGCAGGATAGGTGACCGGCTGCATCTTGCCCATCGCGCGGTCCTGCAGCTCGGCGCGCACCGGCAGGATCGGTTCCAGGCTGCGCTTGCCCTTGTCGAACAGGTAGACCATGCCCGGCTGGGTGTCGCTCGACGCGATCAGCAGCAGCTTGCTCTCGTCCGCGCTGGCCCCGACGATGTTGATCAGCGGCTGATCCGGCAGCGCCTTGCCGAGATCGGCGGCGAGCTTGGCCAGTTCGGGATTGAAATAGGCGATGGCGCGCTTTTCGGTGGCGTAGCTGGCACCCACCACGCGGCGCTGGCGGCCGATGCGGATCAGCTGATCGACATCGACATCATCGCGCGCCATCAGCAGCTTGCCCGCCCCCGTGCCGTCGAGCGGAAATTCGGCGATCGCATCGTAGCCGCCCAGCACGACAAAGCCGATCGCGACATTGCGCGCGCTGTCCACCGCCAGCGGCGAGAAGCGGGGCACAGGCTTGCCCTCGATCGTGAGGTTCTCCAGCCGCTCCCACCCGGCGCCGCCAGCCTTTTCGGGCGCGCGGTAGAAATAGTCGTAATCGCCGGTCAGCCGGCCGTTCCCGTCATAGCGCGCGCGCACCTTGATGCGCAGCTGCCCGGTATCGTCGGCAACGAAGCGCTGGGCGGCGGGATCGGCCCGCTCGCGCGTGCGGCGCTTGCCCGACACGACATCGACAAGATCGACGCCAAGCCCGGATTCGCGGTTGGCGATGCGTGTTCCCGTCGAATACTCCTCCACCGCCTGACGTGACATCAGGATCTGTCCCTGCTCGCCGCCGACGTCGAGCGCCAGCACGTCTCCGCCGCGTTGTATGAAGCCCAGCGCCTGCCCCGACTGGCGCTTGCTCAGTTCGGTGACATTGCTGCCGTCGAGATCTATCGCGAACAGGCGGTCGAACGGCAGCAGAATGCCGTCACCGCCCTCGGCCATGCCCGAGGCCTGGCAGACGAGCCGCGTGTCGTTGGCCCATTCACACAGGTCGATATCCGCGATCTTCTGGGAATTGACGACGATCCGCCGGATCTGCGCATCGCCCGCAAGGTCGATGACATTCACCACCTCGGTGTGTTCGGGCCCCGCCGCGATGAAGGCGATCCTGGTGCCCGAAGGCGAGAGCGCGATGTCGAGCACGGTCTCGCGCGCGCCGAACAGCGCAGCCTGGGCGTCCACATCCTCGCCCTCGGCTGCCGCAGCCAGCGGCGCGAGCGCGAGACACAAGGCTGTGCTAATCGCCAGCCGGCTGGCAATGATTGTGCTGGTCATGGCTGCGCCCCCCTGTCTGTCCGGGGGACAGGCTAACCGATTGCCGAGCCGGTTCAAGCCCTTGCTTGCAGATAATGGGCACGGAAGGTGCTGGCAAACTGTGCGAATTGCCCCGCCGCAATCGCCTCGCGCATCCCCTGCATCAGCGCCTGATAGAAGCTCAGATTGTGCTCGGTCACCAGCATCGCGCCGAGCATCTCGCCCGATTTTACGAGGTGATGGATATAGGCACGGCTGTAGGTGGTGCAGACCGGACACTGGCAGCGATCATCCAGCGGGCCGGTGTCCTCGGCAAATCGGGCATTGCGCAGGTTGAGCGGGCCGTTCCACGTGAAGGCCTGCCCGTTGCGGCCCGAGCGGGTCGGCAAGACGCAGTCGAACATGTCGATGCCCCGCTCCACTGCGCCGACCAGATCGTCGGGCTTGCCCACCCCCATCAGATAGCGCGGACGATCGGCCGGGAGCATGTCGGGGGCATAGTCGAGCACGCCGAACATCGCCTCCTGCCCCTCGCCCACCGCCAGCCCGCCCACGGCATAGCCGTCGAAGCCGATGTCGGTGAGCCTGTCGGCGCTGATCCGGCGCAGGTCTTCGTGGAGCGCGCCCTGCTGGATGCCGAACAGAGCGGCGCGCCCGGCGTGTTCCTCGCCGGCGTCGAAACCTTCGCGGCTGCGCCTCGCCCAGCGCATCGAAAGCTCCATCGAGGCGGCGATCTCGTCACGCGGACGGTCGGCGCGCGGACATTCGTCGAAGGCCATGACGATATCGGACCCGAGCAGGCGCTGGATCTCCATGCTGCGTTCGGGGGTGAGCATGTGGCGCGAGCCATCGAGGTGGCTCTTGAACTCCACCCCCTGCTCGGTGAGCTTGCGCAACTCGCTGAGGCTCATCACCTGATAGCCGCCGCTGTCGGTGAGGATCGGCCGCGGCCAGTTTATGAATTTGTGCAAGCCCCCCAGCCGGTTGACCCGCTCGGCGCCCGGGCGCAGCATCAGGTGGTAGGTGTTGCCGAGGATGATGTCGGCGCCCGTCTGGCGCACGGCCTCGGGCTTCATCGCCTTGACCGTCGCCGCCGTGCCGACCGGCATGAAGGCCGGGGTGCGGATTTCGCCGCGCTGCATGGCAATCGTGCCGGTGCGGGCCTTGCCGTCTGTGGCGTGGAGCGTGAAGGAAAAGCGAGGGAGCGTCATGGCGAGCGCGCCCCTAGCGCTCGCGGGCGGCGCTGTCACGCGCGCAAGAAAAAGGCAGGGACCGCGCGTGCGGCCCCTGCCCTGTGATTCTTCGCTCAGGCCTCAGAAGGCGTAGAGCACGCCGACGGTGGCACGGGTCGAATCGAAGGCGATCGTGTCGAGCCCGGCGCGGAAGCGGATCGGGCTGTCGCCAAGGCCGAATTCGACACCGGCACCCACGAGGTAGTCACCCTCGGTGGTGTCGAAGCCCGGGGGCGGGTTGACGCCGACCACGTTGGCAACGTCGATGTCGACTTCCTGATAACCGCCGCGGACGAAGATCTTGCCGGTCTCGCCGACGCGCACACCGGCGCGGGCGGCAATGCCGTATTCGCTGTCGATCGCGCCGTCACCGATATGGTAGTTGCCTTCGGCACCGACGAAGAAGGTCTTGCCGACCGGCACATCGACCCCGGCCACGATGCCGTAGATGCCGCCATCGTCGTTGGGGAAGCCGCTGCCGAGATCGTGGATCCCGGCCGATGCGCCGACATAGGCTTCGACCTTGGGGTCTTCGTTCGACTGCGCCTGGGCAGCCGCCGGAAGTGCCATCGCGCCCATCGCTGCAAGCGTGGTGAATGCGATTTTCCTCATGCGTTTGTATCCTTGTTTCTTGCCTGCCGCAGGGGGTGCGGCGGTGAGCAAGTCTCTAGGATTCGGTCACTTTCGCTCCGATGAACAAGGCGACGAGCTGCCGTTCAGGTCCGATGGACGACGCTTTGCGCTCGACCGGAGGCGCTCGCAGAGCCGCAAAGTGTCACTCGCGCAGTCGCCATCCCGTGCGGAAGATCACCGCGATGATCACCACGCTCACCGTCAGGAACCCGAGCGTGAGGCCGAGCGACAGCGCGATCGGCACGTCGGAGGTGCCGTAGAAGGTCCAGCGCAGCCCGCTCACCAGAAAGGCGATCGGATTGGCGAGCGCGATGGCATCCCACGGCGCGGGCAGATCGCGGATCGAATAGAAGGTGCCACCCAGGAAGGTCAGCGGCGTGAGGATCAGCATCGGGATGATCCCGAGCTTCTCGAAGGAATCCGCCCAGATCCCGAGAATGAAGCCGAACAGCGCGAAACTCGCCGCCACCAGCATGATGTAGCCCGCCGCGAGGAACGGATGGGCGATCTCGTAATCGACGAAAAGCCGCGCCGTGCCGAGGATGATCGCGGCGAGGATCAGCCCCTTGGTCGCCGCCGCCCCGACGAAACCGGCCAACGTCTCGGCCACGCCCACGGGAGCCGAGAGCAGTTCGTAGATCGTGCCGGTGAAGCGCGGCATGTAGATCCCGAAGCTGGCATTGCTGGTGGTCTCGCCCAACAGGGTGAGCATCAGCAGGCCGGGGA
>CAZQOO010000178.1:0-5007 GCA_964594845.1 uncultured Porphyrobacter sp. | reverse complement strand
ATCGCCCGGTCCAGGCGGCGGCGCGGGGCGAAGATGCCGGGAGTGTCGACGAGGATCATCTGCACCGGCGTGCCGTCCGCCAACTCGTGCAGCGCAATGCCGAGCATCCGTGCGCGGGTGGTCTGCGCCTTGGCGCTGGTGATCGCGACCTTCTGGCCGACGAGGGCATTCACCAGCGTCGACTTGCCGGCATTGGGCGCGCCGAGAACCGCGACAACGCCGCAGCGGGTGGGGTGAGTTTCAGTCATCTGTCCATAATATCCGTTCGCCCTGAGCTTGTCGAAGGGCCGTCCTTCTTTTCAGGGCTGAGGTCAAAAGATGAAGTGCGGCCCTTCGACAAGCTCGGGACGAGCGGTTGATTGCTACCCGAACCGCTCCAGAAAGGCCTTGGCGGCAAGCTTTTCCGCCTCGCCCTTGCTCGAGGCGGTGGCTTCTGCCTCGCCGACATTGCGGATCGAGACCCGCACTGTGAAGCGCGCTGCATGGTCGGGGCCGGAACGGTCGGTCACCTCGTAATGCGGCATCTGCCGGCGGTTGCCCGCGGCCCATTCCTGCAACGCGCTCTTGGGATGCTTGGCCTTGCCGACATCGCCTTCGAGCTCGCGCGCCCACAGGCGGTAGATGGCATCGCGCGCCGCATCGAAGCCGTGTTCGATGAAGCAGGCGCCGATCAGCGCCTCCATCACGTCGCCGAGGATCTTGTCGCTGTCCGCCCCGCCATCGTCACGCGCCTGCTTGCCGAGGCGGATATGCGCGGGCAGGCCGATGGCCCGCGCAATCCGCGCACAGGTCGCGCCGCTGACCAGCGCGTTGAGGCGCTGCGAGAGCCGTCCTTCCGGCCCGTCGCCTGCGCGGTAGAGCCAGCTTGCCACCGACAGGCCGAGCACGCGGTCGCCGAGGAATTCGAGCCGCTGGTAATCGGTCGCCCCGCCGCCAGCGCCGTTGAAGCTGCCGTGGGTGAGCGCTTCGAGCCACGGGGTCTCGTCCCCCACGGCAAAGCCCTGCGCTTCCAGCCATTCGCGGGTGGTGGAATCGAGGCCGGTCATAGCGTGTCTCCGATCCGGCTCCAGCGCGCGGCGGAGAACCATGTCCAGGGCTTGATCCATTCTGCGCTGCCGTCGGTCGACCACACGATGATCCCGGCGCGGCCCACCAGCCGGTCGAGCGGGACGAGGCCCACCGCATCACCCGCCGCCGCCTCCCAGCGGCTGTCGCGCGAATTGTCGCGGTTGTCCCCCATCACGAACATCATGCCTTCGGGCACGGTTACGGGCGCGAAGCTGTCGCCTCCGGTGAGGCCGAAATCGAGCACCTCGTAAGCCGTGCCGCCGGGCAGGGTCTCGCGGAAGCGGCGATAGGCGCAGGCCGCGCTGCCATCGTCCTGCCGCACCGCGTCGCCGCCCCATTCGCACCCCGTATTGGGCGACATCGGAACCACGAAATCGCGCAAGGGCGCGCGCCGCACCAGCGCGCCGTTGAGCACCAACTGGCCGCCGATCACCGCGACCGTATCGCCCGGCAGGCCGATCACCCGCTTGATGTAGTCGCGCCCGTCGACGGGGTGCTTGAAGATCACCACGTCGCCCCGCTCGGGTGCGCTTGCCAGCACGCGGCCGGCGGGCAGGGCCAGATCGAAGGGCAGCGAATGGCGCGAAAAGCCATAGGGCCACTTGGCCGCGAGCAGGTAATCCCCGTTCATCAGCCGCGGCAGCATGCTTTCCGACGGGATCGAGAACGGCGAGAATACGAATACGCGCAGGACCAGGACCGCCAGCAGCAACTTCATGAGAAACCACACAAAACCCGATCCTTGCCGACCGCGCGACGCGGCCGGGGCGGCCAGCATGGCGTCCCCGAAAGATTGGCTCTTAACATCCATCGCCTCTGCCCTTACTCGCCGCCGGAGACATGCGCAAAGGGGAACGGTGATGAGCGGATCGGGATGGACACGGGACAAGGCTGGTGTCGCCGCGGCATGGGGGCAGTTGCGGGCGCTTGAGCCGACCACGCTGGCCGGGCTGTTCGCCGCCGATCCTCAGCGCACCGCAGCCATGACCCGGCGCATCGCCTGGCCGCTTGCTCCCGGTAGCAAGGCCGAGGCGGGCATGACGATCGACTTTGCCAAGACCCATCTGGGCGAGGCCGAACTCGCCGCTTTCGAGGCACTGGCGGAGGCTTCGGGCTTTGCCGTGGCGCGCGAGGCGTTGTTTTCCGGCGGGATCGTCAATGTCACCGAAGGCCGCGCTGCCACCCACGCAGCCCTCCGGGGCAGCGGCACCGACGCGCAGGTCGAAGAGGCCGAGGCGCTGCTGGCGCGCATGGGGATGCTGGTTTCCGCCATCCACGAAGGCGCCTTGGGCGACGTGCGCCACTGCATCGCCATCGGCATCGGCGGCTCGGCGCTCGGCCCGGCACTGGCCATCGACGCGCTGACCCGCGATCTGGCGCTGGTCGATGTCCATGTCGTCTCGAACATCGACGGCCTCGCGCTCGAACAGGCCTTCGCCGCCTGCGATCCGGCGACCACGCTGATCGCGGTCGCCTCCAAGACCTTCACCACGATCGAGACCATGACCAACGCCGCCAGCGCGCTGAAGTGGCTGGCGGATAACGGCGTGGCTGATCCCGGCGGGCGGGTGGTGGCGCTCACCGCGGCGCCGGACAAGGCGGTCGAGTGGGGCGTGGACGAGACCCGCATCCTGCCGTTCCCCGAAAGCGTCGGCGGGCGCTATTCGCTGTTCTCCAGCATCGGCTTTCCGGTTGCGCTGGCGGTGGGGATGGAGGAATTCGCCGCGATGCTGGCCGGCGCCAAGGCGGTCGACGATCATTTCCGCGAGCAGGAGGGCCGCAACAATGCCCCGCTGCTGGCGGCTTTTGCCGACCAGTATTACACCCGCCTGCGCGGCTGCCAGACCCGTGCGGTGTTCGCCTATGACGAGCGGCTGGCGCTGCTGCCGGACTATCTCCAGCAGCTCGAAATGGAATCGAACGGCAAGCGCGTCACCCTCGATGGCGAACCGGTCGACGGGCCGACCGCCGCCGTGACCTGGGGCGGCGTGGGCACCGACGCGCAGCACGCGGTGTTCCAGCTGCTGCATCAGGGCACGCACCTCATCCCGGTCGATTTCATCGCGTCGATCGCGCCGGGCGACGATCTCGATCCCGCGCACCACCGCACGCTGCTGATGAACTGCCTGGCGCAAGGCGCGGCGCTGATGGCGGGCAAGGCTGCCGAAGATCCCGCGCGCGCCTATCCGGGCGACCGGCCCTCGACCACCATCCTTGTCGATGATTGCGACGCGGCGGCGCTGGGCGCGCTGATCGCGTTCCACGAACAGCGCACCTTCGCCAATGCCGTGCTGATGGGCATCAACCCCTTCGACCAGTTCGGGGTGGAGCTCGGCAAGGCGATCGCCAAGCAGATCGATTCGGGCGAGGGTGACTTCGATCCCAGCACCCGGGCGCTGATGGCGGTTGCTGGTCTGGTCTGAGCGCCAGGCTGATGCAAGCGCGCCACACCGGGGGATTCGGGTGCTCGCACAGGATTGCAGATATTTTACTGGCAGGTTGCAAATTTTCATCTGCTGGTAACAAAATGACGCAGCATCGGGCGGCGCGCGACATTTCGCGCTGAAATTCCTGATTTGCCGTAGAAGATTTGCACCTTGGGCCTGAATGGCTATCGTCACGGGATACCGCATTCCTGCTGTCGCTGTTCCGGGGCCCCGAGATGAAGAACCTGTTGCCGATCGCCGCCACCCTACTTGCGCTTGCTGCCGCTCCGGCAGCACAGGCGCAGGAGCAGGCGGGCGACGGCACCGCACGTTCCAAGGTCAAGCCGGTGCGGCTGGTGTCCTTCGATGGGCAGCGCGAATTCCTCAAGGCTTCGTCACGGCTGCGGGTGTGGCGCGACGAGGTGGGCTACAGGCTCGAAGTGGATGCCGCCGGCACCCCGACCGACTGCAAGCTGACCGAAGAATTCCGCATGAACTACGTCAACGACAAGCTGTGCGAGGTGCTGATCAAGCACCACACCTTCGAACCGGCGGTCGATGCCTCGGGCGCGGCGATCGAGGGCACCTATGAGGGACGGCTCAACTATCTGGAAATGCGCGAGCAGGATTGATCCAAGCCGCGGAGTACACAGGGTGATGCGTGCTCCGGCGATCATCTGACAGGTCTGAATCAATGCCGAAAATCGTCCGCCTTCTTCCGTGTCTCGGGCTAGCCGCATTTCTGGCCGGCGGCGCGGCCCCTGCGGTTGCGCAGGATGCTGCGCCCGATGCGCAAGTCGGGCAGCCGCCCGAGCTGGTCGCCATCGACTACAAGGCGCTGTACCGGGAAATGATGCGGCTCGGGATGGTGTCGCAGGTTCTGGGCTATACCCTCACGGTCGGCAGCGACGGCCGACCTGCCGATTGCCGTTTCTCGCGCCGCTTCAAGAACCGCTACACCCGGCGGCAGCTGTGTCAGGCGTTCCGCAACACGACAACGTTCCGGCCTGCCCGCGATGGGCAGGGCAATCCCGTGATCGGCACCTATGAGGGCGAGATCGAGATAGCCTCGTTTTTCCAGCCCAGTCGTTAATCCTTTGACTTTTCCGGGCCGAGCCCCCATATGCGCCCAATCGAAGCGCGCTAGCCATGCGTGAAGCGGCGGAATTCTGACATCATCCGCCCCGGCCGCGCCTCGGTTTTTCCCCAAGGACTTCCCTTTTCACGCGGGCGGTTTGAACCCCCGCGCCGCGCCCGCAGTCCGTTTGCGACTGGCGGAAGCGCGCCGCACATAATGCGAGTAACACATGACAAATTTTGCTGACCTCGGGCTGTCGCAGCCCGTGCTCCAGGCCCTCGACATGAAGGGCTACACCACGCCGACCCCGATCCAGGAACAGGCAATCCCGCCGGTTCTCGAAGGGCGCGACGTGCTCGGCATCGCCCAGACCGGCACCGGCAAGACCGCCGCCTTCATGCTCCCCAGCATCGACCGCCTGCGCGAGGCCGACAG
>CAZQOO010000177.1:0-5054 GCA_964594845.1 uncultured Porphyrobacter sp. | reverse complement strand
CGCCCATGCATGAGCCCGTCGCACCGCATAGCGCCTTCGCTCCTTGCGACCATGAATCGAGAGAGAACCCCGACATGATCCCGCGTAACCTCGTCCCCGTCCTGTCCACCGTTTCCGCCGCCGCGCTGGTGTTGGGCCTTGGCGCCGCCGCCGAGCCTGTGCTCGCGCAAGGCTCCGCTGCCACCGCGCCCGCGATCCCGCAGGGCACAGGCTACTTCGCATCCGACAGCACCTTGCCCTTCCTTGCCCCTGATTTCACGAAGATTTCCGAGGATGACTACATCCCCGCCGTCGAACAGGGCATGGCGATCCAAAAGGCCGAGGTCGCCGCGATCATCGCCAATCCGGAAAGCCCGAGCTTCGCCAATACCATCGTCGCGCTGGAGAAATCGGGCCGGATGCTCGGCCGCGTGGCGCGGGTGTTCTATGCCCTGACCGGGGCCAACACCACCGACCGGCTCGATGCGATCGACACCGAAATCAGCCCGAAGCTTTCCGCGCACCAGGATTCGATCACGCTCAACCCCGAACTCTTCGCCCGGGTGAAGGCGGTCTATGACAACCGCGCCGCAATGAACCTCGGCACCGAAGATGCGCGGCTGCTGGAGGAAACCTACAAGCGCATGGTCCACGCCGGCGCACTGCTGACCGAGGCCGAGCGCGAGCAGGTCAAGGCGATCAACAGCCAGCTTTCCACCCTCACCACCGAGTTCGGCCAGAAGGTGCGCGCCGCGACCAATGGCCAGCCGCTGATCGTCGATACCGCCGCCGAGCTTGCCGGCCTGTCTGAAGCCGACATCAAGGCCGCCGCCGATCTGGCGACCGAGAAGGGCCATCCGGGCAAGTATGCGATCGCGCTCCAGAACACCACGCAGCAGCCGCTGCTGCCCGCGCTCGAAAACCGCGCCACCCGCGAGAAGCTGTTCCGCCTGAGCTACAACCGCGCCGACGGGGCCGCGGACAGCCACGATACCCGTGTGCTGCTGGCGAAGATCGCCACGCTGCGCGCGCAGAAGGCGGCGCTGTTCGGCGAGCCCGACTGGGCCAGCTACACCATGTATGACCGCATGGCGAAGACGCCGAAGACCGCGCTCGATTTCATGGAGCAGATGGTCCCCGCACTCGCCGCAACCCAGCGGCGCGAGGCCGAGATGCTCAACGCGGCGATCAAGGCCGATGGCGGCGACTACTCGGTCCAGCCGTGGGACTGGTATCGCTATGCCAGCCGCATCAAGGCCGAACGCTACGATCTCGATGAAGATGCCGTGGCGCAGTATTTCCAGCTCGACAAGGTGTTGGAAGACGGCGTGTTCTATGCCGCGAGCAAGCTCTACGGCCTCAGCTTCAAGCGCCGCACCGATCTGCCCGTCTATCACCCCGATGTGTGGGTCTACACCGTGTTCGATGCCGATGGCTCGGAGCTCGGGCTGTTCTACTTCGATCCGTTCCAGCGCCCGTCCAAGCGCGGCGGGGCGTGGATGAGCAACTTTGTCGACCAGAGCCACGAATGGGGCACCAGGCCGGTGATCTACAACGTGCTCAACATCCCCAAGGCCGCGCCGGGCGAAGTGCAGCTGGTGAGCTTCGACGACGTCAACACCACCTTCCACGAATTCGGCCACGCGCTTCACGGGCTGTTCGCCGACCAGCGTTACGAAAGCATCTCGGGCACCGCCACGGCGCGCGACTTCGTGGAATATCCCAGCCAGGTCAACGAGATGTGGGCGACCGATCCGGAAGTGCTGCAGAACTACGCCAAGCACTACAAGACCGGCGAGACCATCCCGATGGCGCTGGTCGAGAAGATCGAGGCGGCCTCCAAGTTCAACCAGGGCTATGATTTCGGCGAGACCGTCGCCGCCGCGCTGCTCGACATGAAGTGGGCCGCGCTCACGCCCGAAGCCGCCGCCGCGATCGACACGCCCGAAGAAGTCGATGCCTTCGAACGCAAGGCGCTGGAGGAGCTGGGGCTGGAAGTGGGTCTGGTGCCGCCGCGCTACCGTTCGACCTATTTCAACCACATCTTCAGCGATCCGGCGGGCTATTCGGCGGGCTATTATTCCTACCTGTGGACCCAGATGCTCGATCGCGACAGCCGCAAGTGGTTCAGCGACAATGGCGGACTGACCCGCGCCAACGGCGATCATTACCGCAAGACCGTGCTGAGCCGCGGCGGGACGATGGACTATTTCGAGATGTTCCAGAACTTCGCGGGTCGCCAGCCCGACATCCAGCCGCTGCTCGAAGCGCGCGGGCTGGCCGACGGCGAGGGCGAGGGCGAGTAACCCTGCCCTGCGCGGGGCCGGGGACGAGGCTGCACCCGCCATTCAGATGATGACGTGCCGAAAATGGTGCGTTTTGAGGACCCGGAGCGCAGCGGCCTTTGGGGCCGTGAGCACCGGAAGCCTGAAAACGGGCCATTTGCAGGCCGTCAGGGCTGAATGGCGGGTGTAGCCTAGCTCTCCGGTCCCAGCGCGGGGTCGAGATCGCGGGGCCGGGCGAAGTGCACCAGCCCGGCGCAGTAGCGCTTCAATTGCGACCAGTGCTCGATGTCGCATTCGAGCACGGCGTAGGCGGCGGTGGGGAATTTCACCACCGCATCCTTGAACAGCGAGTTCTCCTTGCCCGGCGCGACCAGTTCGAGCAGCACGTCCTGCAAGCCCGGATTGTGGCCTGCGACAAGGATCGCGTCCGCCTCGTCCTCACCGCTGCCGGCATGGGCCTCGATCGTCTCGATGATGGTGTCGTAGCTGGCGAGATAGAGCTTCTGGTCGTATTCGGGGGTGACCTCGGGCAGCGCGCCTTCGAGCGTCAGCTTCACCCGCACGGCAGGCGAAGCGATCACCTTGTCCCACTTGATCCCGTGATCGCGAATATGCGCGCCGATCAGCTGCGCGCCCTTCTTCCCCCGCGCATTCAGCCCGCGGTCGAAATCGCGCTGGTTCATGTCGTCCCAGTCGGATTTGGCGTGGCGCAGGAGACCCAGGATCTTCATGGCAGCAAGGCTCCTCGCTCGGGGACGGAATGCTTGCCCCCAACACCAGCCGCGACGCGTTGTAAAGCCTCATCAAGCGTGACGCGCAACACCGGCGTGCCGGGCGGAAAGGCGGAGAGCAGACGCGAGGGGAAGGCGGGGGAGAGCATGACGAAGTGGCCGGCATCGTCCTTGCTGCGGATCAGCCGACCGAAGGCCTGCGCCAGCCGCGCGCGGATGATCCGGTCGTCATAGGCAGAGCCGCCGCCCGCGAGCCGGCGGGCCTTGTGCAGGATGTCGGGCCGCGGCCAGGGCACCTGCTCCATCACCACGCAGCGCAAGCTGTGGCCGGGCACGTCCACCCCGTCGCGCAGCGCATCGGTGCCGATCAGGCTGGCGCGGGGATCGTCGCGGAAAATGTCGACGAGGGTGCCTGTGTCGATCGGGTCGACGTGCTGGGCATAGACCGGCAGGCCTGCCCGGGCGAGCCGGTCGGCGATGCGGCCGTGGACGCTGCGCAGCCGCCGGATCGCGGTGAACAGGCCCAGCACTCCGCCGCCGCTTGCCTCGATCAGCCGCGCATAGGCTCCGGCGAGCGCGGGCAGATCGCCCTTGGCGATATCGGTGACGATGAGCACTTCGGCGCGGGTCGCGTAATCGAAGGGGCTGTCGGCGGCCGAGAGCAGCGGCGCGCCCTCGATATGCGCCGCGCCCGAGCGCTGAATCGCGCTCGCCCAGCGGTCGTCATCCCCAAAACCTTCGGTGCCGCGGTCGGTGAGGGTGGCGCTGGTCAGCAGCACCCCGTGCGCGGGTTCGAGCACCACGCGGGCGAAGGGCTTCATCGGATCGAGCCAGCGCCGGTGGATGGCAACGTCGAACTCGCGTGCGTCGGTGCGGTCGACAGCGAGCCAGTCGACGAATTCGGGGTCCGCCGGGCCGCCCAGCCGGTCGAGCAGCGCCTCCCACGCGGCGATCAGCTCGATCCGCCAGCCGAGCGCGAAGCGCGCGCCTTCGATCCGGGCGCGGCCTTGCGCATCGAGCCAGTCGGGCGGCTCGGCAAGGATCGTCTCAAGCCGCCCGCCCAGCCGGATCAGCGGCACGCGGATGCTGGCGAGCGCCTCGGCGGCGTTGCTGGCGGCTTCGATCACCTCGCCCGGCAGGCCCGAGGCCTCGGTCTCGATGCCGTATCCGGCGTCGATCCCGCCGCTCTCGTCGCGGGCATAGGTGGCGGTGCGCACTGCCGCGAGCAGGGCTTCGATGGGGCCGAAGGGGCTGTTCTCGGCAAGCCGCTGGAGCCAGCCGTCGGAGGGGAGCAACTGGCCCGCCTTGCAGGCCGCCGCAATCGCCTCCGCGCCCGCCTCGTCATAGCTCGCCACATCGGCGAGCCGCGCCGAGAGGCCGCGCCGCCGCCCGCGCGCCTCGCGCTCGGGGCCGATGATCCAGCGCCGCAGCTCGATCGCCTCCTGCCCCGAAAGCGTGGCCGCGAAAGTGGAATCCGCCGCGTCGAACACGTGGTGGCCTTCGTCGAAGATGAGGCGCGTCGGGCGCTGGTTCGGGTCTCTCGCCCGCGCGGCATTGACCATCACCAGCGCATGATTGGCGATCACCAGATCGGCCTGCGCGGAATCGCGCGCGGCGCGCTCGATGAAGCATTTGCGGTAATGCGGGCAGCCGGCATAGATGCACTCGCCGCGCTGGTCGGTGAGGGCGGCAATCCCGCGCTTCCTGAACAAGGTGCCGAGCCAGCCCGGCAGGTCGCCCCCGATCATGTCGCCATCACGGGTATAGGCGCCCCAGCGCGCCACCAGCTGCGCCAGCACCGCAGGCCGGCCTGCGAACCCGCCCTGGAGCGCGTCTTCGAGGTTGAGGAGGCAGAGGTAATTCTCCCGCCCCTTCCTCACCACCACCGGCGGGGTGCCGTCGGGACGCTTCGCGGGCCATGCCCGGCGGCTCTCGGCGCGCAATTGCCGTTGCAGGTTCTTGGTGAAGGTCGAGACCCATACCGTGGCGGCGATGGCGGATTACCAGAGCGAGGCGGGGTTGAGGTTTCCGAGGGTCTTGACGATACAGGTTCGGGCCT
>CAZQOO010000176.1:0-5104 GCA_964594845.1 uncultured Porphyrobacter sp. | reverse complement strand
CTGCGCGAACAGACCGAGCGGCTGGGCGACGCGCTCACCATCCCGCAATTCCTCGCCAACCGCTTTCCCGAACAGGGCACCTTGCTGCGAGTCGTCTCGGCAGTGGTGATCGTCGGCTTCTTCACGGTCTATTGCGCGTCCGGACTGGTCGGGGGTAAGCTTCTGTTCGAAATTGCCTTTGCCGGATTGCTCCCCAACACCGGGGTCTCCGTCTACATGGCGGGCATCCTGATCACCGCTGGCATTGCACTCACCTACACAATGATCGGCGGGTTTCTCGCCGTCAGCCTGACCGATTTCGTGCAGGGCATGATCATGATGTGCGCGCTGGTGGTGATGCCGATTGTGCTGCTGTTCGGGAACGACGGTGTCGATCTCTCCGCCGTTCCGCAGCAAGGCTTTCTGAGCCTGACCGAAGGGGCGACTTTTGTGGGCATCGTCAGCGCTGTCACATGGGGCCTCGGCTATTTCGGACAGCCGCACATCATCGTGCGCTTCATGGCGATCGACCGGGTCGAAAACGTGCGCCGCGCCGGTATCATCGGCATGAGCTGGATGGTGATCTCGCTGCTCGGCGCGGTGGCCGTGGGCCTTTCGGGACGCGCCTATGCCGAGGCCAACGGCCTGATGGTCGAGGATCCGGAGACGATCTTCATCCTGCTTTCCGAATTGCTGTTCCACCCGGCGGTGACGGGCTTTCTCTACGCCGCGCTGCTGGCGGCGATCATGAGCACGATTTCCGCGCAGCTGCTGGTCTCCTCCTCTTCGCTGACCGAGGATTTCTACCGCCTGTTCCTGCGCCGAAACGCGTCCGAGCGCGAGGCGGTGAGTATCGGGCGGATCAGCGTCGCACTGGTCGCGGCCGCCGCGCTGGTGATCGCCGCCGATCCGGACAGCGAAGTGCTGGGCCTTGTCGCCAACGCCTGGGCGGGCTTCGGCGCCGCCTTCGGCCCGCTGATCCTGCTAGCGCTGACCTGGGAGCGGATGACCGGCGCGGGCGCGGTGGCGGGACTGGTGACGGGCGCAGGCGTGGTCGCGGGCTGGATCGCGCTGGGCTGGAACGCCGAATTTCTGGGCGGCCCCGGGCTCTACGAGATCGTTCCGGGCTTTGTCGCGGCCATGGCGGCGACCGTGGTGGTGAGCCTCATGACGGGGTCACGCAGCGCCGCCCCGCAAGCCTGAGCTTTCCTGCGCGGGCAAACGGGCGCATAATGCCTTGCGCTGGGAGGCATCGGCATGGACAATTCATCAAAGGCGGACATCACCGGGCCCAGAGTGACAGGATTGGGCGGCGTGTTCTATGTCGTGCGCGATCCCGAGGCGACGCGCGCATGGTATCGCGACACGCTCGGCATTGACGGGCCCTACGGCCCCCAATTCGCCTGGGCCGACGAACCGAAACAGCACCCGTACTCGCTGGTCAGCCACTTCGCCGACGACGAATACATCAAGCCCGGCAAAGGCGGTTTCATGATCAACCTGCGCGTCAATGACTGCGACGGCCTTGTCGCAGGCCTCAAGGCCAAAGGCGTCGACATCCTCGGGCAGGCGGACGAGGGCTATGGCAAGTTCGCCTGGCTGCTTGATCCCGACGGGGTGAAGATCGAATTGTGGGAGCAGGTCGCCGACGAGCTGCCCTAGGGAAATGCCTCAGGCCCGCCGCAAGCATCGCTTGGGCAAACCTGTTTCCACCTCGTTAACCATTTCCGCGCAATAATCCTTAATCATGACGACCAGGGCCCTTCTTCGCGGATCGATTGTGCTGGCAGTCGCGCTGGCGCTGGCGGGCTGCGGTTCGCTGGTGCCGGGTGGCAGCAGCGGCGCGGCGCCGGGCAGCGCGAGCAGTTCCGCGCGATCCGAACCGCGTCCGGCGACGCGTGTCTCCTCGGCCCCGCAAAGCTATGCCGCCAGCATGGAAGAACGGGGCTGTCTCGCCGATCTCGGCGCCAGCGGCGCGCGCTTCGAGCCGCTGCCCGACACCTATGCCGCGCCCGGGTGCAACAAGCTCGGCACGGTGCAATTGTCGGCGCTGGCCGGGGACCGTTCGACCTTCGGGGTGAGCAATCTCGGCCCGGTGCGCTGCGGGGTGGCGAAGGCTTTCGGCGACTGGGCGCGCTTCGGGGTCGATCGCGCCGCACGCCAGATCCTCGGCAGCCCGATCGCGAAGATCGAGACGATGGGCTCCTACGCCTGCCGCAAGGTGGCCGGCACCGAGCGCCTTTCCGCCCATGCCCGCGCGGAGGCGATCGATGTCTCGGGCTTTGTGCTGGCCGATGGCCGCCGGATCGTGCTCAAGCGCGACTGGGACGGCGGCGATGCGGCGACGCGCGAATTCCTGCGGGTGGTGCACAAGAGCGCCTGCAAGCGCTTCGGCACAGTGCTCGGCCCCGAATACAATGCCGCGCACGAGGATCATTTTCACCTTGAAGGCACTGGCGCGAAGTTCTGCCGTTGAGGCCTGCGCGCGAAGCCTTCGCCTCCTGCGGACCGCTCGCCGCCCACTGCCCACCGGCTGCCGCCTACTGCTCGCCGCCTTCCGGAACAGCCCGCGGCACATAAAGTTTGGCGGCCCCGGTGCACCGAACCACGGCACCGGGGCCGCCCGGGGGTACCGGCCCGTGATCGATCCAGTGGCCCGCCAGCGTGGCCGGAGGCAGGGGGCCCTGCTGGCGGACGTTCCTTGGCGGGATGGCCCTGCGCGCATCAGCCCGGCGCGCATTGGCCCTGAGCTATCCTCAGGCCCGCAATTTCGGTTCGAGCTTGGCTTCAAGTCGCAACCGCACGGCCTCTGCCGCGTGCCGCGCGCCCAGCTTGTTCATCATGTTGGCGCGGTGGATTTCCACCGTACGCGGGCTGATATCGAGCTCGCGCGCGATCGCCTTGTTGCTGCTGCCCTCGGCCAACCAGTCGAGCACTTCGCGCTCGCGGGCCGAAAGGGTCGAGATGCGGTCCCGCGCTTCAATCATGCGGCGGCGGGCGGCGCCGAACTGTTCGGCCTCCTTGCCGATGCGGGTAAGGCAGCGGGTGAACCGCTCCGGATCGAGCGGCAGGGCGAGGTAATCGAGCGCTCCGGCCTTGATCGCCTCGACAATGCGGTTGGGCCGCGGCTGCACCTCCACCGCGATCAGCGGCAGCCAGATGCCGAGCCGCCCCAACCGATCGAGGATCATGCCCACCCCTCCCTCTTCCGCGGTGTCGCGCGCGATGATGATGCCGTCGCGCGGCGGGTGAACGGACAGCTCCGACAGATCGCCGTAGACCTCGCAATGGTGGCCAAGGGCAAATCCCACACGCGCCAGTTCGGCACGCTGGCGGCTGCACGAATCGATGAAGTGGAGAGAGGCTTTGCGTGTCATGCGATGATGACTGCGCCAACCCCCTAGGCAATTCACGCAAGGTCGCCCCCGTTCCGGAGGATTTACCATATCCGGTACGGATTAAGGCAATGATTTTATTGAGATATTTCTCTCCGAAACGAACCTTGATCTGGCCCGCTGCTTAGGCCTCGCCACCGAAACTATACGGAGGCAGCGAATGGAACGCCGAACGCAGTGCATCACCCCAACCCGACGAGATCGTGGTGAAATAGGGATCGTCGGCCGTCACCCGGTGTTCGTGGGTCGGCGCAAAACCGTCCTTGCCGATCACCAGCAGATCGAGCGGCAGGCCGACCGACAGGTTAGCCTTGAGGGTGGAATCGAAGCTGACCATCATCAGCTTGACGGCATCCTCGAAGCTCATGCCCCGGTCATAGCCGCGGATCAGGATCGGGCGGCCATACTTGGTTTCGCCGATCTGGAAGAACGGAGTGTCCCAGCTCGCCTCGATGAAGTTGCCTTCGGGATAGATCATGAACAGCCGCGGCTGCATCCCCGCGATCTGTCCGGCGACGATCATGGTTGCGGTAAAGCGACCCTTGCCGGTGTCGCCATTGGAGCGCTGCACGTCCTCGATGGTGGTGCGCAACAGCCGGCCGATCTCGGTCGCGACCTGGAACATGGTCGGGCCCTTGAGCAAGGTGTTCTCGCGCTCGGACGGGGCCTTGGTGCGCTCTTCCAGCTGGCTGATCACGGCCTGCGTGGTGGCAAGGTTTCCGGCGGTCATCACCGCGATCATGCGCTCGCCCGGGACGCTCCAGTGGAACAGCTTGCGGAAGGTCGAGATGTTGTCGACGCCCGAATTGGTGCGGGTGTCGCTCATCAGGACAAGGCCGCGGTCGAGCACCATGCCAACGCAATAGGTCATGTCGGTCTGTCTCCCCCCGCAGGCTTGCCCAAAGGGCATCGCCCTAGCCCAAAGCGCGGCGCGCGCAAAGCGCAAGGCTACTGGTTGGTCTGGTCCTGTTGCTGGCTGTCGGGCACATGCAGCGCGACCGCAACACCGACGCGCAGCACCTCGTCCATCCCGCCGAAGCTGATGCCGGTGACCGGCGCGGCGTCGCGATAGTCGCTTCCCGTGGCGACACGGACATAGCGCGGATCGGGGCAGATGCCGTTCGAGACATCGAAACCGACCCAGCCCAGCCCCTCGACATGGGCTTCGGCCCAGGCGTGGGTGGCTTCCTGCTCGATCCGGTCGTCCATCATCAGATAGCCGCTGACATAGCGCGCCGGTATTCCGTTCGCCCGCGCGGCACCGATGAAGATATGCGCATGGTCCTGGCACACGCCATAGCCGTGCACGACCGCCTCCTCGGCGGTGGTGGCCGAATGGGTGCGGCCGGCCTCGTAGGCGATGCGTTCGCGGACCAGGCCCGAAAGCGCGTGAAGGAAATCCAGCGGCGCATCCCCTGCCGGACCCGGCACCTCGCGCAGCAGGGCGCGCAGGCGCGGCCCCGGACGGGTGAGCGGGGTCTGGCGCAGGAAACTCCACAAGGGCAGGTGGCCCGAATGGCGGCCAATCACACCGGCATTATCCTCGGTCATCACCGTGCCGTGACAGGTCACCGTCACCTCACGCGCACCGGGGGCCAGCCCGATCAGCGTGACGTGGTTGAAGTGCTGATCGTCATACTGCAGTTCGGCATGGGCATTATCAAAGCCCATCTGCCAGTCGATAATGCGCTGCCCCTGCGTGGCCTTTGGCGTCAGCCGCAACCGTTGCA
>CAZQOO010000175.1:3467-5149 GCA_964594845.1 uncultured Porphyrobacter sp. | reverse complement strand
ACGGTCTGGTGGCTTTCATCGACGAACAGCAGCGCATTTTCGGGCAGGTATTCGAACAGCGTCGGCGGTGGTTCGCCCGGGAGCCTGCCGGTGAGGAAGCGGCTGTAGTTCTCGATCCCGGCGCAGGAACCCGTGGCTCCGATCATTTCGAGGTCGAAATTGGTGCGCTGTTCCAGCCGCTGGCGTTCGAGCAGCTTGCCCTCGGCCTCCAGTTCCTTGAGCCGTTCCTCCAGCTCGAATTTGATCGCCGCCATCGCCTGCTTCATCGTCGGCCCCGGCGTGACATAGTGCGAATTGGCATAGACCCGCACCTTCTCCAATGAAGCGCCCCTGGTGCCGGTGAGCGGATCGAACTCGCTGATCGCCTCGATCTCGTCGCCGAAGAAGCTGACCCGCCAGGCCATGTCCTCGTAGTGCGAGGGGAAGATTTCGAGGCTGTCCCCGCGCACCCGGAAGCAGCCGCGGGTGAAGGCGGCATCGTTCCGCTTGTATTGCAGCGCGACGAGCTTGCGGATCAGCTCGCGCTGGTCGACGCTCTCGCCCAGCTTGATGTCGAAGATCATCGCCGAATAGGTCTCGACCGAGCCGATGCCGTAGATGCACGAGACCGAGGCCACGATGATCACGTCGTCGCGTTCGAGCAGTGCGCGGGTGGCCGAGTGGCGCATCCGGTCGATCGCCTCGTTCACCGAGCTTTCCTTCTCGATGTAGGTGTCCGAGCGCGGGACGTAGGCTTCGGGCTGGTAGTAGTCGTAGTAGGAGACGAAATATTCGACCGCGTTTTCGGGGAAGAAGCTCTTGAATTCGCCATAGAGCTGGGCAGCGAGGATCTTGTTGGGGGCAAGGATCAGCGCCGGGCGCTGCAAGGTCTCGATCACCTTGGCCATGGTGAAGGTCTTGCCCGAGCCGGTGACGCCGAGCAGCACCTGCGTCTTCTCGCCCGCCAGCGCGCTCTCGGTCAGTTCCTTGATCGCGGTCGGCTGGTCGCCGGCGGGCTCGTAGTCCGACACCAGCTTGAACGGTATGCCGCCCATCGACTTGTCGGGGCGCTGGGGGCGGTGCGGGGTGAAGTCCGCGCCCGTTTCGGGCTCGTCCAGTCCGCGGCGGATCACGAGTTCGGCCATGGGTGCTCTATGGGGAACAAAGCAGGGACGTGCAAGGCGGCGCACGCTTTTCGATGGGACGTTTCGGGGTGAATGCTGCTATGGCAGCGCAAAGGCAGCAGGAGACGAGAACATGAAGCGCATCACCATCATCGCCGCAGCCGGGGCCGTATTGCTGGCTGGCTGTTCGGGCGGCAATGCCGATGCCGACGGGGATGGCGAAGTCAGCATGAAGGAAGCGGCCAGGAAGGCCGAGGCCGAGGGGCTGAAGCCCGAGCCGGGCCAGTACAAGGCGGTGATCACCATGACCGGCATGGAAATCCCCGGCATGCCCGCCGAAATGGCGGGCCACGGTGCCGGGCTCACCACCACCACCGAATACTGCCTGACGCAGGAAGAGGTCGACAAGGGCTTCGAGGAGATGATGAAGCGCGGCCAGAACGGCGAGTGCTCCTATGAACGCTTCAGCCTCAAGGACGGCAAGATGGACGCGGTGATGGTGTGCAAGACCCCCGAGGGCGATGCGCGCATGACGATGGATGGCACGGTGACGCCCACCACCTCCGATTTCACCGCGAC
>CAZQOO010000175.1:0-3367 GCA_964594845.1 uncultured Porphyrobacter sp. | reverse complement strand
CCGCGCCGCAAGCTTGACATTCCTGCCACCGCCAATCCGCAGATGGTGATGATCCTGCCGGGCTTTGCCACCCACCCGGTGCGGATGCGCTATCTGGCACATCAGCTTGAAGCGGCCGGCCACAGCACCAAGCGCTGGGGTCTGGGCTTCAACTGGGGCCCGGACGAGGAGCGTTTCGAATTTCTTGAAGCGCGGCTGGCCGATCTCCACGCGCGCCACGGGCGCCCGGTGGTTCTGCTGGGCTGGAGCCTTGGCGGCCTGTTCGCGCGCGAGCTGGCCAAGCGCCAGCCCGATGCGGTGGCGAAGGTCATCACCATGGGCTCGCCCTTCAGCGGCTCTCCGCGCGCCAACAATGTCTGGCGGGCCTACCAGTTCATCACCGGCCATTCGGTCGATGCCCCGCCGATCGAGGCCGATCTCGCCGCCAAGCCGCCGGTCGAGACGGTCGCACTGTGGAGCGCCAATGATGGCGCCATCGCCCCGCGCTGTGCCGCCGGTCGCCCGGGCGAGCGCGACCGCGCGATCGCGGTGCGCTGCACCCATATCGGCTTCACCTATGATCCGCAGGTGATCACCACCGTGCTTGCCGAGCTTGAAGCCACCCGCTGAGCACACTTGCGCAAAGATGTTGCGCGTGATGCAGCAACCGCTTTCCTTTTACAAAACCGCCGTTAATTGTTGCATTGCACCTAAGGGTCATGCGGGGGTCAATGAGCGCGGGAACCGGCAATTTCGACGAGATGTTCGACGGCAGTGGCCAGACGCGCCCCGCCTATGCCGAATATTGCCGATGGTTCGGCGAGCAGCCCGGCGAATTCCTCAAGCGCAAGAACCGCGAGGCGGATGACACCTTCCGCCGCACCGGCATCACCTTCAACGTCTATGGCGAGAACGAGGCGGAAGAGCGCCTGATCCCGTTCGACATGGTGCCACGCATCATCACCGCCAACGAATGGCGGCGGCTGTCGCGCGGGATCGAGCAGCGCGTGCGGGCGCTCAATTCCTTCCTCTACGATCTCTATCACCGGCAGGAGATCGTGCGCGCCGGGCGCCTGCCCGAACGGCTGCTGCGCACCAATGACGCCTGGCTCGCCAACATGGTCGGCTTCACCCCGCCGGGCGGGATCTACACCCATATCGTCGGCATTGATCTGGTGCGCACCGGGCCGGACGAGTTCTTCGTGCTGGAAGACAATGCCCGGACGCCTTCGGGGGTCTCCTACATGCTGGAGAACCGCGAGACGATGATGGCGATGTTCCCGGATCTGTTCAGCCGGATCGCGGTCGAGAGCGTCTCCAACTATCCGCGCCGCCTCGCGCGCAGCCTTGCCGCCTGCGTTCCGCCCGTGTTTGGCGGGGGCAAGCCGACGGTGGCGGTGCTGACGCCGGGGATCTACAACTCGGCCTATTTCGAGCATGCCTTCCTTGCCGACCAGATGGGCGCAGAGCTGGTAGAGGGGAGCGATCTGCGGGTGGTCGGCGGGCGGGTGCAGATGCGCACCACCCGCGGCTACAAGCCGATCGACGTGCTCTATCGCCGGGTCGACGACGATTTCCTCGATCCGCTGACCTTCAATCCCGAAAGCGCGCTCGGCGTGCCGGGGATCATGGATGTCTACCGCTCGGGCGGGATCACCATTGCCAATGCGCCGGGCACGGGGGTTGCCGACGACAAGGCGATCTATTCCTTCATGCCCGAGATCGTCGAATTCTACACCGGCGAGAAGCCGCTGCTGCCCAACGTGCAAACGTGGCGCTGCGCCGATCCCGACAGCCTTGCCTATGTGCTCGACAACCTTGCCGAGCTGGTGGTCAAGGAAGTCCATGGCTCGGGCGGCTACGGGATGCTGATCGGGCCGACGTCCTCGAAGCGCGAGATTGTCGCCTTCCGCGAGAAGCTGAAGGCAAAGCCCGAGAACTACATCGCCCAGCCCACGCTCGCGCTGTCGACCTGCCCGACCTACACCCGTGCCGGCCTTGCGCCGCGCCATGTCGATCTTCGGCCCTTCGTGCTCGTCAGCCCCGAAGGCATCGACATCACCCCTGGGGGGCTCACGCGGGTGGCGCTCAAGAAGGGTTCGCTGGTGGTCAATTCCTCGCAAGGGGGCGGCACCAAGGACACCTGGGTGCTCAAGGACTAGGATGGGGAGAACCGAACCATGCTAGGCCGCACCGCCAACAGCCTGTTCTGGATGTTCCGCTATCTCGAGCGGGCCGAGAACACCGCGCGCCTGCTCGAAGCGGCGCTGCGCATGGCGCTGACGCGCGATATCGTCGCCGCGGAGGCCGAATGGCGCTCGGTGATCGCCACGCTCGGCCTGCAGGCGCAATACGAAGCCGCGCATGACGGCTATGACGGACTGTCGGTGTGGAACTTCGTGCTGCGCGGCAGCTCCAATCCCGGCAATGTCCGGTCGATGTTCGGCGCGGTGCGCAGCAATGCGAGAGCCGCCCGCATCAACATCTCCTCGGACGTGTGGGAAGCGGTCAACGAGAACTGGATGACGCTCGATAGGCTGCTCGCCCGGCCGGTCGGCCCGACTGTTGTGGGCGAGGTTCTGGGCGCGATCCGGCGCGCCGGCACGCAGGTGCACGGCGCCTTCGACGGATCGATGCTGCGCGACGAGGGCTATCACTTCAGCCGCGCCGGCACCTTCATCGAGCGCGCCGATTCCACCGCGCGTATTCTCGACATGAAGTATTTCCTGCTGCTGCCCTCGCTTTCCTATGTCGGGTCGAGCCTCGATACCGGGCAGTGGGAGCAGGTGCTGCGCTCGGTCGCGGGAGCGCGGGTCTATTCCTGGCTCAATGCCGGGCAGATCGAGGCGCGCGGGATCGTCGAGTTCCTGGTGCTGGATGACCGCTTCCCGCGCAGCCTCGCTTTCTGCCGCAATGCCCTGCGCGACAACCTCGCTGCGCTGGCCCGGATGCACGGGACGGAGGGGCGGGCGGTCCACCTGATGCGCGATGCCGACACCCGCATCAGCCACCTCGCGGTGGACCAGATCTTCGATCAGGGGCTGCACGAATTTCTGGTCGATTTCCTCGCCCGCAATGCCGCCATCGCCCAGGCGATCGCCGAAGATTACCGGTTCCTCGCATGAGCACGATGAGACTCTCGATCCGGCACACCACGCATTACGCCTTCGGCGAACCGGTGATGCACGCGCTGCAGCGCTTGCGGCTGACGCCCAAGGAGACGCAGGGCCAGCGCATCATCGCATGGCGCATGACCTTCGAGAATGCCCATGCCGAGTTGGAGTATGACGACCAGCACTTCAACCACGTCACGCTGATCGGGGTCGAGCCCGGCGCGCGCGAGGTGACAGTGACTTGCGAGGGGATCGTCGAGACCGAGGACAATGCC
>CAZQOO010000174.1:0-5171 GCA_964594845.1 uncultured Porphyrobacter sp. | reverse complement strand
CCCGACATCCTCGCCGCCCACCGCGCGTGGAACGGCGCTACCGATGCGGGCGACGATGCGCAGGTGCTGGTTGCAAGCTCAGGTTCAGTTGCGCTGGTCGATGGAGACGAGTGCCTGAAGAAGATCACCTTTGCGGAGGATTTCGTGAACGCCGCCACCTTGCCAGCCTTCCGCGTGGGACAGGGCTATGACGTCCACCGCCTCGAAGCGGGCGAGGAACTGTGGCTGTGCGGGGTGCAGATCCCGTATGACAAGGGCCTTGCCGGCCACTCCGATGCCGACGTTGCGCTGCACGCCATAACGGATGCCGTGCTCGGCGCGATCGGCGGGGGCGATATCGGCACGCATTTCCCGCCGAGCGATCCGCAGTGGCGCGGCGCCCGCTCCGACCGGTTTCTTGCGCATGCGGTGACCCTCGCGCGCAACGCTGGCTATGACATAGGCAATGTCGATCTTACCCTCATCTGCGAGGCGCCCAAGATCGGCCCGCACCGCCCCGCCATGCGCGCGAGCGTTGCCCAAATCATGGGCACCAGCGAAAGCGCGGTCAGCATCAAGGCGACCACCACCGAGAAACTCGGCTTCACCGGCCGCGGCGAAGGCATAGCCGCGCAGGCCATCGTTCTGCTTACCCTTGCCTGAGAGGATTCCCTGAGATGACCAAGCGTGTTCTTGCCCCTGCTCTCGCCTTCGTTGCCCTCGCCACGGCCACCACCGCCCAGGCCCAGCAGCAGACCTGCGTCGCCGCCGCCGATCTGGGCGATACGGTGCTCTATGCCATGCCGATCGCCTATGATGCGGTCAGCACTGCCTGCGCCAGCCAGCTGGGGCGCGACGGTTTCATGGCCAAGGGCGGCGATGCCTTCATCGAGAAGTTCCGCGCGCGCCAGAACAGCGCTTGGCCCGGCGCGTTCCGCCTGCTCAAGACCTTCATGGCGAAGGATGCCGCAGGCGAGGCCAAGTCGGGCACCGACATGACCGCCATGATCGCCGCCCTGCCCGAGGAATCGCTGCGGCCCTTCGTCGATGGCCTCGTCGGCCAGATGATCGCGGGCGAGATCAAGCCTGACAGCTGCGGCAAGATCGAGCGCGGGATGGAACTGCTGAGCCCGCTGCCGGTCGAGAATGTCGCAGGGCTGATGACCTTCATCGCCGAGGTTGCCGATCTCAAGGAACCGGCAATCTGCGGCGCTGCTCCGGCACGCAAGAGCAAGTAGGCGCGCCATGCTCCTGCCCGACGATATCACCAGCCTTGCCGCCCGGGTCGTGGCCGAAAACGCCGCGGCCGGGCGCAAGCTCGCCACCGCCGAAAGCTGCACCGGCGGTCTGGTGGCCGGCGCAATCACCGAGATCGCGGGTTCCTCGGCTGTGCTCGATCGCGGCTTCGTGACCTATTCCAACGAAGCCAAGATGGAGATGCTGGGCGTCGCGCAGGACATCATCGAGACCTTCGGCGCGGTCTCGATTGCCTGCGCCTGGGCGATGGCGAAGGGTGCGCTGGACCGATCCAAGGCCGATGTCGCGGTGGCAATCAGCGGGGTTGCCGGGCCCGGCGGCGGCACCGCGCTGAAACCAGTCGGCACCGTGGTGTTCGCCCGCGTCGTGCGCAATGCCGACGGCGAGCCGGAGGGCGAGCTCAAGTTCTTCGAGGGCGGCGAGGGGCCCGAAGGCCGCGCCGAAATCCGCCGTCAGGCCACGCTCTGCGCGCTGGAGCTGCTGTTGCCGTAAAGCTCGGCCGCGCGCTTTTCGAAGGCCTCCACCATCTTGCGGAAGGCCTTGTCGAAATATTGCCCGGCGATCTTCTCGAACAGGCGGTTCTTGAAGGTGAATTCGACGAGGAAGTCGATCTCGCAGGTGTGATCGTCCACGGCGCGGAAGGTCCAGACATTGTCGAGATCGGAGAGCGGCCCGTCGACGTAATGCACGTCAATCTCGCGCGGGCGATCCTTCTTCACGCGCGATGTGAAGCTTTCGCGCAGGGATTTGAACCCCACCACCATGTCGGCGACCATCTCGGTGTCGGAGTTGGAGCGCACGCGGGTCGCCACCACCCAGGGCAGGAACTCGCCATAGCGGCCGACGTCCGCCACCAGATCGAACATCTGCTCGGCGCTGTAGGGCAGGCGGCGGGTTTCGCGGATGCCAGGCACTAGAGCTGAGCCTTGGCTCCAGCCCGCGCGAGCTTTTCCTCGCGTGCGGCACGCATCACCGCGAAATCCTCGCCCGCGTGATAGCTAGAGCGCGTGAGCGGGCTGGAGGCGACTTGCAGGAAGCCCTTGGCCCGGGCGATCGCGCCATAGGCGGCAAAGGCCTTGGGCGTGACGAATTCCTCGACCTTGGCGTGCTTGGGCGTGGGCTGGAGGTATTGCCCCATGGTGATGAAATCGACCTCGGCCGAGCGCATGTCGTCCATCACCTGATGCACTTCGAGCCGCTGTTCGCCGAGCCCCAGCATGATCCCCGACTTGGTGAAGATCAGCGGATTGTGGGCCTTCACCTCTTCCAGCAGTCGCAGCGAGGCATAGTAACGCGCGCCCGGACGGATCGTGGGATAGAGCCGGGGCACGGTTTCGAGGTTGTGATTGTAGACGTCCGGCCCGGCCTCGCAGATCATCTCCACCGCGCGGCGCATCTTGCCGCGGAAATCTGGCGTGAGGATCTCGATCGTGGTCTTGGGCGTCGTGCGCCGCAGCGCCTCGATCACCTTGACGAACTGGCTTGCCCCGCCGTCGGGCAGATCGTCACGATCGACGCTGGTGATGACGATATGCTCAAGCCCCATCTTGGCTGCGGCAATCGCGGTGTTTTCCGGCTCCATCGGGTCGACCGCGCGCGGCATCCCGGTCTTGACGTTGCAGAAGGCGCAGGCCCGCGTGCAGACATCGCCGAGGATCATCACCGTCGCGTGCTTCTTGGTCCAGCACTCGCCGATGTTCGGGCAGGCGGCTTCCTCGCACACCGTGTTGAGGTTGAGGTCGCGCATCAGACGGCGCGTTTCATGATAGCCCTCGCTCACGGGGGCGCGCACACGGATCCAGTCGGGCTTGCGCTGGCGTGCGGGGCGCGGCGCGGCAGGATCGGACGGCGGGGTGCTGGCGAGGTCGTTCATAGGGGGCCATTTAGGCGCGCCAGACGGCTCCCGCAAGCGTGGGAGAGCCTCGTCACATCGATAGGGCTTCGATCAACAAGAAAGGGCGGCAGGCCAGTGCCCGCCGCCCTCCTTCACGTTTGGCCGAAGGCTTGTCAGGCGGCCGGCGCGGTCGCGGCGGCAGCCTGCTGGGCCGCAAAGGCCGACCACAGCTTGGCGATCGGCGCACGCGCACCGTCAACCTGTGCCAAAGTCGCCTGTGCGGCGGCGTAACTGCCCATCCCGATCTGTGCGATGCCGAGACGGGTGAGCGCGGTATTGCGCTCGACCCCGGCCATGCCGAGGCTCTTCTCGTAGAAGCCTGCGGCCTTGGCATACTCGCCATAGCTCAGGAAGGCATCGCCTGCGGCAAACACGGTGCGTACACCGGCAGAGGCAGCATTGGCGTCCCGCTCCAGTGCCGGCAGTTCGGCCTGATCGGTCTTGATGCGGCTATTGGCGGTGGCGAGCGAATCGGCAACGAAGATATCGTCCTTGCTCACCGCGTTCTTGGCATAGGCCTCGGAGATCACGTCCTTGACTTCCTTGGGAAGACGACGCGCATCGGCGGCCTCGATGTAGTAGATGTAGTCGGTCTTGTCGGCCAGCACGCCGGCGGTGCGCGACAGGCGGAGCAGATCGAGGATTTCCGGGCCTTCGTAGTTGTTGAGATTGCGGGTGAGGTTGATCCCGTCACGCCAGTTCTCGCTGGTCGGGTAGTCGGCCAGCCAGACAACCACCAGATCATAGATCTGCGGCACAACCTGGTTGTTGTAGGCAACGGTGATTCCGCGGCGATACCACTGCGCATCGACCGGCTTGCCCGAGGCCTTGCGGGCCTTGATCGCCTTGTCGAGGTATTCGAGACCGGCAACGAATTCATTGGCCGAGAAATAGCTTTCGGCCATGGTGATTTCGAGGTCGGCGGTGCTGACCGTTTCGGTCGCGAAACCGCCGTCGATCGCCTTCTGGAGATAACCGCGCGACTTCGGGTAATCCTGCAGCGCATTCGCGAGCTGGTAAGCCACGAAGTTGTAACGCGCCACTTCCGCCGGGGCGAGCTTGCCGCTTGCGAGCATCATCTCCATGCCCTTGAGCTGGAGGGTGCGGTCGGTCAGCTTGTTGCCGGCGTTGTAGGCAAGACCACCGGCGGCGAGCTTTTCATCGGGCGAAACCGCCTGGGTCAGCAAGGCTTCGACCTGCGGACGCAGCGCGTTCACATCCGTCCCCTCGGCCGACAGCGCGGTGTTGAGCGGCTGGAAGGCAGCGACGAATTCCTTGGAATACTCGGCCTTGCCCTCGTCCTTGTCCTTCTTCTTGTCCTTCCTCTGGGCATGGGCCGCATCGGTGAAGGCGGGCGACACCAGCAGCGCGCTGCCGCTCGCAAGCGCGATCGCCAGAGCGAGGTTGCGCGCAAGACCGGCGCGGTTCGGACGGGTCGCAAACAGGTTGGTCAATTCATCCTCCAGAGATCGCTCGGCCCGGGGTCTGCCCCCTGAAACCGGGTGAAAGGTTGTGCTGCCTTTGGACGGCTCGCACGGAATTTGCAATTCCTGCTAGGCGAGCCGTGCTGAACGGCTTTTGAATGGTGCCGCGCGCAGCAGCGCGACCCTTTTGCGAAATGTGGAAAAAGGTACGGTGTTCGCGCTGTGTTCGCGTGCAGAGGTGGCGAAAGCAGCCACCGGGCCCTACATAGGCGAACAGTTCCGGCCGCAACGGCCATTGCCCCCGTGCGGGGCCTCATGAACACTAGCAGAAACGGCCCCGATCTTGAGCGACGACAGCGACATTCTCTATTCCCCTCCGCCTTCGCCGATGGGCGGTTTCGACCGCGTCGACATCGTCGACGAGATGAAGTCGAGCTATCTCGACTATGCGATGAGTGTGATCGTCAGCCGCGCGCTGCCCGATGTGCGCGACGGGCTGAAGCCGGTGCATCGCCGCATCCTGTTCGCCAGCCAGGAAGGCGGGTTCGTCGCGGGCAAGCCTTACCGCAAGAGCGCCAAGATCGTCGGCGACGTGATGGGCAACTACCACCCGCACG
>CAZQOO010000173.1:0-5198 GCA_964594845.1 uncultured Porphyrobacter sp. | reverse complement strand
CGGCCCGCGCTGGGGAATGGTGGCGAAGAGCTTCACCCCGACCCGCTGGCTTCACCACGGCGACACGGTGACGGTGGGCGACCTCACTCTGGACGTGATCCACTGCCCCGGCCACACCCCCGGCCACGTGGTGTTCTACCATGCGCCGAGCCGCTTCGCGATTGTCGGCGACGTGCTGTTTCAGGGCAGCATCGGCCGCACCGACTTCCCGCGCGGCAATCATCAGGATTTGATCGACTCGATCACCCAGCGTCTCTGGCCGCTCGGCGAGGACGTGATGTTCATCCCCGGCCACGGCCCGACGAGCACTTTCGGCCGCGAGCGCAAGACCAATGCGTTTGTTTCGGACTATGCGTTGTCCTGATCCGCGCCTTTTGCCGCCTCGCTCAGCGCCTTGCTCTCCTTTTTGAGCGGGCGCGAAACCGGGCAGACTTCCTGCACATAGGAATTGAGTGTGTTGGCAAGGTTCTCGCGCACCAGTCGGTAGTGCACGAACTGCCCGCGTTTCTCGCTCTCCACCAGCCCGGCATTCTCCAGCACACTGAGGTGCTGCGAGACGGCTGGCTTGGAGATGTCGAACCGCTCGGCGATCTGGCCCGCGGTGAGCTCGGATTCCGACAGATAGGCAAGAATCTTGCGGCGCACGGTGGAGGCGAGGGCTTCGAACACTTTTTGCATGGCGCAGCGTATAAGCGCTTGCTTAATTGCTTTCCAGTGATATCCAATAATTAAGCGATGCATTAATTATCTACAGAATAGCGAGAGCAGGCGATGGAGCAGATCGGCACGCGGGACCGGTGCGAGGTCAACTGGATTGTCGAGACGCCAGGGGCCGATCCGCGCGCCGGCCAGGTGCGCTGGGACATGGGTCATAGCCTGTGGAACGGGGGCATCGCGCTGGCCGCATTGGCGCTGACGCCGTTCTTTACCACTCCGGCGGCGGTTGCGGTGGGTCTGGGCCTGACCGGCGCGATGTTGCTGCTCGGCCATTCGGTCGGCTTTCATCGCCTGCTGATCCACGGCAGCTTTCGCACAATACCTGCCTTGCGCGCCTTCCTCATATGGTGCGGCACCGTGGCCGGGATGAGCGGGCCGGTGTGGATCGTGAAGACCCACGATCTGCGCGACTGGGCCCAGCGCCAGCCGCTTTGCCACGATTATCTGGCCCATCGTCGCCCGATGCTGGTCGACGCGTGGTGGCAGTTGCATTGCCGCCTCGACCTCGACCACCCGCCACGTTTCGACGCCGTACGGCTGGAGGCCGATCCGCTGATCCGCTGGCTGGAGCGGACGTGGATGCTCCAGCAGCTTCCCGTTGCAGGGGCACTTTATGCGCTCGGCGGCTGGCCTTTCGTTGTGTGGGGCGTGTTTGTCCGTGTGGCGCTGACAGTGCATGGCCATTGGCTGGTCGGGCATCTGGCGCACCGCCGAGGGCCGCAGAGCTGGCAGGTCGCGGGCGCAGGGGTGCAGGCCCATGATGTGCCGTGGGCGGGCATACTCACCATGGGCGAGGCCTGGCACAATAACCACCATGCCTACCCCGGCAGCGCGCGGGTCGGCCTCCACCCGGGCCAGAGCGACTGGGGTTACCGCTTCATCGCGCTGTTGGAGTGGGCAGGTCTTGCCTGGGATATCTGCCTGCCCGCCGATATGCCCGAACGCGCGGGCAAGCTCGTCAAGGTTGCCTAAAGCACCCCCGCAGCCACCAGCGCTGCGACCACGGCGAGGCCCAGCTGGGTCAGCATCGTCACAAGCGTGCCAAGCATGCGGCCCCAGCCCCAGTTGCCGCCGTCCATGCCGAAGCCGTGCAGCACCCGGCCGATGAAATAGGCCACCGCCACATAGGCCAGCCAGAAGCTGCCCGCGCCGGCCAGCTCGATCGCCGCCAGCAGCACCAGCACGAAGGCGGTGTTCTCGACGTAGTTCAGCTGCGCGCGCATCCGGCGTTGCAGCGCCTCGCTCCCGCCATCGCCAACCGAGATGCCGAGTGCGCGGCGGACCGCGCCGATGCGGATCGACAGCCAGATGTTGAGCACGGCGGCCGCCGCTGCGGCGGCGAGCGTTACTGGAAGCACAGTCATTGATGGGATCCCCTCGATAGTCTGCGCTCTGCCTAGGCTGGCCGGAGTCGGGTTGCAACGCGCGAATTTTCCGCTATAGCGCGCGCCTTCCCGCCGCTGCTGGCAATGGAATGCACGCACCTGCGTTGGCTTGTGCGCGCGCTTTCGTTGCCGTAAGGGCGGCCATCGAGAATCGCGGCGCTTCTGGCGCTCAACACGTGTTTATTTGAGGAATTGGTGCCGCCATGGCTGTCCCCAAGAGAAAAGTATCGCCTTCCCGTCGTGGCATGCGTCGTTCGCACGATGCCCTCAAGGTCGAGGCGTTTCACGAATGCCCGAACTGCGGTGAGCTGAAGCGCCCGCACAACATCTGCGGCCATTGCGGCCACTACAACGGGCGTCAGGTTGTTGCCGTCGGCTGATCGCCGGTGGCCTGCACGATAGACCGGAGAGAAGCACGATGAGCCTGCCGCGTATCGCTGTCGATGCGATGGGCGGCGACGAAGGCGTGCGCGTGATGGTCGAGGGCGCGGCGCTTGCCCGTCGCCGTCACGACGAGTTCAAGTTCCTGCTGGTGGGCGACGGGCAGCGCATAGCGGCCGCGCTCGACAACCACCCGAACCTGCGCAGTGCTTCCGAAATCCTCCATTGCGAAGATGTGGTCGGCGGCGACGAGCTGCCCAGCCGCGCCATCCGCCGCGCCAAGACCACCAGCATGGGGCTTGCCGTCAATGCGGTGAAGACCGGTGATGCCGGCGCTGCGGTCAGCGCGGGCAATACCGGCGCGCTGATGGCGATGAGCAAGATCGCGCTCAGAACCATGCCGGGGATCGATCGCCCCGCGCTCGCGGCAATCATGCCCACCTTGCAGGAACACGACGTGGTGATGCTCGATCTCGGTGCCAATACCGAGGCCGATGCCCGCAATCTCGTCCAGTTCGCGGTGATGGGCGCGGCCTATTCGCGCATCGTCAACGGCTTCGACAAGCCGGTGGTGCGGCTGCTCAACATCGGTACCGAGGAAATCAAGGGCACCGAGGAACTGCGCGATGCCGCCGCCATGCTCACTGCCGCTTCGGCCAATGGCGAGGGCCGGCTGGCGCTGAAGTTCGACGGCTTCGTCGAAAGCGACAAGATCAATCGCGGAGAAACCCATGTGGTGGTGACCGACGGTTTCTCAGGCAATATTGCGCTGAAGGCGATCGAGGGCTCGGCGCGCTTCGTTACCGATCTGCTGCGGCAGGCCTTCACGTCCTCGTTGCGTTCGAAGATCGGCTTCCTTGTCTCGCGCCCGGCGACCGAGCTCCTGAAGCACCATCTCGATCCCAACAACCACAATGGCGCAGTGTTCCTCGGTCTCAACGGCGTGGTGGTGAAGAGCCACGGCAGCGCCAATGCCAAGGGCGTGGCCAATGCGGTTGCGGTGGCCGCACGCCTGCTCGAGAACAAGCTGACCGAGCGGATCGCGCATGACCTTGCCGAGCTCGGACAGGAAGCGTTTTCGCATGGCGGCGGCAATGGCCGCGCGGTCAAGGCGAGCGACGAGGGCGCAGCGTGAGCGGATCGCGCCTGCTCGGCACCGGATCGGCGCTCCCGCGCCAGGTGGTGACCAACGCCATGCTCGCCGAGCGGGTTGATACCTCGGATGAGTGGATCGTCGAGCGCACCGGCATCCGCCAGCGCCATATCGCCGCCGAGGGCGAGACCACCGCGACGCTCGCCACCGCCGCAGCCCGCGCTGCGCTGGCCGATGCCGGGGTCGATGCATCGAGCATCGGACTGATCGTGCTCGCCACCGCCACGCCGGACAACACCTTTCCCGCCACTGCCACCAAGGTGCAGTCCGCATTGGGCTGCAACGGCTGCATTGCCTTTGACGTCGCGGCGGTGTGCTCGGGCTTCCTCTATGCGCTGAGCGTGGCCGATTCGCTGCTGCGCACCGGCATGGCGAGCCGTGCGCTGGTGATCGGGGCTGAGACCTTCAGCCGCATTCTCGACTGGGAGGATCGGACCACCTGCGTGCTATTCGGCGACGGCGCCGGGGCGGTGGTGCTGGAGGCACCGTCGGCGGAGAATGTCGGCAAGGATGCACCCGGGATCATCGCCAGCAAGCTCCACGCCGATGGTGCGTGCCATGATCTGCTCTATGTCGATGGCGGTCCCTCGACCACGCAGACGGTCGGTCATGTCCGCATGCGCGGCCCGGAAGTGTTCCGCCACGCGGTCGTCAACCTCTCCGATGTTCTCAAGGAAGTGCTTGAGGAAAGCGGTTTTTCGGCCAGTGATCTCGACTGGGTGGTGCCGCACCAGGCCAATGCCCGGATTCTCGATGCAACCGCGCGCAAGCTCGGGATTTCGTCCGACAAGGTGATCGTCACGGTCGATCGCCACGCCAACACGTCGGCCGCCTCGGTGCCGCTCGCGCTTGATGCCGCGCGCAAGGACGGGCGGATCAAATCCGGTGATTTGGTGATGCTGGAAGCAATGGGGGGTGGCTTCACTTGGGGTGCGAGCCTGATCCGCATGTGATCGCACCACGGTTTACGCAGGGATTCGCTAACACAATTGCTGAAAACTCAAGCTTGCCCCGTCCATCGCATTGCAAATGCGTCGGAAAATAGTAAGCTACAGGTCTTCGATGGGTCGCGCCACGAAGGAGAAAGCGCATGATGCGTTCGGTAGGCACACTCACCCGCGCCGATCTGGCGGAAACGATCAACCGCAAGATGGGCCTCAGCCGGGCGGAATCGCTCGAGATGGTCGAAGCGATCCTCGGCAAGATGAGCGATGCGCTCGCCCGCGGCGAGAACGTCAAGATTTCCGGCTTCGGCAGCTTCGTGCTGCGCGACAAGAACGAGCGGATCGGTCGCAATCCCAAGACCGGGATCGAAGTACCGATCACGCCGCGGCGGGTGATGACCTTCCGGGCCAGCCAGCTGCTCAAGGAACGCATCACCAAGGGGTGATCGAAAGCACGAAAGGTGAGGGCTGATTGATGGCCGGGTTCGACGACGGGAAAGATGAAGGCGCGCTGCGCACCATCGGCGAAGTCAGCGAGGCGCTCGGCATCAAGCCCCACGTGCTGCGTTACTGGGAAGCGCAATTCCCGCTGCTGAAGCCGCTGAAGCGCTCTGGCGG
>CAZQOO010000172.1:0-5201 GCA_964594845.1 uncultured Porphyrobacter sp. | reverse complement strand
TCGTGGGCGACTGGAGCGATGCGGGCGAGCTGCCCGAGCTGGAAGTCTATATCCTCGCGTTGCTGAGCGAGCTGGACGGGAAGCTGAAGGCTGCGGCGGAGGCCTACGACTTCAACCTCTACACCCGCCTGCTGGTCGATTTCTGCAACGAGGACCTCTCGGCCTTCTTCTTCGATATCCGCAAGGATTCGCTCTACTGCGACGGGCCGGATTCGAACACGCGCAACGCCTATCGCACCGTGCTCGACCTGCTGTTCCACGCGCTGGTGCGCTATGCCGCGCCGGTGCTGGTGTTCACGGCGGAGGAAGTGTGGCTCTCCCGCTATCCCGAGGACGGCGAGGAGGATGACAACGGCCAGCGCGGGAGCGTGCACCTGCTCGAATGGCCGAGCATCCCCGGCGTCGTCGCCGACCGCGCCAAGTGGGGGCAGCTGCGAGCCCTGCGCGATGCGGTCAACGAAGCGATCGAGCCGCTGCGGCGCGACAAGACCATCCGTTCGAGCCTCGAGGCCGAAGTGGTGGTGCCCGCCGCGATGGTGCCGGAGGGCGTCTCGGACGAACAACTCGCCGAACTGTTCATCACCGCGACAGTCACGCGCGGGCAGGGCGATGCGGTGATCGTGACCAAGACTGAGCACCACAAGTGCGGCCGCTGCTGGCGGCACCTGCCCGACGTGGCGGATGACGGGGCGTTGTGCTCTCGTTGTGATGCGGTTGTCGGTTCATGAGCGGCTTGTTCACCCGCAACCGGCTGATCGGCCTCGCGCTCGCCGCCTTCGTCGCGGTGATCGATCAGGCGGTGAAGATGTACATCATCGGCCCGCTGGCGCTGCGCGATGTGCTGCACATCGATCTGCTGCCGTTCTTCGATCTCACCTATACCGAAAACCGCGGCATTTCCTTGGGGATGCTGCAGGCGACCGACATGGAAACGCGCTGGCTGCTGGTGGCGATGACGGGAGTGATCGCGCTGGTCGTGCTGGTGTGGATGATGCGCGAGAAGGCGATGGGCGAAATTCTCGGGCTGGCGCTGATCCTCGGCGGTGCGCTGGGCAATATCCGCGATCGCTATGATCTTGGCTATGTCATCGACTATGCCGACTTCCATATCGGGGACTTTCGCCCGTTCCTGATCTTCAACATTGCCGACGCCGCGATTACCATCGGCGTTCTCATAATCCTTGCCCGCAGCCTGTTCGTGCGCGACAAGGGCGAAACCGCAACCGGGGATGCGTCCCGTGGAGAGACTTCAGATGCGTAAACTTGCACCCGTGATCCTGCTGGCCGGTGCCTCGGCGATGCTGGCCGCGTGCGGCTCCGGCGGCGGCGTGTTCAACCGCGACAGGCCCGACGAGTTCGCGGTGCAGCGCCAGGCCCCGCTGGTGGTGCCGCCCGATTTTACTCTCACCCCGCCCGCTCCCGGCGCCCCGCGCCCGACCGAAGGCACGGCGGCCGAGCAAGCGCTGGAAGCCCTGTTCGGCGGCCCGGCTCCGCGCAGCCGGATCGAGGCGAGCGTGATCGACCGCGCCGGCAGCGCCGCGCCGAGCATCCGCAGCACCGTTGGCGATACCGGGACCAACACGGTCGCCAAGGGCCGCATCACCCGCGACATCATCGCCGCGCCGGAAGGTGACGGTCAGTCGGCCTCGACGGTGATCCCTTCCTGATTTGCGCGGGCCCTCCGGCCCGCGATATCCTCGCTCATGCGGCCTGAAGGTCGCATCGCTGCGGGCGGGCGCCAGAGCCCTTTGGCGCCCTTGCGGTCGCTGCGCGACCGTTCCAGCGCCTGATCTCTCGGTTTGGTCGGCGGCGAAACAAAAACACTACTCCCCGCCCTCATCCTCGCGGCTGACCATCAGCTTGTCGATACGGCGGCCGTCCATGTCGACCACTTCGAAGCGCCATCCCTGATCGGTGAAGTGTTCGCCTTCGTGGGGGAGCTTCTTGAGCACCGACAACACATAGCCCGCCGCCGTGCCGAATTCGCGGTTCTCGCCATATTCCAGCCCCAACCGGTCAGCCAGCGCATCGGCGGAGAGCGAGCCGGCCACCAGCAGCGAACCATCCTCCCGCTCGACCACCTGCGGCAGATCGCCTTCGTCCTGATCGCTGACGAAGGTGCCGACGATCGCGGTCAGCAAGTCGACCGGGGTGACGATGCCCTCGAAGTGGCCGTATTCGTCGTGCACCACTGCCATCGCGACCTCGGAGGATTGCAACGCCCTCAATGCATCCATCGCATCGAGCTGGTCCGGCACCACCTCCACCCGGCGCATCATCGCGCGGATCGAGACCGGTTCGCCCGCCACCATTGCCGCGAGCACTTCGCGCACCTTGACCACGCCGAGGATCGTGTCGGGCGAGCCTTCCGCCACCGGCATCAGCGAATGCGGGCTTTCCTCGATGGTCTGACGGATTTCGTCGGTGTCGGCATCGGCCTCGATCCAGTCGACCTCTGTACGGGGGGTCATCATCTCGCGCACGGGGCGCTCGGCAAGCCGCACCACGCCGGTGAGGATCTGGCGCTGATCGGCCTCGATCACCCCTGAACGGGTCGCCTCGGCGAAGATCATCTGCAATTCCTCGGCGGTGACCGAGGCCTCGCCCCGCTCGCGCAGGCCGAACAGCGCGATCAGCGTCGCTGAGCTCTTGTCGAGCAGCCACACCAGCGGCGCGGCGGCGCGCGCCATCCATGCCATCGGCCGCGCCATCACCAGCGACACGGGCACCGCTGCGCGCAGGGCCAGCTGCTTGGGGACCAGTTCGCCCACGATCAGGCTGAGATAGGTGGTGAAGGCGATCACCACCGCAAACCCGGTCTCGTCGGCATACTTCGCCGGCAGGCCGAGCCATTCCAGCCGCTCGCCCACCGGCCCGCCGAGGCTCGCGCCCGAATAGGCCCCGGCGATGATGCCGATCAGGGTGATGCCGATCTGCACGGTCGAGAGGAACTTGCCCGGATCGGCCGCCAGCTCGATCGCAGTGCGCGCACCGGCCGAGCCCGCTTCGGCCCGCGCCTCGAGCGCGCTGGTCTTGGCCGAGACGATCGCGAGTTCGGACATGGCGAACACGCCGTTAAGCACGATCAGCGCGACAATGATCGCAAGGTCGGTCCAGGGAAAAGATGTCACGCCAGCACCGCTAGCACAAATGTTCCGCAATGCCAGCGGCAGGCGCGTTCCCGTTCAAGCGGGGTCAAGCTTGGGGGCGGCAGGGGTGGCGGCACAACCGGCGGAATTCCTTGTCGTCAGCCGGACGGCATGGCATTCTTCGCGCCGGACAAGAGGGAGGCTAGCATCATGACTTTTTCGCGTATCCTGCTTTCAGGCACCGCCGCGCTGGCGCTGCTTGGCACCACGGCCTGCGTCACAGACCCGAATACCGGCGAGAAGAAGATTTCGCGTACCGCGATCGGCACGGGCCTCGGCGGTACGCTCGGCTACCTCCTCGGCGGGGCGATTGGCGGCGACACCGGCCGGATCATCGGCGCCGGCATCGGCGGCTCGGCGGGGGCGATCCTCGGCAAGCAATATGACGACCAGATCCGCACCTTGCGCGAACAGACCGCCGGCAGCGGGGTCGAGGTCGAGGAAGTGGGCGATCAGGACGCGATCCTCGTGCGCCTGCCCGACGGGGTGACCTTCGCCACCGGTTCGGCCGCGATCAATCCGGGCTTCTACGACACGCTCAACAACGTCGCGGAAAGCCTGATCACCTATCCCAACAGCCTGATCGACGTCTACGGCTTCACCGACACCACCGGCTCGCCGGCGACCAACCAGCGCCTGTCCGAACAGCGCGCGCAGGCCGTGGCCGACTACCTGGCCGCGCGTGGCGTCGCGCGGGCGCGAATCGCGACGCAGGGCTTCGGCGAGAGCTATGATCACCTGCGGGTTAAGACTGCCGACAACGTCAACGAACCGCTCAACCGCCGGGTCGAGATCAAGATCATCCCGGTCAGCCAGGACGATGTGAACGCGGCGCGTTCCCAATAGGGTCGCGCGCCCTCCGGCGCACGACATCCTCGCTCCCTCCGGTTGCTGCGGGCGGCCGGTCGGCCTTGCGGGCCAGCCTTCAGGCTGGCCCGTTTCGGTTTCGCAATCGCATGGTTTCGGTTGGCGCTTTAGCGCAGCGCCGCCGCGCGTTCAGCCAGCCGCTCGACTGCGGCGGCGTGGATAGCGGGGGAGCACACCAGCACCCCGAAATCCCTCGGGTCGTGCTTGTTGTAGGCCAGTGGCTGCCCGAAGGCGTCGGTGACCTCGGCCCCCGCCTCGCGTGCGATCAGGGTGGCGGCGGCGATGTCCCATTCGTAGCCCCAGCGCAACGTGGCGACGAGATCCGCGCGGTCATCGGCGACCATCGCGATCCTGAGCGCGATCGAATTGGGCTGATCGACCGCGACCAGATCGGCATCTTCCTTCGGCAGGGAATGGGTCGGCACCCGCGCACCGGCGAATTGCGTGCGCTGACTGGCCCGGATCGGCTGGCCGTTGAGCGTCGCGCCCTGCCCCGCCTGCGCCAGCCATTCCTCGCCCCGTGCCGGCGCCGCAAGCATGCCGATCAGCGGCTTGTTGGCGCTCACCAGTGCCACCGATACCGCCCAGCCGTCGCGCCCGCGCACGAAATCGCGGGTGCCGTCGATCGGATCGACCAGCCAGATCAGCCCGCTGGCGGTACGCTGCTTGTCGTCGGCGGTTTCCTCCGACAGCCATCCGGCCGAGGGAAGCAGACGGTGAAGCTCGCGCTTGAGGAAACGGTCAACTTCGAGATCGGCCTCGCTCACCGGATTGTTGGGGCTCTTGTCCCAGCTGGTCAGCGCATGGCCAGCCCCCGGCCAGCGCGAATGGGCAATCCGGCCCGCCTCGCGGACAATCTCTTCAAGGCGGAACCTGTCAATCATGAGAGGCTCGCTGTTGCGCCTGCACAGAGCACTTTTCAAGAGGGTCGATCCGTGCTTAGGCCCGCGGCAAACAGACCTCTCCCCAGGATTTGAGAAGAAGGGATCGACACGCCATGAACGTCCACGAATACCAGGCCAAGGAACTGCTCGCGAAGCACGGGATCGCGGTGCCGGCCGGCCATGCCGCGCTGAGCGTCGAGGAAGCGGTGGAAGCCGCCAAGAAGCTGCCCGGGCCGCTCTATGTGGTGAAGGCGCAGATCCACGCCGGTGGCCGCGGCAAGGGCAAGTTCAAGGAACTGCC
>CAZQOO010000171.1:0-5210 GCA_964594845.1 uncultured Porphyrobacter sp. | reverse complement strand
CCGGGCAGGCGCTCGGCCAGCATCTCGTAATAGGTCGCAGGCGGCGCGGTCATGAAGGGCACGCCGAGCTTTTGCAGGCGGTCCCAGCAGGCGACCAGATCATCGCAGATCAGCGCGATATGCTGGATGCCCTCGCCGTTGAAGGCGCGCAGGAATTCCTCGATCTGGCCTTTGCCGCCCTCGCCCTCTTCATTGAGCGGGATGCGGATCTTGCCGTCGGGCGCGGTCAGCGCCTTGGAGGTGAGGCCGGTATATTCGCCCTTGATGTCGAAGAAGCGGATCTCGCGGAAGTTGAACAGGGTCTCGTAGTAGTCGGCCCAGTATTTCATCCGGCCGGTGTAGACGTTGTGAGTGAGGTGATCGATGGTGTGGAAGCCTGCACCTTCGGGGCGCTTCTCGACGCCGGGGAGGTAGTCAAAATCGATGTCGTAGATGGTGAGGCCATTGCCCTTTTCCGCGCCCTCGTAGCGATCGACCAGATAGAGGATCGCCCCGCCGATGCCGCGGATCGCGGGGATGCGCAGTTCCATCACCCCGGTCTGCACCGCAACCGGCTCCGCGCCCTTGGCGATCAGGTGGTCATAAGCGCGTGCCGCATCACGCACACGGAAGGCCATGCCGCAGGCCGAGGGGCCGTGCTCGCGCGCGAAGTACCACGCGGCGCTCTTGAGTTCGTAATTGGCGATGAGGTTGATGCCGCCCTGCCGCCACAGGTGCACGTCTTTCGAGCGGTGCTGCGCCACGCGGGTGAAGCCCATCGCTTCGAACACCGGTTCGAGCACGCCCTTTTCCGGCGCGCAGAACTCGACGAATTCGAACCCGTCGAGCCCGGCGGGGTTGTCGAACAGGTCTTTGCTCTGGACGTTCATGGCGATGATCCCCTGCATCAGCGAGATAGTTTCAATTGAAACCATCTATCCGAAATCGCCGATTCGCGCAAGCAATTGCCAGCCGCGCGCGATCGGGGCAGTCTCCGCCATCAGAGGAGAGCGAGGATGGCAGGCAAGACGGGGATTACCACCAGGGGCATCAACCACATCGCGCTGGTGTGCCGCGACATGGCGGAGACCACCCGGTTCTATACCGAGGTGCTGGGGATGCCGCTGTTCAAGACGGTCGAGCTTCCCGACGGGGGCCAGCACTTCTTCTTCGATGCTGGCGGGGGCAATGCGGTGGCGTTCTTCTGGTGGAAGGACGCGCCGCCCGCCGCGCCCGGGATCGCCTCGGTGAGGAAGTTTCCCTTCGATGCCAAGACGGCGGTGGGCTCGATGAACCACCTCGCCTTCGACATGGAGGAGGCCGAGCTGGAGGCCGCGCTCGACCGGCTGGAAGCGGCGGGCGTGCCGCACACCCACATGGTGTTCAACCACGACGACAGCCCCGCAGGGTACGCGAAGGACACGCATGAGGGGGTATTCGTGCGCTCGGTCTATTTCACCGATCCCAACGGCATCATGCTCGAATTCGCGGCGACCACCCGCGCCTTCACCCCGGAGGATGTGCGCCACGCGCCTGCCACGCTGGCGGAGGACGCCTGATGCCGCGCCTGCGCGAAGTCCCGCAGGCCGAGGCGGACGAGAAGGTCGCCCTGCCGCTCTACAAGCACCTGTTCGGCAGCCGCGATCCGGTGGCCGAGCCCGGCACCGCCACCGGCACCCGCGGCGACTGGTGGACAGTGTTCGCCAATTCCCCCGACACCCTGCGCCACGCCGCGCAGGGCTTTGCCTATTACCGTTCGCCGGCGCGCAAGCTCGATCCGGTGCTGCGCGAGCTGGGCCAGACCTGGGCAGGGTGGGCGACCGGCTCGCAATTCGTCTTCTCGCAGCACTGCAAGAGTTTGCGGGGCCTGGGAGTGAGCGAGGCGAAGATCGAAGCCTTGCCCGTGTGGCAGACGTCCGACGTGTTCGACGCGAAGGAGCGCCTTGTCCTCGCCTATGCCGACCGGCTGGTGTGCCACGGCGGGCGCGTGCCGGACGCGCTGTTCGCCGAGGTGAAGGCGGCGTTCTCCGACGAGGAAGTGCTCGAACTCACCTACATCACCTGCCTCTATCATATGCACGCGATCATGAGCCGCGCGCTGCGCACCGAGTTCGATGATCGCGACGATCCGGTGGTGGAAGTCGCCGCGCCCGAGGGCTTCGACGCGCTCGATTTTCTGGGCGGGGCTAGGCGGTAACCCGCCCCACCGTCCGCCCGCGCTCGTCCTGCGTCAGCGCGAGGCGCTTGCCGAAAGGCTCGCCGCTTTCGAAGGCCTCGGCGGTCGCGGGATCCGTCAGATCGGCATTGCCCACCACCCGCTCCCCTGCGTCGGAGCGGCCGATGAAGATCGCCTCGGCGCCCTTGGGGCCGCGGTTGATGGTGTAGGTCTCGACCGTTGCGGCAGTCACCGGCTCCTTGGCCAGCGGCACCTTGTCGGTGGCCTTGGGCAGCACGGCGAAGCGGTCATTGCCCGACCAGTCGGCAGCTTCCGTCGAATAGATGCCGGTCGCATACTTGCTCATCCAGCCGCCATTCGCGCCCACCAGCGCAAAGCTGCCCCGGTCACCCCGCACCCGCTGCACGGCCTCGGCGATGGCATGGGCCGAATAGTTGTTCCCCGCCCCGCCGAAGAACGGCAGGCCGCCCGTCAGCGTCAGTCCGCGCGGATCGTCAACCGACAGGCCGAAATGATCGCACTGGTTGAACACCGGAATGGCGAAGCAGGAATAGAAGTCGATGTAAGCCATGTCGCTGATCGACTTGCCTGCCCGTTCCAGCGCCGCATCGACGGATGCCAGCGAGGCCGGATTGCCCGACAGATCGGGCCGCTGCGAGAGCTTGAGTTCGGTCGCCGCGGTGACGGCATGGATGTGGACCCACTTGTCTTCAGGCACGCCGAGTTCACGCGCGAGGCCAGCCGAAGCGACAATGATCGCCGCCGCCTGGTTCACCTGATCGCGCGCCACGGTCATGCGCGGATAGGGTTCGGCGACGATTCGGTTGCGGTCGGTGACGGTGGCGAGTTCCTCCGCCGTGCGTTCCACCGGCGCGGCGGAGTGCGGGTTGGCCGCCGCCACCTTTGTGAAAGGCGCGAACAGCTTGCCGATTTCGAGCCGGTATTCCTCCAGCCCCATCCCCAGCTTGTGCCGCCGCGCGTTCTCGGCCAGCGCATAGAGCGGAATCGCCCCGCTCGCGCCGTGCATGAACAGCACGGGTTCGAGCAGTTCCTCGACCCCGAAGCCCTGATCCTCGAAGTCGCCGCCGATCTCTTCCGACCAGTCGGGAATCTCGCCCTTGGCGGTGAGCGCGAGGACGGTCGAGATCGCTTCCGAACCGACGATTACCGCGCATTGGCTGTCGCCCGACGCGATGGCCGAGGCAAACTCGCCCACCAATTGCTGGTTGGTCTGCCCGCCGGTGGTGGTGAGAATCGCGCGTCTGGGGTTCGCGCCCACCCGCCTGGCAATCGCGCGCGGGACATTGTCCGCCGCGCCGAACCGCGGCTTGCGGTCGGGCCGCGACATTTCGAAGGCACGGATCGCGGCGAGCGTGTCGATGGCGCCAGCGACCGACCCCGTCGCGCCGCTGTCGGCAATCGCCGCCCCCAGCGCCCGTCCGGCCAGGTCCATGTAGGAGAGGGCGGCATAGCTGGGCTCGCCGACCCTCTCCGAATATTGCCCCACGCCGATGATGACGGGGGTATTGTCCGGGATCTCAGTCGACAAAACCGTCCACCCGCTCGACGATGATCGCGGGGGCCATGCCGCCTGCCGCGCACATGGTGACGAGGCCATAGCGACCGCCGCGGCGCTCCAGCTCGTCGACCACGGTGCCGATCAGGATCGAGCCCGTCGCGCCGATCGGGTGGCCCAAGGCAATCGAGCCGCCGTTGACGTTGACCTTGTCCCAGTCGAGTTCGAGATCGCGCACGAACTTGGCGGCGACCACGGCGAAAGCCTCGTTGATCTCGTAAAGGTCGATATCGTCCTTGCTGAGGCCAGCCTTGGCCAGCACCTTCTTCGCCGCCGGGACGGGCGCATTCAGCATCAGCGTCGGATCATCGCCCATATTGGCGGTGGCGACGATGCGCGCACGCGGCTTGAGGCCGTGCTTTCGGGCATAGTCCGCGCTGGCGACCAGCACCGCCGCCGCGCCGTCGACCACGCCCGAGCTGTTGCCCGCATGGTGGAAGTGCTTGATCTCGAGATCGGGATACTTCTGGTTGATCAGCCCGCGGAAGGTGGTGCCCTTCTCGTCGAGCGGCACGTCGGCAATCTTGGGGAAGGCCGGCTCCAGCTTGGCAAGATCCTCGCGGGTGGTCTGCGGGCGCGGATATTCCTCGCGGTCGAGCAGCACCGTGCCGTCGTCGGCCACCACCGGCACCACCGACTTGGCGAAGCGCCCTTCGGCAATCGCTTCCGCCGCGCGCTGCTGCGAACGGTAGCCGACTTCGTCCAGCTCCTCGCGGGTGAAGCCTTCCATGCTGGCGATCGCATCGCCGCAGATGCCCTGATGCGACTGCGGGTGCACCTTCTGGAGCCGCTCGTTGTGGCTGCCCATCATCGGCGGCTTGATCCCGGCGCGCATCTTTTCCTGGCTCATGGCGGCGGTAAGGCTCATCATCTCGGTCCCGCCGGCGACGATGCAGTCCTCCATCCCGCTCATCACCTGCGCCGCGGCGAGGGCAACGCTGGTGATCCCGCCGCCGCAGAAGCGATCGAGCGTGGTGCCGGACGAGGTGATGTCATAGCCCGCGTCGAGCGCGGCCATGCGGCCCATGTCGCCCGCCTGCATCCCGTCCTGCGTGCTGACCGACCAGATCACGTCATCGACGGTCGCGGTGTCGAGGTGGTTGCGCTCGGCAATGGCCTTGAGGACGGTCGCGGCGAGGTGCTGCGGGTGGCACGCGGCCAGCGCGCCCTTGCCCTGCTTGCCGATCCCGCGCGGAGTGCGCACTGCGTCGATGATGTAAGCTTCAGCCATGGTGTACCTCTCCCAGGTAGCGAAAATGCGGTTGACGCGTCCGTAAACCCACTGCACCACTCGCACAAGAATTGCGTTTCGAAACGCAATGGCAAATTCGATAGGAGAGAGACACGTGAGCGAGACCGCTGCCCCTGAGGTGCTGACTGAAGTCGAGGACGGCGTCCTCATCGTCACCATCAACCGCCCCGACGCCAAGAACGCCATGACCAAGGCCGCAGCCGAGGGGATTGCGGCGGCGATGGACC
>CAZQOO010000170.1:2261-5286 GCA_964594845.1 uncultured Porphyrobacter sp. | reverse complement strand
GCGCTGCGCAGCGAATTCGGCCCCCTGCCCGATCAGTCGATGCACGAGAAGACCAGCGTGCCGGCGCTGAGCGAAGAACTCTACACCTTCCTGCGCCAGGCCGATGCCCGCGAACTGGGCGGCCTGTTCCGCGATCTCGATGCCGCCCGTGATGCCGGCGATGCCGTCAAGGCCAAGGCGATCGAGCATCAGATCGACAATTTCCAGACCCACGTGGTGCCGATCATCGCCGATATCGATGCCGGCTTCGGCAACGCGGAAGCCACCTATCTGCTTGCCAAGAAGATGATCGAGGCCGGTGCCTGCGCCCTGCAGATCGAGAACCAGGTGTCTGATGAGAAGCAGTGCGGCCACCAGGACGGCAAGGTGACCGTGCCGCACGAGGACTTCCTCCAGAAGATCCGCGCCTGCCGCCACGCCTTTCTCGAGATGGGCGTGGAAGACGGGATCATCGTCGCCCGCACCGACTCGCTCGGCGCCGGCCTCACCAAGCAGATCGCCTTTTCCAAGGAGCCGGGCGATCTGGGCGACCAGTACAACAGCTTCCTCGATGCCGATGAGGTCGATCCGGCCAACATCACCAACGGTCAGGTCTTCATCAGCCGCGACGGCAAGCTGCTCGCCCCCAAGCGCCTGCCCTCGAACCTCTACCAGTTCCGTCCCGGAACGGGCGAGGACCGCGTTGTGCTCGACTGCATCACCAGCCTCCAGAACGGCGCCGACCTGCTGTGGATCGAGACCGAGAAGCCCCACGTCGAACAGATTGCCGGCATGGTCGACCGGATCCGCGAAGTCGTGCCCAGCGCCAAGCTGGTCTACAACAACTCGCCCAGCTTCAACTGGACGCTGAACTTCCGCCAGCAGGTGTTCGACGCCTGGGAGGCGGCGGGCAAGGACGTCTCGGCCTATGACCGCAGCCGTCTGATGAGCGTCGACTACGACGAGACCGAATTGTCGAACGAAGCCGACGAGAAGATCCGCACCTTCCAGCGCGATGCCGCGGCGCGGGCGGGCATCTTCCACCACCTCATCACCCTGCCGACCTACCACACCGCGGCGCTCAGCACCGACAACCTCGCCCGCGAGTACTTCGGCGAGGCGGGCATGCTGGGCTACGTCAAGAACGTCCAGCGCGAGGAGATCCGCCAGGGTATCGCCTGCGTGAAGCACCAGAACATGTCCGGATCCGACATTGGTGACTATCACAAGGAGTACTTCGCAGGTGAAGCCGCGCTCAAGGCCGGCGGCGTGCACAACACCATGAACCAGTTCGAAGCTGCGTAAGTTGTGGTTTGCCGGAAGGCCCGCGGTTTTGCGGCCTTCCGGTAACCCGCCGAAGCGCCTAAGGACTCGGGGCAATCACCCGAGGAGAGTGACGATGAGCGATACCGATACCCCCAAGACCGAGCCCGCCCGCGCCCGTGCCCTGCTGTCGACCGCCGACATGAAGCTGCTTCGCCGCGCTCTCGAAAGCCACGCCCGCAACACCGAGGACCGCGAGGAGCTGGCCAAGATCAACGCCCTGCACCACCGGCTCGGGACTTACGTGCCCGCTTCGGAGTAACCCGTTTCACAGTTCTCCTGGGGAGGAGAAACGGCCGTCGGAACGCCCCGTAACAGGGCCCGCTCCGGCGGCCGCCTTTTTTGTCCCCTACCGCTTCGCTACTTGAGGGCGTTTTTGCGCCCTACCGCTTCGCTGCGTGAGGGCGTTTTTGCGCCCTACCGCTTCGCTGCCTGAGGGCGTGGTTAGCCCTTCTTCATCAGATCGAGCGTCGCCGCCGTCATCGCTTCGGTCGCCGTGGCGATCACCACCGGGGCGTCGGGCGCCCAGAACGGGGAATGCAGCGAGGGCAGCTCGATCTCGCCCTTCTGCGCCTTTTCCCATTCCGCCGCCTTGACCCCGCCGACCCAGAAGATCAGCGATTCCACGTTCTCGCGGTCGGCGCGGTAGAACTGGCTGAAATCCTCGCCGCCCATCACCGCCGGGGTCTCGACCACCCGGCCTTCAAAGCGCTCCTTGAGGCCCGCCATCACCCGGTCGGTGAATTCGGGAGTGTTGTAGGTGGCCGGCGTATAGGGGTCGGACACCGTCACTCTGGGCAGCTTGTCCTCGGGCATCCCCGCTGCCAGCGCCTCGCCGCGCGCGATCCGGGCGATCCCTTCGAGCAGGTGCTGGCGGGTCTCGTCGGCATAAGAGCGCACGGTGATCTGTAGCCGCGCTTCATCGGGGATGATGTTGTGCTTCGATCCCGCCTGGAAGCTGCCCACGGTCACCACCGCAGGCTCCTGCGGATCAAGCTCGCGGCTCACCAGCGTCTGGAGCCGGGTGACGATGTGCGAGGCGATCACGATCGGGTCCTTGGTGGTGTGCGGATAGGCTCCGTGGCCGCCAACCCCTGGCACAACCACATCGACCGAATCGACATTGGCCAGCGCAAAGCCCTTGGAATAGCCGATCATCCCCGCAGGGGCGGCGGCCGCGTCGTGGAAGGCGAGCACGTAGTCGGGCTTGGGGAAGCGGGTGTAGAGCCCGTCATCGAGCATCGCCTTGGCGCCCTCGCCGATCTCCTCGGCCGGCTGGAGGATCATCACCAGCGTGCCCGACCACTGGTCCTTGCGCGCGACGAGCTGCTGGGCGGTGCCGATCCATGCCGTCATGTGGGTATCATGGCCGCAGGCGTGCATCACCCCGGTCTCGATTCCCGTGGCGGGAACCGCGCGGCGCTTGGAGGCATAGGGCAGTCCGGTCTGCTCGATCACCGGCAGCCCGTCCATGTCGGCGCGCAGCATCACCACCGGCCCCTCGCCGTTCCTCATCACTGCAACCACGCCGGTCTTGCCGACCCCTTCGGTCACCTCGAAGCCCAGCGCACGGGCGCGGATGGCGAGCTTCCGCGCGGTCTCGACCTCCTGGAAGCTCAGCTCGGGATTGGCATGGAGATCCTCGTAAAGCGATACCAGCCCCGGCAGATCGGCAGCCACCGCATCGCGCAGTTCATCCGCCTGCGCGGGGACCGCCATCAGC
>CAZQOO010000170.1:0-2161 GCA_964594845.1 uncultured Porphyrobacter sp. | reverse complement strand
CCGTACCATACCACCAGCAGCACCGACAGCACCGTCACCATCAGCGCCACCAGCGGCACCCCGGCCCGCATATAATCACCGAATTCATAGCCGCCTTCGGACATGATCAGGAGGTTGGTCTGATAGGCGATCGGCGTGGCGAAAGAGAGGTTGCAGCCGAACAGCACCGCCAGCACCAGCGGCTCGGGCGGCAGGCCCAGCTCGGTCGCGATGCTGAAGGCAATCGGCGTGCCGATGGTGGCAGCGGTGGCGTTGGAGGCGAAGTTGGTGACCACCGTCACGAAAATCATGATCGCCGACAGCACCAGCGCCGGCGGCAGATAGCCGAGTCCGAGCGAGAGTGCCTGCCCCAGCCATTCGGCCGCGCCGCTTTCATCGATCACCCGGCCGATGGCGAGGCTGGCGGCGATCAGCACGATCACCTTGGCCGACAGCGCGCGCCCGACCCTGTCGAACTTGACGCAGCCGGTGACGAACATCGCGATCGCGCCCGCCAGCGCCGAAATCGCGATCGGCAGCTTGATCGGGGCATAGCCAGACGCATCGAACCACGGCAGGCCGAGCGAGGCCGTGGCAATCGCGCCCAGCATGATCGCGCCGGCCAGCACCGCCTTCGACCGGCGCGGCAGTTCGCGCGCGCCTTCAAGCCGCAGCAGGCCGTCATTATTGGCGAAGTTCTGCAGATCCTCCTCGATCCCCATCACCAGCAGCACATCGCCTTCAAGGATCCTGAGATCGCCGCCTTCGGAATAGGTGTCGCGCTCGCCCAGCACGCGATCGGGGCGATGGATACCGAGCACCGCCACCCCGTAAAGATCGGCAATCCCCGAGCTTGCCAGCGTGCGGGTGATCAGACGCGAGTCCGCGGTGACCGTCATCTCGACCGCGACAATATCCTCCCCCTGCGTGCGCGAGATGCGGCGGATGCGATCGACCACCCAGTTCGGCGCCAGCTCGCCCTTGAGCGCGCGTGCAGCCTCCTCCAGCGCCTCGTGGGTGCCGGAGATATGCAGGCGCTGGTCGGGCTGAAGCGGGCCTGCGGGCGCATCGTGGAAGGTGATCCCCTGCGGCAGCTTGCCCTTGACCACGGCCAGATCGCCGCCCGCCAGCAGGCTGCTCGCCCCGACCCGCAGGCGGGTGTGGAAGATGCGGCGCACATTGTCGGGCGTGACCGAATTGTCGCGCAGCATTCGCGGCATCACCAGCCACAGATAGGGAATTGCCACGAGCCCCGCGACCAGCACGATGGGTGTGAACTGGAACACGCCGATGGGCTTCATGCCGATATCGGCAGCGATGGTGACGACGAGGATATTGGTCGAGGTGCCGATGGTGGTCGCCATCCCGCCGAGCAAGACTGCGGCGTTGACCGGCATGAGGGCCTTGGAGGACGCCATCAGCCCCTTGGCCGCTATCGCGACGATGATCGGGATCAGCAGCACCATCACCGGCGTATCGTTGACGAACATCGACATGCTGAAGGCGATCAGGAGCGCCGCCAGCAGGCCAAGCTGAGCATTGGCGCGAAACACGCTTTCGAGCAGCCGGGCGAAGGGTTCGAGCGCGCCGGTCACCACCAGCCCGCGCCCCATGATCATCAGCGCACAGATCGTGATGAGCGCCGAATGGCCGAACCCGCCGAAGGCAATCGCGAGACCGTCGGTCGGCTTGCTGCCCTCAAGCGGCGCGAAATAGAGACCCACACCGATCACCGCGATGGTGATGAGCGAGATGATCTCCTCGGGATAGCGCCCGCGGGCAAAGGCGATGAACATGGCGATGGTCACCGCCATGGCCGCTATCGCGTGGTAGGATGGCGCTTCCAGCATGGCTGCCCAAGGGGCTAGCCAATCGGGCCGCCTCTAGACAAGGCCTTTATGCCCGAAGCGGGAAAAGTGGTGCCCCTGGCCAGACTCGAACTGGCACGGATTTCTCCAACCGATTTTGAGTCGGTCGCGTCTACCAATTCCACCACAGGGGCGCCTGTGCGGATGCCCCGCGCTGTTAGCGAGGGCCCCGTCGCAAGGCAATGGGCTTACCTCAACGCTCCCGCCAGCAGCTTGTGCAGCTTGGAGTGCAGCGCGTCGTTCGCGGCCAGCACCTGGGTCGAATGGATCGCTTCGGAACGCCCGCGGAAGTCGGAGACGAAGCCGCCCGCCTC
>CAZQOO010000169.1:0-5296 GCA_964594845.1 uncultured Porphyrobacter sp. | reverse complement strand
ACCAGATCCACAAGGACCTGCGCCGTGCCCGCGCTGGCGCGGCCAACATGATCCCGACCACCACCGGCGCGGCGCGTGCGGTGGGCCTTGTGCTGCCCGAACTGAAGGGCAAGCTCGATGGCTCCTCGGTGCGGGTGCCGACCCCCAACGTCTCGATGGTCGATCTCGTCTTCGTGCCGAGCCGCGAAACCACCGCGGAAGAGATCAACGCCGCGCTCAAGGCGGCAGCCGAAGGGCCGATGAAGGGCGTGCTCGACTACACCGACGAGCCGCTGGTCAGCTCGGACTTCAACCACTATCCGGCATCCTCGACGGTCGACAGCCTCGAAACCAGCGTGATGGAAGGCAAGCTTGCCCGCGTCGTCAGCTGGTACGATAACGAATGGGGCTTCTCCAACCGGATGATCGACACCGCCGGGGTGATGGCGAAGTTCCTCTAGGATACATGCCCAGCACCCGTTCGTGCTGAGCTTGTCGAAGCACCGCATTTTCTTTGAGCGCTGCGCCAGGAAGGAAGGACGGCCCTTCGACAGGCTCGCAGGCGAACGGAGTTGGTTGTGCCCAAGTTCAAGACCCTTGATGATCTGCCCGCCGATCTGACCGGCGAGGTCGCGCTGGTGCGCGTCGATCTCAACCTGCCGATGAAAGATGGCTCGGCCACCGACGTCACCCGGGTGGAGGCGGTGAAGCCGACGATCCTCGAACTCGCGGGCCGCGGCGCGAAGGTGCTGCTGCTGGCGCATTTCGGGCGTCCGGGCGGGCAGCGTTCCTCGACGCTTTCCACCAGCATGGTGGTGGGCGATGTCGAGCGAGTGCTGGGCAGGGAAGTGATGTTCATCCCCGAGATCGCCGGCCCCGTGGTCGAACAGGCGGTGCAGACCATCCTGCGCGCTGGCGATGTGGCGCTGCTCGACAACACCCGCTTCTGGCCGGGCGAGGAGAAGAACGATCCGGCGCTGGCGCAGGCCATCGCCGCCCACGGCACGCTCTATGTCAACGACGCCTTCAGCGCGGCGCACCGTGCGCACGCAACCACCGAAGGCCTCGCGCACCATCTGCCGGCCTATGCGGGCCGCTCGATGGAAGCAGAACTCAGGGCATTGGACGCCGCCCTTGGCGCACCGGAAACGCCGGTTGCGGCGGTGGTCGGCGGGGCCAAGGTCTCGACCAAGCTGGCCGTGCTCGAGAACCTCGTCGGCAAGGTGCAGCACCTGATCATCGGCGGGGGCATGGCCAACACTTTCCTCGCCGCGCGCGGGGTGAATGTCGGCAAGAGCCTGTGCGAGCACGACCTTGCCCCCACCGTGGCGCGGATCATGGACGAAGCCGATCACGCGGGCTGCACGGTGCATCTGCCTTACGATGTGGTGGTGGCCAAGGAATTCGCGGCCAATCCCGCTTCCCTGCGGGTCTGCAATGTCCACGAGGTCGCCGAGGACGAGATGATCCTCGATCTCGGACCGCAGGCGGTCGAGGCGCTCGCGGATGTGCTCAAGACCTGCCGCACGCTGGTGTGGAACGGGCCCTTGGGGGCGTTCGAGACCGAGCCTTTCGATGCCGCCACCGTTGCGCTCGCGCGCACCGCGGCCGCGCTCAGCCTCGAAGGTTCCCTCGTCAGCGTGGCCGGCGGCGGAGACACCGTCGCGGCGCTGGCTCATGCGGGCGCCTCGCAGGATTTCACCTATATTTCAACCGCTGGCGGCGCATTCCTCGAATGGATGGAAGGCCGCGTCCTGCCCGGCGTCGCCGCGCTCGAAGCCTGACATGGCAAGTATCGAAGCCGAGATCGAAGCGCTCGAACTGCGTCTGATGCGCGCCTGGCTGGCGGGCGATGCCAAGGACGTGAAGAAGCTCCTCGGCCGCGATTTTGTCGCGATGATCGGCACGCTCCCGCCGCAGCTGCTCGACCGGCCGAGCTTCCTCGCCGCCGTCGAACGCGGTTTTGCCTGCACCAGATTCGCCTTCCACGAGGTGTTCATCCGGCCGCAGGGCAAGAGTGCGTGGTTCGTCGCCGGGGCCGAGCTTGAACTCGCTCTGGGGTCCAAGGTCTGGTCCGGACCGTTTCTCCTGACCGGGCTGTGGCGCAAGGGCACCATCGGCGGGTGGAAGCTGGCCGAGCGCAGCCTTGCGCGGCTCGACGAGAGCGAGGGCCTCGCCGCGGCGGTCAGCAAGCTGCAATTGTGGAAATAGGAGCGCCAAGCGCAATGAGCGAGATGATGGAGGCCTCCTACGGCCAGCTGTCCACAATGACGGAGGGCGAGTTCGCCGGCTGGCGTTACTGGCAGGGCGATCCCTTCGAGACCCGCTCCGGCCCGTTCTACTACCGCCGCGAGGACGATGGCTCCTATGTCAGCGCCTTCCGTGCCGAACCGCGCCACATGAACGGCGGCGGGTTCATGCATGGCGGCTGCATGATGACCTTCGCCGACTTTGCTCTCTTCGCCATCGCCACCGATGTGCTCGATGGCGATCATGCGGTGACGCTCAACCTGTCGGGCGATTTCCTCGGCCCGATCAGCACCGGCGCACTGGTCGAGGCGCGGGGCGAGGTGACGCGCGGCGGGGGCAAGACGATCTTCGTGCGGGGGCTCATCACCGGCGACGGGCAGCCGGCGCTCAGCTTCACCGGTATCATCCGGCGGCTGTCGAAACGCTGATCCTTCGCGGTTGCAGCATTGCGAGCGCCCCGCTAAGGGCGCGCTTCAGGGCTGTGCATACCTATGCACAGGCCCGCAGGGCCGCTGTTTGACATCTCTCGCCATTGGAGCACGCTTGCCATGAACACCCGTGAAATGACCGACCGCATCGCTACCGGACAGGGGTTCATCGCAGCGCTTGACCAGTCGGGCGGCTCGACCCCCAAGGCGCTGCGCGGTTACGGGGTGGAGGACAGCGAATGGTCGGGCGATGACGAGATGTTCGCTCAGATCCACGCGATGCGCGCCCGCGTCATCACCTCGCCCTGCTTCGGCAGCGGCAAGGTGATCGGCGCGATCCTGTTCGAGAAGACCATGGATGGCCTCGTCGACGGCAAGCCCACCGCGGACGCGCTCAAGCATCGCGGGATCGTGCCCTTCATCAAGGTCGACGAGGGGCTGGCCGACGAGGCGGACGGCGTGCAGCTGATGAAGCCGATGGTGAAGCTGGCCGCGCTGCTCGAAAAGTCGGTCGCGGCAGGGATGTTCGGCACCAAGATGCGCTCGGTGATCAAGGCCGCCAATCCCGCCGGGATCGCCGCCGTGGTCGCCCAGCAGTTCGAAGTCGGCGCGCAGATCATCGCTGCCGGGCTCATGCCGATCATCGAGCCTGAATATGACATCACCGCCGATGATCGCGCCGCGGGCGAGGACATCCTGCTCGGGGAGATCACGAAGCACCTCGACGCGCTGCCGGAAGGCCAGCAAGTCATGCTCAAGCTCTCGATCCCGGCCACTGCCGGCCTCTACACGCCGCTGGTCAATCACCCCAAGGTGCTGCGCGTTGTCGCGCTGTCGGGCGGCTTCTCGACCGACGATGCCTGCGCGCGGCTGGCCCAGAACCCCGGCATGATCGCCAGCTTCAGTCGCGGGCTGCTGCAGGACCTGCGCAAGCAGCAGAGCGACGCGGAATTCAACACCGTGCTCGGCAAGGCGATCGACCAGATCGCGAGCGCCAGCGTCTGAGGGCGTGACAGTCACGGCGCGACCCGTTAGCGAGCCGCGCCATGACTGACACACAGCTCTATCTCATCTCCCCGCTCGACGTGGGCGGCGACTTTCCGGCCCGGCTCGAACGCGCGCTGGCGGCGGGCGCGCGGCGGCATGGCGATCTGGTCACGGCGTTCCAGTTCCGCGTCAAGAACGTCGACCAGCACGAGGCCGCGCGTCTGGCTGCACCGCTTCAGGCGATCTGTGCCGCGCATGACGTGGCCTTCATCGTCAATGATTCGGTCGCGCTCGCCAAGCGATTGAAGGCTGACGGGGTGCATCTCGGGCAGGACGACGGTTCGCCCAAGGATGCGCGCGCGCAGCTGGGGCGCGAGGCGCAGATCGGGGTCACCTGCCACGCCAGCCGCCACCTCGCGATGGAAGCGGGCGAGGCGGGGGCGGATTATGTCGCCTTCGGGGCCTTCTACCCCTCCTCGACGAAGGACAAGGGTGACGCCGAGCGCCCCGATCCCGAGCTCCTTCGCTGGTGGACCCAGCTTTTCGAAATCCCCTGCGTCGCCATCGGCGGCATCACGCCGGAAAACTGCGGGCCGCTGGTCGAATCGGGCGCGGATTTCATCGCTGTCAGCCATGCCGTGTGGGGCGGGGACGAGGTTGCCGCGATCGAAGCCTTTGCAAAAGTGATGCGAGGGTGAAGCGGAACTAGCGGTTGCTGCCGAGCCGGGTGCAGATCAGCTTGCTCGGACTGCCGTCGGCTTCGCGCTTGCGCAAGGTGTTCTCGCCCAGCACCTCGAAGCGCTGGTCCTTCTTGGGGCCGCGGGTGAACACCAGTTCGGCGCCCCGCAGCAGGTAGATCCCGCGCCCGCCATCGGCGCTGCGATAGCTTGAGGCATTGCCGATGCGGAAGCCTTCTTCCGGCACCACCACATAGGCCTCCCCCCCCGCATCGCCGGGCAGGGCGCATTCCCAGTCGCCGCGCTGGAGCGTGCCGAGCATTCCGCCCGCAGGTGGCGGCGTGCTGCCGGGCGGGACGCTGTCCTTGCGGTCCTGCGCAAAGGAGATGCCTGATCCGAAGGCGGCAATCGCTGCGGCACAGAGCGTCAGGAGAATGATCGTGCGGGTGCGCATGGCCCGCGCCCTACCAGCGCCGCGCGGGCAACGCCAAGCCTTTCGTGCGCACCTCTGCCTGCGCTTGCCGAGCGGGGCGCTATCGGCTATCGGCGCGCATCATTTCGCAAGGCGCGCCCCTGATGCGGCGCGCCGGCTCGCTCTTTCCACCTCGTAAAAAGGCCCACAGCCATGAAGATCAGCGGCGTCGACATTCGCCCCGGCAACATCCTGGAATATGAAGGCGGCATCTGGAAGGTCGCCAAGATCCAGCACACCCAACCCGGCAAGGGCGGGGCCTATATGCAGGTCGAAATGAAGAACCTGCAGGATGGCCGCAAGACCAACGTGCGCTTCCGCAGCGCCGACACGGTGGAGCGCGTGCGGCTCGACACCAAGGACTTCCAGTTCCTCTATGCGGAAGGCGATGATCTCGTCTTCATGGACAACGACACCTACGAGCAGATCACGCTGCCGGGCGACCTGCTCGGCGACGCGCGCCCCTTCCTGCAGGACGGGATGCAGGTCGCGCTCGAACGTGG
>CAZQOO010000168.1:1253-5338 GCA_964594845.1 uncultured Porphyrobacter sp. | reverse complement strand
CGGCGACCTTCTTGGGGTCCGCATCGGGGAGCACGATCGAGGCATCGTTGCCGCCCAATTCAAGCGTGATGCGCTTGAGGTCGGCGCTCGCGCCTTCCATGATCTTCTTGCCCGTCGCGGTCGATCCGGTGAAGGTGATCTTGTCGATATCGGGGTGGCTGGTGATCATCGGGCCCAGGTCGTCCTCGCCGGTGATGATGTTGACGACACCGGCGGGCACCTTGTCGGCGATCAGCTCGGCGATGCGCAGGGTGGTGAGCGGGGTGAAGGGCGAGGGCTTCAAGACGATGGTGCAGCCCGAGAGCATCGCGGGGACGATCTTCTGGATCGCCATCATCACCGGGAAGTTCCACGGCACGATCCCGCCGACCACGCCCACCGGCACGCGGCGGGTGCGGGAGAGGCGAGTGTCGGAATCCTCGTTGATCTCGTCCTCGAGGCTGAGGGTCGATTGCGCCGCGCTCATCCCGGCCGCGCCGTAGATCTCGCCGCGGGCCTGATCGTGGGGCTTGCCCTGTTCGCTGGTGAGCAGTCGGTAGAGCTCTTCGGCGTTTTCCTTGATCGCGCCCGAGATCGCCATGATCGCAGCGCGGCGTTCCTCGATGGGGGTGTTTTTCCAGGTCTTGAACGCGGCGCGGGCGGCGGCGACCGCCTCGTCCAGCTCGGCCTTGCCGCAGGCCGGCACCTGGCCGATCACCTGCTCATTGGCCGGGTTCACCACGTCGAGCCAGCGGTCGGTGCCGACCATCTTGCCGCCGATCAGGTTCTTGTACTGGGTGACCATGATTGTTCCTCTCTCGTCCTGTGAATGGGGGGAGTCGTCTCTCGCCCGCGCAAACTGGCGCGTTGCATCCGAAAACGCAATCGCTGCTGTGGCCACTCTTGTAAGGGGAGCATCAACCTTCATCGCCTAGCGATTGCGCTATTGCCTGTGCGGCCTATGGAGGCCGCAGACATTCGCCCGAGGAGAGGCCCTGCCATGAGTGATTCCCGCCCCGATCTGGTCATCTACGGCAGCCCCGTATCGCCATTCGTGCGCAAGGTGGCAGGCGTGTGCATCGAGAAGGGCGTGGATTACGAGGTCGAGGCGGTCAACGTGTTCGATCCGCCCGCGTGGTTCCGCGACATCTCGCCGATGAAGCGCATTCCGGTGCTGCGTGACCGTTCGGTGGCCGAAGAGGGCGTCGCGGGCACCATCGCCGACAGCTCGGCGATCTGCGCCTTCATCGAGAAGAAGCACCCCGCGCCCGCGCTCTATCCGGCCGATCCGATGGCGCTGGGCGAGGCGCTGTTCATCGAGGAATATGCCGATACCGCGCTCGCGATGGCGGGCGGCCTCGGCATATTCCGGCCGATCTTCTTTGCGGTCAGCAAGGGCGAGGCACCCGGGCTCGACAAGGCGCGCGAGACCTGGGCCAGCCAGATGCCGCCGATCTTCGACGTGCTCGAAGCGCGGCTGGGCGGGCGCGAATTCTTTGCCGGTGATGCCCTCTCGATTGCCGACATCACGGTTGCGGCGGTGCTCGGGCAGGTCGCGCTGGTGGCGGAAACCCCGCTTGGCACCTGGCCCGGCCTTGCCGCCCATTTCGCGGCGATGCAGGCGCGCGCGTCGATCGCAGGCCCCTATGCGGCGGCGGAAAAGGTGATCCGCAAGGCCTTGCCGACCCGCTTCGACCTGACCTAATCCGGCCCAAACCAGGCAGAGCAAAGGACAAGGCAGCGCGCATGGCGAGCGAATGGTGCATCGGGATCATCGGCGGGTCCGGCCTCTATGCCATGGACGGCATCGAGGAGGCGCAGTGGATCGCGATCGACACGCCGTGGGGCGATCCCTCGGACGAGATCCTGTGCGGCCGGATCGGCGAGGTGAAGGTGCGCTTCCTGCCGCGCCACGGCCGGGGGCACCCGATTTCGCCGACCGAGCTCAATTCGCGCGCCAATATCGATGCCTTGAAGCGCGCCGGGTGCACCGATATTCTCGCGATCTCGGCGGTCGGTTCCCTGCGCGAGGAGCTGGAGCCGGGGCGCTTCGCGATTGTCGAGCAGTTCATCGATCGCACCGTGCACCGCGAGAGCACCTTTTACACCAGCGGCTTTGTCACCCATGTCTCGATGGCCGATCCGGTGTGCCCGCGCCTGTCCGAGATGGCGGCCAAGGCGGTGAGCAAGGCCAAGGGCAAGGTCGCCGTCGGCGCGACCTATCTCGCGATGGAAGGCCCGCAATTCTCGACCCGCGCGGAAAGCCGGATGTACCGCCAATGGGGCGCGGACGTGATCGGCATGACGGCGATGCCCGAAGCCAAGCTCGCGCGCGAGGCGGAGCTGCCCTATGCCCTCGTCGGGATGGTGACCGACTATGATTGCTGGCGGGAAGGCGAGGCGGTCGACGTCGCGCAGGTGGTCACCCAAATGCAGGCCAATGGTGCGCTTGCCCGGGCGATGGTGCGGAATTTCATCGAAGCCCTGCCCAAGACCCGTGAGCCTTCGCCGATCGACACCGCATTGGACGATGCGGTGATCACCGCGCCCGATGAGCATGATCCGGCGGTGATGGCAAAGCTCGACGCGGTCGCCGGACGGCTGTTCGAATAGGCGCAAGGCCCCGCTTGCGAAACCGGCTGTCGCGCTGATAGACATGCCCCCGGGGAGAGACAGGGCATGATCAGCGCAACCGCACACCGCATCGCGGCAGGAGACCCGGCAGCGTGAGCGCGCGGCTGCTGGCCGAGGCGCTCGGCACCTTCTTCCTGTTCGCCACCGTCATCGGCGCGGGGATCATGGCCGACAACCTCGACGGCGGAAACGTCGCCGTTGCACTGCTGGGCACGACCTTGCCGATCGGGGCGATCCTGTTCGTGATCATCACCATGCTCGGGCCGGTCTCGGGGGCGCATTTCAACCCCGTCGTGACGCTGGTGATGTGGCTGCGGCGCGAGATCGCGGCCGCCGACGCGCTGTTTTACGTGCTGGTGCAACTGGCCAGCGGCGTGCTGGCGGTGTGGGCGGTGCACCTGATGTTCGATCTGCCGATTGTGCAGGTCGCCGATACGCCGCGCACCGGCATCGGCCAGTGGGCAGGGGAGGGGGTCGCGACCTTCGGCCTCATCCTCACCATTCTTGCCACCGCCCGCGCCGCGCCCGACAAGGTGCCGCTGAGCGTGGCGCTCTACATCTTCGCGGCCTGCTGGTTCACGTCATCGACCAGCTTTGCCAATCCTGCAATCACCGTGGCGCGCAGCCTGACCGATACCTTCACCGGCATCGCGCCGGCCGACATTCCGGGCTTCGTGCTGGCCCAGATCGCGGGCGCGCTGGTGGCGATGGGGGTGTGCCGGGTGCTGCTGGGCGGCGAACCGGAGCCGGCGGCGGGCTGAGGCCGCCAGCTACTTCATCAGTTCGCGCACAAACGGGATCAGGCCGGTCTGGCGCGCGCGCTTCATGCGTTCCGCTTCCAGGATCGCACAGACCTTGGCAAAGCACACGTCGACATCGTCATTGATGATGACATAGTCATAGCCGTCCCAGTGGCTGATCTCGGCGCGGGCGCGTTCCATGCGGGCGGCGATCACCTCGGCGCTGTCGGTGGCGCGGCCCTTGAGGCGGCGGTGCAGTTCCTCGATCGAGGGCGGCAGGATGAACACCCTCACCACGTCCTGCTGGTCCTTCTGGTAGAGCTGCTGGGTGCCCTGCCAGTCGATGTCGAACAGGAAGTCCTGCCCCTCCTTGAGGCCTGCGCGGATCATCCCCTTGGGCGTGCCGTAGCGGTGGCCGAACACCTCGGCCCATTCGTAGAAATCGTCCTCGTCGATCATCGCCTGGAAGCGTTCGGGCGAGACGAAGTGGTAATGCACGCCGTCGATCTCGCCGGGGCGCGGGGGGCGGGTCGTGGCCGAGACCGAGAGCCTGATCTCGGCATCCTTGGCCAGCAGCATCCGCGACAGCGTCGTCTTGCCCGCGCCCGAGGGCGAGGACAGAATGAACATCAGGCCCCGGCGCTGAAGCTTGTCGGCAGGATTGTGTGTGGCATCGCCCATAGGCCCCGTTGCACCAACAGGGGGGCTGAAATCAAGGGGCGCTCAGGATTC
>CAZQOO010000168.1:0-1153 GCA_964594845.1 uncultured Porphyrobacter sp. | reverse complement strand
GCCTCGATCCGCTTGCCGCGATCATACAGCACCTTGGCCGCCAGCCCGCCCGCCACCACCGCAAGGCCCGCAGGCGAGCGCGTGGCGAGCCGGCTCGCGCCCCACAGCGCCAGCGTGCTCACCATGCCGCGGCTTTCGACCAGCCGCCTGGCCTTGTCGCTTTCGAGCTGGCCGGTGAGCAGGCCCTTTTCCAGCCGCTGGCGCAGCAGCGATCCCGCGCCGCGCAGCACGATGTCGGCAATCACGAGATTGGTGACCGGATCGGGCGAGGGCAGGCGCGATTCGCCGGTTCCGTCCGTGTCGTTGCGCGCGCCTGTGGATTTGCGCCGCGCCATCGCAGGCTATTTCTTGCGCCCGAAATCGATCGAGACGACGTTCGAGCCGTCCCCGTCGCCATCGCCGTCGGGGCCGTCATTCTCGGCATCCTCGTGTGCTTCGGGGGCGAGTTCATCGACCGCGGCCTGGAACTGCAGGCCGAAATCGACCGCCGGATCGACGAAGGCGGTGATCGCGGCGAAGGGGATCGTCAGCTTGGCCGGCACCTGGTTGAAGGTGAGGCTGACCGAGAAGCCTGCCGCGCCGACCTCGAGATCCCAGAACTTGTTCTGCAGAACGATCGTCATCTCGTCGGGGAAGCGTTCGCGCAGGTGCGGCGGGATCGAGACCCCCGGCGCGCCGGTCTTGAAGGTGATGTAGAAGTGGTGCCCGCCCGGCAGCGTGCCGCCGCCGCTGACGATCGAGCCGAGCACCCGGCCGACCACGGCGCGCAGGGCTTCCTGCACGATTTCGTCATAGGGGATCAGGCTGTCGGGCGCGTCGTTGTTCATGGCTGGCAGGAATCGTGACGGGGTGCGCGGGCTTGGTCAAGCCTTTCCGGCCGCTCCCCTTGCGTTTGGCAGGGGATAGCGGGGACGCGGAGCGGGGCTTGTGGCAGGCGCTTGTCACCGCCGCGCAGAGGGTTATAGCGCCGGTTCATGGCCACTCTCCCCGCCCGCACCGGCTCGGTTACCCGCAACACCACCGAGACCAAGATCGCCATCGCCGTCAATCTCGACGGCACCGGCGCCTATGACGTCTCCACCGGCATCGGCTTTCTCGATCACATGGTCGAACAGTTCAGCCGCCACTCGCTGATCGACGTGACGATGAAGGT
>CAZQOO010000167.1:0-5343 GCA_964594845.1 uncultured Porphyrobacter sp. | reverse complement strand
CGACCAGATGGTCAAGGACGCCGAGAAGTTCGCGGAAGAGGACAAGAAGCGCCGGGCGGCCGCGGAAGCGCGCAACCAGGCCGACAGCCTCGTCCACGCGACCGAAAAGCAGCTTGCCGAACATGGCGACAAGATCGACGCCGCCACCAAGTCGGCGGTGGAAGATGCCATCGCGGCGACCAGGACCGCGCTCGAAGGCGGCGATGCCGATGACATCAATGCCAAGGCGCAGGCCCTGACCGAGGCGGCCATGAAGATGGGCCAGCAGATCTACGAAAGCCAGCAGGCCGCAGGGCCCGAGGCTGGCGCCGAGGCTGCTGAAGAACCGGCTGCCGACGAGGACGTCGTCGATGCCGAATTCTCCGAGGTTGACGAAGACAAGAAGGGCTAAGGCCCCGATGCCATCCCGAACGTCGCCGATGTGGCCGGTCCCCCTTTCCGGCACACCGGCGGCGACGGGTCACGGGGATTAGGTCAGCATCATGTCCAGCGCCCAGCTCGATTACTACCAGACGCTCGAAGTTGCCCGCGATGCCGATGGCGCGACGCTCAAGAGCGCCTATCGCAAGCTCGCGATGAAATATCACCCGGACCGCAATCCGGGCGACAACGAGTGCGAAGCGAAGTTCAAGGCGATCAACGAGGCCTATGACTGCCTCAAGGACCCGCAGAAGCGGGCGGCCTATGATCGCTATGGCCATCAGGCCTTCACACAAGGGATGAACGGTGGCGGCGGCGGCCCCTTCGGCGGCGGCTTTGGCGGCGGCGGACGCGGCGATTTTGCCGATATCGGCGACATCTTCGAGACGATCTTCGGCAGCGCGTTCGGCGGCGGCGGTGCGCAGCGCCCGCAGAATCGGCGCGGCGCGGATTTGCGCTACGACATGCAGGTCACGCTCGAAGAAGCCTTCCACGGCAAGTCGACCGAGATCGAGATCGAAGTCAGCCAGTCCTGCGATACCTGCGACGGCAGCGGGGCAACCCCCGGCACCTCGGAACGCCAGTGCAACCTGTGCCACGGTATGGGGAGCGTGCGCGCCAAGCAGGGCCTGTTCGTGGTGGAGCGGCCATGCCCCACCTGCAACGGGCGCGGCAGCGTGATCGAGAACCCCTGCCGCGAATGTCGCGGGGAAGGACGGGTCGATCGCCCGCAGGCCTTGAAGGTCGAGATTCCCGCAGGGGTCGATACCGGCACCCGCATCCGGCTCGCCGGCAAGGGCGAGGCGGGGCAGCGCGGCGCGCCGCCGGGCGATCTCTACATCTTCCTCCATGTGAAGCAGCACGCCGTGTTCGAGCGGGAAGGCACCACCCTGATGACGCGCGTGCCGGTGAGCTTCACCACGGCAGCGCTGGGCGGCTGTGTCGAGATTCCCGATCTCGACGGCTCGACCAACCGGCTCGACATTCCCGCCGGGATCCAGTCGGGCAAGCAGTTGCGCGTGCGCGGCGGCGGGATGCCGGTGCTGCAAGGGCGCGGGCGCGGCGATCTGGTGGTCGAGATCGCGGTCGAGACCCCCACCAAGCTCTCGCGCCGCCAGAAGGAAATCCTCGAGGAATTCCGCGCCACCGAAACCGGTGACGAATGCCCCGAGAGCCGCGGGTTCTTCGACAAGCTGAAAGACGTGTTCGGGGGCTGAGGGCGCGATTGTGCTGCCCTCGCTCCTGATCGTCGACGATTTCCTCAAAGACCCCTGGGCCGCCCGGCGTGCGGCTCTGGCGCTGGACTATGATCCGGCGCGCCAGCACGGCAATTTTCCCGGGCTCAACTCATCGACACCGCTCGATACGTCCGCAATCGACGCTGCGGTCTCGCGTCTGCTGGGCGTGCGGCTCGGCCCGGCGCCCGGCACCCAGCACGGGGCGTGCCGCCTGACCCGCAAGGTCGACAAGGGCAGGAGCGGGGTGCATATCGACCCGGCGGCCTATTCGGGCATCCTCTACCTCTCGCGCCCCGAGGACTGCGCGCGCCCTGATGCCGGCGGTACCGACTTCTTCCGTCACCGCCGCACCGGCCTCGAAAGCGTGCCGCAGGACCCGGCGAAGATCGCCGCTTCGGGCTATGCCGACATCAATGCGCTGGTCGGGGATGTGGTCAACAAGGACACCACGCTTGCCGCCAAGTGGGAGCGCACCCTGCGCGTGCCTGCGCGCTTCAACCGGCTGCTGCTGTTCTCGCCCTGGCAGTTCCACAATGCGGCACCCGGCTTTGGTTCTACCTCTGAGGATGCGCGGCTCGTGATGCTGCTGTTTTTCGGAGTGGCGAAGGGCTAGCCCATCCGCTCGGTCACCTCCATGCGGATCTGGTCGATCAGTCCGCGCTGGCAGCGCCCGGCGATTTCCTCCTCCTCCAGCACCGCCATGAACACCGCCCGCTTGGCGGCACGGATGCGCGATCCGGGAATGCTGCCACCGACCGTAGAGGCGACGAGGTCGATCATCCGTTCGGCCCCGTGCAGGCGGCCCCAAAGGTAGTCGTTCTCGCGATAGTCGCGGCTGAAGAAGGCGCCGAAATTGTAGAACTCGATCCCCCGCAAGGTGGCGCTGGTGCCGCCCTCGCGGATCGAGCGCGCGTCCTCGGGCGAGATGCGGTCGATCCGCACCGGGTTGTATTCATCGAGCCCCTCGCGCCGGGTCAGGGGCAGGGTGGCCACATCGTAGAAGGGAAACCCGAGATAGGTCAGCAACATGCGTCGCTTGAGCCCCTTGGGCATCTCGTCGAGCGCCGTGATCAGCAGCTCCTCGGCGGCCAGATCGGTGGTCGGCAGCAGGCGTTCGGTGGCGAGGAAGTCCAGCACTGCCGCAGGCTCGGCCACCGCCTTGGCAGCCAGCGCGGCAAAGTGCGGCGATTGCAGCACGCCTTCGTCGGCGCGGTAATAGAGCGCGAGGATGCCGTAGAGCCGGTCGCGCGCACGGTCGAGCGCGTCGTCGGGAATGTCGGGATCAAGCTCCCAGTCGCGCGACAATTTGCGCGCAAGCAGTTGCAACCGGCGGATCCGAAAGCCGGTGTCGTGGGCGCGGAAAAAGGTGATCGCCGCTGCGCTCGCGCCACCGTGATCGTCGGTCAGCCGCGCCAGCCCGCGCGCCTCGAGCGCACGGCGCATCGCGGCGACGACCGGGGCGTGATCAGCCTGCGGCGTACCGGCGCTGCGCAAGGTCAGCTTCGCCAGCTGATCGAGGATCGCGTCGAACTTGGTGAGCGCATAGGCCCCGAAGGCATATCCTGCCCGCTCGGCGGCAGCCTGCTGCGCCTTCGCCCGCCAGCCCGCGAGCCGCTTGGGCGTGGGGCGGTCGAGTAGGAAGGTGAAGCCGAACAGCTTTTCCACCGCGCGGTCGATGTCGGGTTGCAGATCCATGATGATCCGCTTCAGCCGCTCGGCATCGCGCGATTGCTGGTCGATCCGGTCGAGATCGTCGCGGATCGGCTGTTCGCGCGGAATGGTCGAGAGCGAGCCGAAGATCGCCCCGAAGAATCCGATCCCGCGCCGCCGGGTGGCCGGTGTCAGTCCGCCCGCATCGGGGCGCGGATCGATATACACGAAGCGCCGGTCGACCTCGCGCTGGGCCGGCCGGCCGTGGAGCGCCGCCAGCGCCGCGCCGAAGGGGGCGTTGACCAACACCGCGCCGTCGATCAGCGCGGCCTCGTCGATGGTGCCCTGGGCAAGGTGGACCGGCATGATCCGTTGCAGGAAACTTCCGCGCGTGGCCCAGTGGTGGCCCTCGGCGGCGGCCAGTTCGTCGATCTCCGCGATCTTCAGCGGCGGGAAGGCCCCCGGAAAGCTCGCCGTGGCGCGGGCAGCCAGCACCAGTTCGAGCCGGTCGGCAAGCGGCTGCACCGGATCGGCGGCAACCCGCGCACGGAAGCAGATCGGCAGGCGGTGTTCCATCTCCTCGACCTGCGGCGGCGAATGGAGCCGCAGCGTCTGCGGGTGACCGCGGAAATCGGTGGCGGTGACGATCAGGTCGATCGGATAGCCCGGCGGCAGAAGGCTTATGCCGTCGCCCTCGGCCTCCATCTTGGTCAGCGCCTCGCACAGCATCGCCGAGAAGCGCGACCCCGAGAACGGCGGGCTGAACCACCGCCCGCGCACGAAGCGCGAGACCTTGTGGCGCACCTCGGCGCGGGTTTCGGGGGAAACCGTCTCGCTCACCGCATTGCCGGGGCGGCGCAGGAACCATTCGGCGATCGGCTGCGCCCAGAACTTGGCATAGCGCCACATCGGCTCGGCATCGGGATCGGTCAGCTCGCTGACATCGGCATTTTCGAGCCACAGATCGGTGAGCGGTTCGAGGCTGTGTCCGGAATGGATCGCCTGGGCAAGGAACACCGCGTTGATCCCGCCCGCACTTGCGCCGGTGAGTATGTCGGGCAGCACCCTGAGGCGCAGGCCGTCGCTGCGTTCGATCTCGGCAAGGAAGGTGCGGTAGGCTTCGGCGACGCCGTCGATCCGGGCGGATGCGGGCTGATGGTACGCCCGGCTCGCACGTGCCAGGTGCCAGATTTCCTTGGTGATGCCGTGCATATAGACCGCAAGGCTGACGCCGCCATAGCAGACAAGGGCAAGGCGCAGTTCCTTCTGGCGCATGTCTTGATGTAACCCGCAAAGCCGCGCCAATGCAATTGCGTTCTAATTCTGTTCCGTTTATGGCTCGCCGCCATGGCTAAGTCGAAACGCCGTTATGTGTGTCAGGCCTGCGGGTCGGTGAGCCCACGCTGGCAGGGGCAATGCGCCGATTGCGGCGAGTGGAACACGCTGGCCGAGGATGTGCCGGCGACGGTGTTTTCAGCCAAGCACGATCTGTCGCGCGGGGGGCGTGCGCTGGCGTTCGAGCCCTTGAATGCGCCGACGCAGCTGCCGGTGCGCAAGTCCACCGGGCTTGCGGAGTTCGACCGCGCGCTGGGCGGCGGGCTGGTGCCGGGCAGCGCGGTGCTGATGGGCGGTGATCCGGGTATCGGCAAGTCGACCTTGCTGCTCCAGACCGCAGCGACCATCGCGCGCGGGGGCAATGACGTGGTCTATGTCAGCGGCGAGGAAGCGGCCGGACAGGTGCGCCTGCGCGCGGCGCGCATGGGCGTCGCCGACGCGCCGATCCGGCTCGCCTCGGAAACCTCGGTGCGCGATATCCTGACGACGCTCGGGCAGGGCGATCCGCCCGCGCTGCTGGTGATCGATTCGATCCAGACCATGCATTCCGACATGATCGAAGGCGCGCCGGGCACCGTCAGCCAGGTGCGTGGCTGTGCCTTGGAGCTGATCCGCTACGCCAAGGAGAGCGGTTGTGCGGTGGTGCTGGTCGGCCATGTCACCAAGGACGGCACCATCGCCGGGCCGCGCGTGCTGGAGC
>CAZQOO010000166.1:0-5359 GCA_964594845.1 uncultured Porphyrobacter sp. | reverse complement strand
GGAATTCGGGCGTTTGGGTTAAGCCACCTGCGGTGGCGCAAACCACCCGCCCCGCCTCCCCACCCGGCCACCAATGATACCATCAGGCTATGGTGGCCGGGTGGGGAGGCGGGGCGGGTGGTCTGCATCGCGCGTTAGCGCGATCGAGAATCACGCCGCCGCCAGCGCCTTGCGCCAGCGGCCCAGCCGCTCCTCGCGCACGCCTGCGGGCATCGCCGGATCGAACCGTGCCAGCTCGCCGCGCATCGCCGCCACTGCATCATCGAGGCTCGGGTAGAGCCCCGCCCCGCTCGCCGCCAGCATCGCCGCACCCAGCGCGGTAGTCTCGACGAAGGCGGGCCGTTCGACCGGTACGCCGAGCATGTCGGCAAGGTCCTGCGCCATCCAGTTGTTGGCCGACATCCCGCCATCGATCCTGAGCGCCTGCCACGCCGCGCCGTCGGCGGCGAAGGCGGTGGCGAGATCGTGGGTCTGGTGCGCCATCGCCTCCAGCGCCGCGCGCGCCAGGTGCGCCTTGTCGCTGGCGAAGCTCAAGCCCGCAATCACCCCGCGCGCATCGGCCTGCCAGTGCGGCGCGCCGAGGCCCGACAGCGCCGGCACGATCACCACCCCGCCGCTGTCGGGGATCGAGCGCGCCAGCGCCTCGGTCTCCCCGGCGAGATCGACGATCCCGAGCGAATCCCTGAGCCACTGCACCAGACTGCCCGCGACGAACACCGAGCCTTCGATGGCATAGGTGCGCTGCCCGTCGATCTGGGTCAGCACCGTGCCGAGCAGCCGGTTGGTCGAGCGCGGAATATTGCCGCCCTGACAGGTCAGCACGAAGGCCCCGGTGCCATAGGTCGCCTTGGTCTGGCCGGGGGCAAGGCAGCCCTGCCCGATGGTCGCGGCCTGCTGGTCGCCGACGAGGCCGGTGATCGGGATCGCCCGGCCCAGCAGCGCCGGATCGGTCACGCCGAGCGGGCCGGCCATGTCGGTCACGCCGGGCAGCGCCGCCAGCGGCACGCCGATCAGATCGCACAGGCCCTCGTTGAACTGCGCATCCTCCAGCCCCATCAGCAGCGTGCGGCTGGCGTTGGAGGCATCGGAGATATGCGCCGCGCCGCCGGTGAGCTTGAAGGTCAGCCAGCTTTCCACCGTGCCGAAGGCGAGCGTGCCCTTCTCGGCGGCGGCCTTCACTTCGGGCACGTTGTCGAGCATCCAGCGCATCTTGGTGCCGGAGAAATAGGGATCGAGCAGCAGGCCGGTGCGCTGCTGCACCGCGGCCTCGTGCCCGCCTGCGCGCAGGGCGGCGCAGAAGGGCTCGGTGCGGCGGTCCTGCCATACGATCGCCCGCGTGAGCGGCTCGCCCGTATCGCGGTCCCACGCCACCACGGTCTCGCGCTGGTTGGTGATGCCGATGCAGGCAATCGCCGCCGCACCGCCCGCCTTGGGCAGCACTTCCAGCGCACAGGCCAGCGACTTGTCCCAGATCTCGCTCGGATCATGCTCGACCCACCCGGCCTGCGGGTAATGCTGGGTGAGCGGGGCCTGCGCGCTGGCCACCAGCACGCCATCGCGGGCGAACAGCATGGCGCGGGTCGAGGTCGTGCCCTCGTCGAGCACCAGAATATAGTCGGACATGGAGTCTCCTCTCTCTCGCGTGACTTCTGCCACACGAGACTCCATATGCAAGGACATGGTCACGATCCCTCCCCAACCCTGGCCCACGGGCCTTGCCGACGATGTCGAACCGCTGGTGCGCCGCGTGCTGGCGCCCAATCCCTCGCCCTATACCTTCACCGGCACTCAGACCTATGTCGTGGGCGAGGCGCAGGGGCCGGATTGCGCGGTGATCGATCCCGGCCCGGCGGACGAGGCGCATATCGAAGCGATCATCGCCGCCATCGCGGGGCGCAAGGTCATCGCGATCATGTGCACCCACACCCACCGCGACCACTCGCCCGCCGCCGCGCCGCTGGCGACACGGACCGGCGCGCCCATCGTCGGCTGCGCGCCGCTGGTGCTGTCGAGCGACCTGCCGCGTTCGGACGAGAGCTTCGACACCACCTATGCGCCCGACCGGGTGCTGCTGGACGGCGAGGGAATGCGCGGCACCGGCTGGACCCTCACCGCGCTCGCCACGCCCGGGCACACATCCAACCACCTGTGCTTCGCGCTGGAGGAATCGGGCGCGCTGTTCACCGGCGATCACGTGATGGGCTGGTCCACCAGCGTCGTCGTCCCGCCCGACGGCGACATGGGCGACTACATGGCGAGCCTTGAAAAGCTGCTGGCGCGCGAGGACCGAGTCTATCACTCGGCCCACGGCGAGGCGATCACCAAGCCCCGCCAGCTGGTGCGCGGGATGATCGGCCACCGCCGCCAGCGCGAGAACCAGATCCTGCGCCTGCTGGGCGAAGCCCCCCGCGCCGTCAGCGGCTTCATCCCCGAGATGTACAAGGGCCTCGACGAACGCCTGATCCCGGCGGCAGAAATGAGCGTGACCGCGCATCTGATCGACCTCGAAAAGCGCGGGGCGGCCCGCTGCGCGGAAGGGGTCTGGCACGCGGCCTGAGCGCAAGCCTTCCTCACATACAAGCTTGCCCTGCCCGCGGGAACGTGGTGAACCTGCATTCGAGGGACGCGCACAGGGAGGGTGGGATGGCCACACTGGCTCCACGCAGCGAATCGGCGCGCGATACGCGGTTCTTCATGATTCTGGTGCTGGCGATGGCGCTGGTGATCGTGGCGGGTTTCAGCTTCAATCTGGCGATGGGCCGATCGAGCTTTGCCGCGCCGTGGCCGTTCCATGTCCACGGGGTGATCTTCATGGCCTGGCTCGCTCTCAGCGCGATGCAGGTGCTGACCATCACCGGCGGCAACCGCACGCTGCACCGCCAGCTCGGGCGGCTCGCCTATCTGATGATCCCGGCGATGGTTGCGGCCGGCCTCATGATCATTGTGGTATCGCTGCGGACCACGGGCGGCCCGTTCTTCTTCGCCAAGAACGAGTTCCTCATCAGCAACACGGCCGGACTGCTGGTGTTCGGCGGACTGGCGCTGTGGTCGATGCGCGTGCGCCGCCATTCCGGATGGCACCGGCGGCTGATGCTGGTGGCGATGAGCGTGCTGACCGGCCCCGGGCTGGGCCGCCTGCTGCCTCTGCCGCTGTTCATCCCTTACGCATGGACCGCCACCATTGTCCTGACCTTCCTGTTTCCGGCGATCGGCATGGTCGCAGACTGGCGCCGCGATGGCAGTGTGCATCCCGCCTGGTGGTGGGGCATGGGAATCAATGTCGGGGTGTTCGTCGCCTCTATGCTGCTGGCCTATACCCCGATCGGCTATGCGCTGACGGACTGGGTCACGGCCGGCTCGCCCGGAGCCGCGCGGCCGATGGAAGCCTTCATCCCGCCCGGCTTTGCGATGTAGGCGCTTTTCGCTCGAAAATCGCGCAAGCGTGCCTATATCCCGCAGGGCCTATTCAACAGCGGGATCTGCCCCATGAACACCCTCACCAAAGTCCCCACCGGCGCCGATCTGCTCGCCGAGATCGACCGTCTCCGCAAGGAGAAGAACGCGGTGATCCTCGCGCACTACTACCAGACGAGCGACATCCAGGACATTGCCGACTTCGTGGGCGACAGCCTCGAACTCTCGCGCAAGGCAGCGGCGACCGATGCCGACGTGATCGCCTTCTGCGGGGTCAAGTTCATGGCCGACACGGCCAAGATCCTCTCCCCCCAGAAAACCGTGATCCTGCCCGACATGGACGCCGGATGCAGCCTTGAAGACAGCTGCCCGCCCGAGAAATTCCGCGCTTTTCGCGAAGCCCACCCCGATCACATCGCGCTGACCTACATCAACTGTTCGACCGAGGTGAAGGCGCTCAGCGACATCATCGTCACCTCGTCGAGCGCCGAGACGATCCTTGCCCAGATCCCGCCCGAGCAGAAGATCATCTTCGGCCCCGACCGGCACCTTGGCGGCTATCTGGCGCGCAAGTTCAACCGCGAGATGCTGCTGTGGCCCGGCGTGTGCATCGTCCACGAGGCTTTCAGCGAAACCGAGCTGCTCAAACTCAAGGAGCAATACCCCGGCGCGCCGATTGCGGCGCACCCGGAATGCCCGCCGACGATCATCGACCACGCCGATTACGTCGGCTCGACCAGCGGCATCCTAAGGTTTGCCCAAGAGTTCGAAGGCGACACCCTGATCGTCGCGACCGAACCGCACATCATCCACCAGATGGAAAAGGCGCTGCCGGAGAAGAATTTCATCGGCGCGCCGGGCGCGGACGGCAACTGCTCGTGCAACATCTGCCCCTACATGGCGCTGAACACGATGGAGAAGCTCTACGTGGCGCTGCGCGATCTGGAGCCGCAGATCGAGATCGAAGAAGGCATCCGCCTGAAGGCGAAGCGCAGCCTCGACCGGATGCTGGAAATGGCGAGCGGGACCGTCGGCATGGGGGATTTGGGTAAGGTGCCGTTCAGCGGGGATTGATCTGTAGCCGCCCCAGGCCCCAGCTTGCGCTGGGGTGACGAGGTCACGATGCCTTCGCCCTACTCACCGCCAGCGCCGCTCCGACCAGCAGCATCCCGACAATATCCAGCGGCGAGAGCACTTCCCCAAACGCCAGCCACCCGTAGATCGAGGCGACCGCGGGCTGGGTCAGGAGCGCAAGGCCCACCACCAGCGGCGGGAAATATCTGAGGGCGAACACCATCAGCCCCTGCCCGACCAGCTGGCTGAGCACGAACAGGCCCACCACCGGCCCCCAGGCCTGCGGCCACACCGGCTCGCCCAGTGCCACCGCGATGACGAGCAGCACCGGAGCGCCGAAGATGCTCACCCATACCAGCAGGCTCCACGATCCGAACTGCCCGCGCGCGCCCTGCAATGTCAGCAGATAGACCGCATAGAGCAGCCCCGCCGCGACCGAGAACAGATCACCGATCAGGGTTTCGTTCGAGATTTCGAGGCTCCGGCCCATCAGGATCGCCGCGCCCGAGAGCGCGAAGACGATCGCCAGCCACTCCAGCCGCCCGGGCGCCACGCGGTGGACGATGAAGCCCCAGAACAAGAGCACGATCGATCCCGCATTGCCGAACAGCGTCGCATTGCCGAGCCGCGTCATGCCGATCCCGATATGCCAGCTGGCGAGATCGAGCGCGAAGGTCACCGCCCCCAGCGCCACCAGCGCCAGCGTTGTCGCAGGCATGCCGGTCAGCCGCTGGCCGTTGGCCCTGGCCAGCACCACCAGAAACGGCAGCGCCAGAAACAGCCGCCAGAACCCGGCGGCGACCGGGCCGGTATCGGCCACACGCACGAACCACGGGCCGATCGCCAGTGCGACATTCCCGCCGAACAGCGC
>CAZQOO010000165.1:4590-5379 GCA_964594845.1 uncultured Porphyrobacter sp. | reverse complement strand
CCGCGACCTCGACGGCTTGCGCGAGGCCGCCGCAGGCGCTGGCAAGATCGGCACGACCGGGCGCGGCATTGGCCCCGCCTACGAAGACAAGGTCGGCCGCCGCGCGATCCGCGTGTGCGATCTGGCGCATCTCGACACGCTGGAGCCCCAGCTTGATCGCCTCTGCGCGCACCACGATGCGCTGCGGGCGGGTTTCGGCCAGCCGCCGGTGGACCGCGCCGCGCTGCTTGAAGAACTGCGCGAAATCGCGCCCTTCGTGCTGCGTTTTGCCCAGCCGGTGTGGAAGCGGCTGAAGAAGGTGCGCCGCGCGGGCGCCAAGATCCTGTTCGAGGGCGCGCAGGGCGTGCTGCTCGATGTCGACCACGGCACCTATCCCTTCGTCACCTCGTCCAACACAGTGAGCGGCACGGCGGCTTCGGGCTCCGGCCTCGGCCCCAATTCGACCGGCTTCGTGCTCGGGATCGTCAAGGCCTACACCACCCGCGTCGGCTCCGGCCCGTTCCCGACCGAGCTGGAGGACGAGATCGGCCAGCGTCTGGGCGAGCGCGGGCATGAATTCGGCACGGTGACGGGGCGCAAGCGCCGCGTCGGCTGGTTCGATGCGGTGCTGGTGCGCCAGTCTTGCGCCATCAGCGGCGTGACCGGCATCGCGCTGACCAAGATCGACGTGCTCGACGGGCTTGAGCGGGTGAGCATCTGCACCGGATACCGCCTGCTCGGGAAGGTCTATGACTACATGCCCAGCCACGCCGCCGACCAGGCGGAATGCGAGCCGATCTACGAGGACAT
>CAZQOO010000165.1:3698-4580 GCA_964594845.1 uncultured Porphyrobacter sp. | reverse complement strand
TGCCCGGCTGGTCGGAAAGCACGGCGGGCGCGCGCTCCTATGCCGACCTGCCTGCCAACGCGATCAAGTACATCCAGCGCATCCAGGAGCTGATCGAATGCCCGGTGGCGCTGGTCTCGACCAGCCCCGAGCGGGACGACACGATCCTGATGCGCGATCCGTTTGTGGATTGATCGCTGGGCCGCCAAGGGGTTATCCTCGGCGGCCATGAAGCGTCTCGCTCTTCTGCCCCTGCTCGCGCTTGCCGCCTGCGCCAATCCGCCGCCCAAGGTGGCCGAGGGGGCGCCCGCCCAGCCTTCGCTGGAGCGCGAGGCGGCGCGGATCGTCCCCTCGCGCAGCTATACTCAGGTCGATTACCTGCTCGTCGACAAGTCCGAACGGCTGATGATCGGCTATGCCGGCGGGCAGCCGGTCAGGGTGTGGCGGGGCCTGCAATTCGGCGATGTGCCGCGGGGCCACAAGCGGTTCGAGGGCGATGAACGCACGCCGGAGGGGCGCTATGTGATCGAGGGGCGCAATCCGGGCAGCGCCTATCACCTCAGCCTCAAGGTTTCCTACCCCAACTCCGCCGACCGCGCCTATGCTGCGCGCTATGGCCGCTCGCCGGGGGGCGACATCTTCCTCCACGGCCAACCCAATGCGCTGCCCTTTGGGCGGGTGCCGGGCGACTGGACCGACGGCTGCATCGCCTTCTCCAACGAGGAAATCGAGGAGCTGTGGCGCATCGTGCCGGATGGGACGGTGATCGAGATCCGGCCCTGATTGCGGCGCGGCCAGCCGCGCGCAGACCTCCCGCCCCGGCGCCCCCCCCCCCCCCCCCCCCCGGGGTGGGGGGGGGGGGGCCGGGGGGGGGGGGGGGGGGGGGGGGGGGGTCCGAAAACA
>CAZQOO010000165.1:0-3688 GCA_964594845.1 uncultured Porphyrobacter sp. | reverse complement strand
GCTTTCTCCAACGATGAAATCGAGGAGCTGTGGCGGATCGTGCCGGACGGGACGGTGATTGAAATCAGGCCTTAATACGCAGATTTACTTGACCTGATCCGTTTTTGTTCTAGTCTCGTTCCAACATTGCTGGAGTCGAGTCGATGCTCACCACTGCTTCGGAACAGGCCGATTTTTCCTATGACATCGCCCATGACGGCGCGGGCCTGCCCGCCCGCGTGGCGATCTATGGCGAAAGCGCGGCCTTGCGCGAACAGATCGCCGCCGATCTCGGCGGGGCGGGGTTCCGCACCATCGACGGCGGCAGCATCGCCGCGCTGATCGAAGGGCCGATCGCCTTGCTGGGCGATGTGGTACTGGTCGATTGTCCGGTGGCGGGCGGACGCGGGATGGAAGGGCTGATGCTCGCAGGCCTCGCGCGGCTCGACATGCGGGTGGCGCGGTCGGGCGCAAAGCTGATCGTGTCGACCGGGATGGCGGGGCTCGATGATGTGTTTGCGGTGCTCGACCAGTCGGCCCCGCAGATCCTCGTCGATCCGAGCCGGGCCGAACGCGTGGTCGCGGTGGGCCGGGTGATGGGTGAGGCAGGGGCCGCGCGGGTGCGCGAAATGGCCGAGGAAGACCGGCTGGCGCTGCTGCGGCTATCCCAGCAGGTCGAGGCGATTGCCCAGTCGCTCGACCGGATCTCGCGGCCCGATCCGCACGAGGCCACGCAGATCGATTCCTTCCGGCGCGATCCTCGCAGCGCCACGGCGACGTCGGCTGGCGGCTTCGTAAACCCCGCCGGCCAGCCGCCGTTGCCCGATCCGCGCATGGTGCGGCAGGTGATCGCCAACCGTCAGGCGCGCGCGCGGTTCTTCGATGCCGAACTGTTCGGTGATCCGGCGTGGGACATGCTGCTCGATCTCACCGCCGCGCGGGGCGAGGGGGCGCAGGTCTCGGTCACTTCGCTGTGCATCGCCGCCGGCGTGCCCGCGACCACCGCGCTGCGCTGGCTGACCCAGATGGTCGAGGCCGGACTGTTCGTGCGGGTGCCCGATCCGGCCGACAAGCGCCGCGCCTTCATCGCGCTCTCCGACCGCTCGCTGACGGCGATGGCGGGCTATTTCGCCAGTCTGCGCAGCCCGGTGACGCTCGCGGCCTAGGCCCCTAGGGCCGATATCGCAGCACGAGGACAAGGCCGGCGTCGGCCTCCTGTGCCGGTGCATCGGCAACCCACACCCGCCGCGCCGCATCGGCACGCGCGCGGGCGAGGATCGCAGGCGGCACCTCCCCATCCGTCAGCAGCACATCGGCCTCGCCCAGCAACCGTGCCTGCCGCACCGTCAGGTCTTCGGGATCGGAGCTGGCGAGGGTGATCTCCACCATCGCGCCCGCCCGCGCTCCGACACTGCCCGAAGCCCAATCAGGCACCCGCTCATGCGCCAGCGGGTCGAAGGGATCGAGCATCCCGCCTTCGCGCAAGGCCGCATCCACCGCGCGCCGCCGCTCGGCCCCGTCGGGAAACCGCGCCCGCAAGCCCGGCCGCGCCGCCTCCAGCGCCTTCGCCAGCAGCCCCAGCGTCTCGGGCAGCACCCGCTCCAGCCGCAGCCGCACATGCTTCGCCAGCCCTGCAGAGGCGCCGCCGGTGCCGATCGCGACCAGCAGCGGATCGCGATCAAGGATGCTCGGCGTGGTAAAATCGCACAGCTCGGGCCGGTCGACGACATTGACCAGCATCCCCGCACAGCGCGCATTGATCGCCGCGACCTCGCAGGCCTGCGCATCGTCATAGGCGATGAAGGCCAGCCGCACGCCCTCGTCGATCGCGCGGGCGAGATCGTCCACAACCACGCCCCCGGCGCGTTCGACCAGCCGCCGCTTGGGCTCGGCCGCCGGCCCGTCGCCCAGCACCAGCACCTGTTGCCCGGCGATCCGGTGGAACAGCGGCAGGCTGGCAATCTGGCTCAAGCGCGCCTCACTCCAGCCATTCCGGCACGCGCTCGGCATCCATGATCGCGCCCGCCGCGATCCGGTCGGCGACAATCGCGAACCTGTCGCCGTCCACCAGCACCTCGGCGACGAAGCCGCGCGAATTGTAGGACGATGCCATGGTCGCCCCGTAGGCCCCGGCGGTGCGGAACACCGCGAGATCGCCCGCCTTGAGCGCATCGCATTCGCGGCCCATGGCGAAGGTATCGCCGGTCTCGCAGATCGGGCCGACGATGTTCGCCGTCATCCGGCCCCCGTGGGGTTCGACCGCCTCGAAATGGTGGTACGCCCCGTAAAGCGCAGGCCGCGCCAGATCGTTCATCGCCGCATCGACGATCACAAAGGGATCGTTGATCCCGCGCTTGACCCTGACCACGCGGGTCAGCAGCACGCCCGCATTGCCCGCGATCACGCGGCCGGGCTCGAAGATCAGCTTCACGCCCCAGTCCTTCGTCACCCGGGCGACCATCGCCCCGTACTCGGCCGGAGCCGGCAGCACCTCGCCGACCTTGTAGGGCACGCCCAGCCCGCCGCCGAGATCGACATGGGTGATGGTGTGGCCTGCCCCGCGCAAGCTGGTCACCAGCGCGCCGAGCTTTTCGAAGGCGGTCTCCAGCGGCGCAAGATCGGCCAGCTGGCTGCCGATATGCACCGCCACACCGCGCAAGGCTATGCCGGGAAGGCCTGCCAGCGTCCCGAAGATCTGCCCCGCCTCGCTGATCGGCACGCCGAACTTGTTGTCGGCCTTGCCGGTGGAAATCTTGTCATGCGTCCCGGCATCGACATCGGGGTTGATGCGCAAGGTGCACTGCGCCGTCATCCCGCGCGCCGCGGCGATTGCGGCAAGCTCGACACCCTCTTCCTCGCTCTCGATATTGAACTGGCCGATCCCCGCTTCGAGCGCGGCGACCATCTCGGCGGCGGTCTTGCCCACGCCCGAGAACACGATCATTTCCGGCGCGATCCCCGCCGCCAGCGCGCGGCGCATCTCGCCCACAGAGACGACGTCCGCGCCCATGCCTTGCGCGCCCAGCACCTTCAGCACGGCAAGGTTGGGGTTGGATTTGACCGCGAAGGCGATCAGCTTGTCCGGCACGTCCGCCAGCGCCTCGCGGAACACCCGCGCATGGCGTTCGAGCGTCGCGCGCGAATAGACATAGACGGGGGTGCCGACCTCGTCCGCAATGCGCGGCAGCGGCACGTCCTCGGCGTGCATCACGCCGTTCCTGAGAGTGAAATGGTCCATCGTTCTTTTCGTTATTCAGGGGGTAGATCGAAGGGATCGTCCTGGCGTTCTTCGGAGCGGCGGCGCAGTTCGACGCTGCGTTCCGGCGCGGCGAGAGCATCGCGGCGCAGCAGTTCATCGGCGCTGGGTTCGGTGGTGGCACCATGCGGCGCGACCGGCAGGCTGGCCCCGGCGGGCGGGGTGAGCGGCGCGCGCGAGCCGCAGGCGGCGAGCAGCCCGGCACCGGCAAGCAGGACAAAGAGCCGCATCATTCCTCCATCCCCAGCGCGGCGCGGGCGCGGGCAACCTGCAAACGGACCTGATCGGGCGCGGTTCCGCCGTAAGAGGCCCGCGCCGCGACCGAGGCATCGACCGACAGCGCGGCATAGACGCTTTCCTCGATCCGCGCATCAATCGCCTGAAGGTCGGCAAGCGGCAGCGCGTCGAGCGCAATGCCCCGGCTTTCCGCCAGCTTCACCGCGGCCCCGGTGA
>CAZQOO010000164.1:0-5393 GCA_964594845.1 uncultured Porphyrobacter sp. | reverse complement strand
TCAGTGATTGCTGAAGAACAGCAGGTCGGCGCGCGGGTCGAAGGCTTTCGGGCTGATCTTCAGGGCTGACTGCCGCGCCTTGTCAGCGCACTTCGCATCACCCAGCCGTCCGCACACTTCGGCCAGCACCCGGTATTGCTCGGTCGAGCGCCAGCCGGTGCCTTCGAGCTCTTCCAGCACCGCGCGCGCCTCGGCATCCCTCCCGCGCGCTGCCGCCGCACGGGCAAGGCCGATCCGGCCATCGCCATAGGGCCGGGTGCGGTAATTGAGCGCCGCCAGCCGGAAGGCCTCGGCGGTGTTCCCCTCGGCGAGGATGGCCTCGAAGGCGTGATCGGCATAGGCTGCCGGGTGGCTGGCCACACGCGCCTTCCACAGGGCCGCCGCCTGCCGCGCGATCTGCCCTGCCTCATCATCGCGCCCCTGTGCCGCCAGCACTGCGGCAAGCGCGTCCATCACCGAAGGACGCTCCGCCCCCGCCATCGCCGCACGATAGAGCTGCTCCGCCTCGGCAAACCGCCCGCGCGTCGCGGCCATCTGCCCGCGATGGGCTCGCACCAGCCACCAGCCGGGAAACACCCGGTCAGCCTGCACAAAACGGTTTTCGGCGGCGTCCCAGTCGCCGGTCTGGAGGTCGATCGCCCCGCGCTGGAGCAGCACCGCTGCCTTGGCCCAGGGCGGCATGGGCTGTTTCGCCAGCGCCGTATCGAGGATCGCCCGCGCCTCGGCAAACCGGCCCATGTGGCGATGCCAGTCCGACAGCCGGACCGTGGTGCCAAGCCCCGGCTGCAAGGCTTCGGCCGAACGGTAGCGTGCCAGCGCAGCGCGATAATCACCGCGATAGAGCGCGACATCGCCGAGGACCGCCTCCCCTTCGGCGCGTTCGCCGACATCGGCAGGAACGGCATAGCCGGGGATCCGCGCCACCTCTTCGGCAGCGATGTCGTTGAGGTGCAGCGAAAGCGCGATCACCGCCCGCGACAGCACCGGACCGCCGCGATCGGGCGCGAACCCGCGGGCGATCCCGGCCCGCTCAAGCGCGGCGGCCAGATCCTCGTGCGAGCCGGTAAGCTGGCCGCGGGCGTGCAGGGCATTCGCCAGCGCCTCGTGCGCGGCCCAGGAATCGGCATTGGCCACCAGCCGCGCTTCGCTGCGCACGACCTCGCGATCGAGCGCATCGAGCGCCTCGGCATAGGTGGAAGGGCCGTAGGCCGGCACCGCCGCGCGCGCCGTTTCGCTGGTGTCCTCACCGGTGATCCAGCGTTGCACGCCGGCCAGCAGCACCAGCGCCGCAACCAGCATCCCGACCCATCGCAATGCCGCGCCCTGCGGCATGGCGGTGCCCGTCATCGCACCGCGGCGCAGCTGGTCAGCCCGGCAGCCGCGAAGTCATCGAGCAGCGCTTCCTGCAACAGCTGGAGCTGGCTCGACAGTTCCGAGGCGAACACGAAGGCCGCGTCCTCGGCAGGGCCGGCGTCGTTGTACTCGTTGCGCCGCGACGGGGCGACCAGCGCGGGCGAGACCGCCGGCATCCCGGTGCGATCGACCCGGACATATTCGCTCGCCGGCGCATCGAGGAAATCGAAGCTTGTGGCCGTGTCCGAACCCGATAGCGGCGGCGTGCCCTGCGGCAGCGCGAGATAGGGGAACTGCGTGCGGAACGGCCGGTCGTTGGCGGGTGGATTGAGCGGCAGATTGACGAAGGTGCTCGGCCCGTGCTTCGTCATGTCGAGGAAAATCACCGCCAGGGTGATGTCGATCACCGGATCCTGCAGCCGCCGCCCGTTGGGAAAGCCCGAAGGCTGGGAAAGATTGACGGTGATCGTGTCGGGCACCACCAGATCAACCACCCGCTTGCCGGTGCCGGGAACCACCTGTTCAAGGCACGGAGTGACGCTGATGACTTTGGCGGTACCGGGCGGGGGCGGGATCGGAGCCTCCTCGTCGCTCCCGCAGGAAGCGAGTACGAGCATGGCCGGAAGCGGCAGGGCGAAAGCAAGCCAGCGGTTCATCAGATTTGCCCTCCCCGGCGATCGCTGAAGGTCCAGAAATCGAGCTCGTTGCCGCCATTCTCCAGGCGCTCGCGCGGGATCTCGATCACGACGGCCGTGATATTCTGTGCGCCGAAGAAATCGCGCGTGTTGCGGAAACTCAGCGTGCCCGTCTGGCGGGTTTCGTTAAGCCCCTGCGAATCAAAGAAAAATGGATCGTCCGTCAGGCCCGCGAAGACCCGGACGCCGTCCTTTTCGAGGATCCGCTCGACCGAGCCGACAATGTCGCCGTTCACCCCGGGCACTCCGCGGACGCGCACCCCCCAGGGGCCATCGGCAACCCCGGTTTCCTGACCGAACTGGAAAGTGATCGGAATGTCCGGGGTGGTGCGCGGGGCACGGTTCGAAATCGCGACCGTATAGAGCACGTTGCGATCATAGCGTGCGGGCAAGGTTGTTCCCGCCGGACCGCCAAAGGTGACCGTGATCGTCACTGTGCGGGCATCATGGGTGACGTAGAGATCGGCAATGTCGGCAGGAAAATCCGGCATGCTGTCATTGTTGGGGTTGGTGCGCGCGGGCGGATCAAGGTGATCGGCCGCCGGTGCTGGCTTCTCGCCCAGCCAGAAGGCAACCGGCAGCGCCGCCACCCCGGCAAACACAATCGCTTTATAAAACAATTTCTTACGCATGGCAGTGCATCCCCCGTTGCCCGCGATGACATCTGCGACTCGCTAATCTTTGAAAACAGTATGGCAGCTTTCAGGCTGAGGAGAACTGCAAAGCCCGCAACTGTTTGGCAGGCCGCATGTCCATCAGGGAAAACCGCCTGTCAGGAATTGCCCAGCACCACCGGCAGGCTGATGGCCAGCAGGCCCCCGCCGATGATCGCCGCGCCCATGAACAGGCCGAGCCACGGCACCCAGCCGACCTGATCGAGCCGCGCCAGATCGCGCCGCTTCATCCGCCGCCGTTCCATGAAGCCCGCACATCCGGCAAACACCCAGAACAGGGCGCCGGTGACGGCGAGTTGCGCGGCATCGCTGAGCAGTTCGAAGCGGGCGATAAGGTCCATCGCGCGCTGATGTAGGCAGGATGGCGGCTTGCGCAATCCCTGCCCCTGCGCCAAGCGTCAGGCGATGGATGGCTCGATCGCCCGCCCCCGCCCGCTGCTCGCGCTGTTCGTGCGGCTGCTGACCGCTGCGGCGCTGGCGACCATGGCGATGCTGGTGAAACTGGCGGGAACGCGCGGCGCGCACCTTGTCGAGCTGATTTTCTGGCGGCAGCTTCTCACCACCATCCTGCTCGGCGCCGGGCTGGCGCTGGCCGGACAGCTGGCGCTGCTGCGCACCCGCCGCCTGACCGCCCATGCGCGGCGTGCGGCGACGGGCCTGTTCGGCATGATCTTCACCTATGGCGCGGTGCTGCTGCTGCCGCTGGCCGAGGCGACCACTCTGTCCTTCACCGCGCCCGTTTTCGCCGTGCTGATCGCGATGGTGCTGTTCCGTGAAAGGATCGGCCCCTATCGCTGGGCGGCAGTGACGATCGGTTTTGCCGGGGTGCTGGTGGTGATGCAGCCCTTCGGCGGCCTGCATGACGGCGTGACACTGGCCGGCGTGGTGGTGGGCCTGATTGCCCCCTTCATGGTGGCGCTGATCAGCTTCCAGATCCAGGATCTCAACCAGACCGAAAGCCCGTGGAGCATCGTCTTCTGGTTCGCCGCGCTCAGCACGCCGGTGGCAGCCCTCGCCCTGCCCTTCGTCACCGCTGCGCATGATGCCGAGACATGGGGCATCATCGCGCTGATGGCGGTGATCGGCGCGGGCGCGCAGATGCTGCTCACCACCTCGCTGCGGTTCGGGTCGGCGGCGGTGATCCTGCTGATGGACTACACCGCGCTGCTGTGGGCGAGCTTTTACGGCTATTTCGTGTTCGATCGCGCCGCGCCGGCCAGCCTGTGGCTCGGTGCACCGCTGATCATCGCCGCGGGCGTGCTGATCGCCTGGCGCGAACGGCAATTGGCCAAGGAACGGATCGCCGCTTCACGTGCCGGTCAGGAATAAATATCTAGCACCATGCGTTGACGGATTCACAGAAAGGACCCCCCGATGTTTCGCAAGACCCTGATCGCCGTGGCGCTCGCCGCCCTCACCGTCACCACCGCCGCCTGCAACACCGTTGACGGGCTGGGCGACGACATCAAGTCGGTCGGCCGCGCAGGCAAGCGCGCGATCGATTAAACCGCCCAATAGACGAGGATGATGTTGTTGGCCGGCATCGCGTAGCGCGCGGTGCGGACCATGCCGTGCTGCGCGGCGAGTGCGTCCAGCGCCCCGGCCTCGCGTAAGCCCCAGAGCGGGTTCCTCGCCTTCAGGCTGGCGTCGAAATCGAGATTTGACGGCGCGGTTTCCACCCCCGCCTCGATATAGGGGCCGTAGAGCACCAGCGGCCCCTTGCTTACGGCCAGCACCCGCGCCGCGCCAGCAAACAGCCCAAGGGTGGCTTCCCACGGGCTGATGTGGACCATGTTGATGCACACCATCGCATCGGCCTGCGTCACCGGCCAATCATCGGGCTGCGCCGCATCGAGCAGCAGCGGCGCGGCGAGATTGTCGCTAGCGTAATCCGCCCGATAGGCCGCGATCGAGGCCAGCGCCTCGGCGGAAGGATCGGTCGGCTGCCAGCGGAGCGCGGGGAAGCGTTCGGCGAAAAACACCGCGTGCTCCCCCGTCCCGGCCGCCACTTCGAGCACAGTGCCGCTGGCCGGCAGCTCGCGCGCCAGCACCTCGGCAATCGGCTCGCGGTTGCGCAAGGTGGCGGGGGCGTGCTGCTTGGCGCTCACGAGACCTGTCGTTCCTGCCCTTCCCAATAGGGCGCGCGCAACTCGCGGCGCAGGATCTTGCCGCTGGCGTTCCTCGGCATCACCGGGATGACATCGACGCTCTTGGGGGCCTTGAACGCCGCGATGCGTTCGCGCGCCCAGGCGATGACATCGGCCTCGTCCACCTCCATGCCCGGCTTGGCGACGACGCAGGCCTTGACCTCCTCGCCCCACTTGGCGCTCGGGACGCCGATCACCGCGACTTCGGCGATGGCGGGGTGGCCGTAGATCGCGCTTTCGACCTCAGCCGGATAGACATTCTCGCCGCCGGAGATGATCATGTCCTTGATGCGGTCGACCACATACAGCGTGCCGTCGTCTGTCATGCGCGCGGCGTCGCCGGTGCGCAGCCAGCCGTCGTCGGTGAAGGCCGCCGCGGTCGCCTCCGGGTCGTTCCAGTAGCCCGGGGTGACGCCGGGGCCCCGGACCTGGATCTCGCCCACCGTGCCCCGCGCCAGTTCCCGGCCGTCGTGGTCCGCGATGCGCAGGTCGATGTGCATCAGCGCGTGGCCTGCCGACCCGAT
>CAZQOO010000163.1:0-5424 GCA_964594845.1 uncultured Porphyrobacter sp. | reverse complement strand
AACCGTGACCGGATCGAGCCGGGCGATCTGGAAGAAGGCCTCGCCGCTGCCAGCGCGATCGGCGATGACACCTTGCAGCGCGGCGCCGGACAGCGCATCAATCCCGAAAGTTTCACCCACGGCAGCAGCCGCCAGCGCATGGCGGCGCTGCGTCTGGGACTGGAGAGCAAGGATGACACAGCCTGTGAGGTTTTCTTCGAGGGGGCCTAGGCTCCTGCTTGCCGCCGCTCTGCTCGTGCCGATGCCGGTCGCCGCGCAGGTCGTGCCCGAACCGGACGCTGCCGAGGTTGCCAAGACCCCGCTGCGCGATCTCAACATCGATGCGCGCGACATTCCCGAGGCATTGAAGGTGGCGGTGGAAAACCCCTACGAGACCGCGCGACTGAAAACCTGCAACGCGATCGTCGCCGACATTGCCGAGCTCGATACGGTGCTGGGCGCGGATTACGACATTGCCGAGGGGAGCGATGGCGGCGGGATCAATGCCGGCCGGATCGGGCAGAAGGTGGTCGGCTCGATCATTCCCTTCCGCGGCATCCTGCGCGAAGTGACGGGCGCGGCCGATGCCGACCGCGCCCTGCGCGCCGCCTATACTGCGGGAATGGTGCGGCGCGGGTTCCTCAAAGGCCTGGGAATGGGCCGCGGGTGCAAATATCCCGCGCGGCCCAAGCCGGTCGCCAAGGGCAAGTAGCCCCGGCTCAGCCTTCCTTGTCCTTCCAGCGGGCGATCTGCGCATCGAGCGTGCGCAGCACCTCCTTGCGGGTGTCCTCGGGAATGTCTTTGTCAGCCGCGATTTCAGCGCGGGCCTGTTCAAGCCCCTGCGTCGCGGTGGCGATCACCCGCGACTGGCAGAAGAGGATGGTCTTCCTGCCCTGCTTGTCGGTGATGGTCTCGGTCGGCTCGCCATTGCAATTGTTCATCACGATAACGCGCTGGGCCTCGCCGCTCGCCGCCTGTGCCTGTGCGATGATACGCGGCATCTCGGCGAGCGCACGGTCTGCCTCGGCGAGGCCTTCGCGCAGTTCGGCCATCATCTTGTCCTGATCTGCCCGGTGCGCCTCGGCCAGCGCCCGCATTTCGGCGGCCTGCGCGGCGGGGTCGGAATGGCCGCGGAACACCATGCGCACACGCTTTTCCTTGCCGTCCTCGTCGCGGATCACGTGCTCGATCACCTCGACATCCTCGCCCGCCTCGGGCGGTTGCGGCGCTTCGGGCGGTGCCGGTGCCTCGGGCGGCTCAGGCGCTGCGGGTGGCGAGGGGGGCGCGGGCGGCGCAGGCGGAGCCGGAGGCGCGGGCGGTTCGGGCACGGCCGGCACGTCTTCGGAGGCGGCGGCAAAGCTGATCGTGGCGGTCAGCGGCAGCGCCAGCAGGCCAAGGCCCAGCAGCGCACGACCGGCGAACCGGCGGCGGGGTGAAGTGTCGGGCATCGTCAGGCTCCTCAATCGTTCGATGATGGATTTCTCGCCCAGCACGGGGCAGGCCATCGGCGCGGCCAGGGCAAGGTTGGGTCCGGCGGCAAAACCGGCGATCAGGCGGGCATAGGCGGCACGCTCCGCGGCGCTGCTGCGGGCGATCACGCGGGCATCGCAGGCCGCCTCCTGATCGCGCCGCAGCGCCAGCCAGCCATAGGTCGCAAGCGGCGTGAACCAGTGCAGCGCGAACAGCGGCTGCACCGCGACATTGACCAGCAGATCAAGCCCGCGATGATGCGCCAGCTCGTGCGCCAGCGCGAGATCGCGCGCACGCCGGTCGTGCAGCGCCATGAAGCCGGGCGGCAGGGCGATCACCGGATCGAGCACCCCGAAGGCCAGCGGGGCGGCGGTGCCGGGGGTCTCGACCAGCCGGATCGGCCCGAGCGGACCCGGCGCACTGCCGACCTCGCGCGCGTCGGCCAGCAACTGCTCGCGCAGTTCGAAATAGGCGGCAAAGCGGCGCCACAGGAACACCCCCGCCCCGCCGAGCCAGACCAGCAGCAGGGCCTCGGCCAGCGGCAGGCTGTCGAGCAAGGCGAAAATATCGAAGGCCGGTCCGGCGGGCGCAGCAGGCGGAGCTGCGACGGTGACGGAAGCTGGCAGGCTCTCGTCCTGCCATGCCAGCGGTTCGGCCAGAGTGGCGGGAACCGGCGCGGCCGGCGCTGCGGGGGCCATCCATGACGGCAGGGTCAGCGGCGGCAGCACCAGCCGCACCACCGGCAGCGCCCACAGCGCATAGGCATATTGCGGCCCGAAAGCGCGCGCCACCGGTCGGCGCAGCATCAGCACCAGCGCAATCAGCGCCCCCGTCCAGGCGAAGGTTTCCAGCACCGCCGCGCTCATGGCTTGAGCTCCCTCAGCAGCGCCTCGATCTCGGCGAGGTCATGCTCGGTGAGCGCCTCGGTCTCGGCCAGATGGGCGACCAGCGAGGCCGCGCTGCCGCCGAACAGCCGGTCCACCAGCCGCCGCGATTCGCCCCCGACATAGGCGGCGCGCGCGATCAGCGGCGAATAGAGAAAGCGCCGCCCGTCGGGCTCGGCGGCGAGCGCGCCCTTCTGGACGAGGCGCGAGAGCAGGGTCTTGACCGTGGCGAGGCTCCAGCCGCGCGCCGTGCAGACTTCCTCGCAGACTTCGGCAGCGGTGCGGCGCGGGCGTTCCCACAAGACGTCCATCACCGCCAGTTCGGCCTCGGTGATGCGTTCGTGGACGGGTTCTTCAGGGGTGTTCACGTGACGTGCTCCCTCGCGATTGATTACACCTGTAGTCAGAACGACTACGTTTGTAAACATTGCCGCCCGATGAACAGCGCGCCGCGCGGCTTGCGCCTCGATAAAGCGCCGATATGCTGCGACGAATGACCCTGCGCGCCGCCCTCTCTGCCCTGCTCCTCGCTCTCGCCGTCCCCGCGCTGGCGCAGAACGAAAGCTTCCTGCCGCTGACCGGACCGGTCGAGCTCGCCCCGGGCGAGCCCGAGCAGCAGGTGGGCGAACTGATCTATCGCGGGGGCGTGGAGATCGCGCCGGACAAGGCCGGGATCGGCGGCATCTCGGGCCTCGAATGGCACGACGGCCAGCTCTACGCTGTCACCGATGACGGGCGCTGGCTGGTGTTGACGGCCGAGGATGTCCAGGGCCGGCTGGTCGATGTATCCGAGGTCACCCTCGCCCCGCTGCTCGACGAGAAGGGCAGAAAGCTCGGCTCCAAGGAGCGCGGCGATGCCGAGGCGATCACCCGCACGGCGGACGGCACATGGCTGGTCGGCTTCGAGCAGGAGCACCGCATCTGGCGCTATGCCGCGCTTGATGGCCCCGCGAGCGGCAGCGAGACCGGAGCGGCGGGGCTGGTCGCAGAAGCCGGGGCCAATGGCGGGATCGAGACCCTCGCCGCCTATGCGGGCGGGCTGCTGGCCTGCGGCGAATGGGCCGATCCCGCGCGCCCCAACTGCCTGCGGATCACCGAAGCTGGCGCGGTGCCATTCCACCTTGCCGCGCCCGACGGCATTGCCGCAGCCGGCGGCGTGCCGACCGATGCCGCCTGCGCCGCCGGGGGAACCTGCTATGTCCTGTTTCGCAGCTACAATCCCGGCGAGGGCAACCGCGCTGCCATCGTGAAGCTCGCGCCCGACAATGCCGCCACCACCCTCGCCGTGCTCGCTCCGCCGCTCACGCTCGACAATTTCGAAGGGCTGGCCCTGCGCGAGGAGGCGGGCGGCACGTTCCTCTATCTGGTTTCGGACGACAATTTCCGCAATTGCGACACCAAGCCGGGGAGCGGGTGCCAGCGCACCTTGCTGATGAAGTTCCTGATCGACGGCACCCAGCCCGCCCCCGCCGCCGCGCCGCAGGTCGTCGCTGCCGCCCCGCCCACGCCCGAAACCGGTCGCCCGGGCAAGCGCCCCTTCCCAGAGGCCGCGAGCGTCAGCGTGGTGCTCACCACCGAGATGGGCGCCATCACCATCGCACTCGAAACCGAACGTGCGCCTGTCACCGCGCGGAACTTCCTGCGCTATGTCGATGACAAGCGCTTCGACGGCACGGTGTTCTACCGCGCGATGCGATTGGACCGCGAACCGCGCCCCAATGGCCTCCTGCAGGGCGGCACCCAGTTCGATCCCAAGCGCATCCTGCCCCCGATCGCCCACGAGCCGACCACACAGACCGGCCTCACCCACACCCACGGCGCGCTGTCTATGGCGATGGGCGAGCCGGGCAGTGCCAATGGCGATTTCTCGATCATGATCGAGGACCAGACCGGCCTCGACGCCGATCCCGCCGCGAGCGATCCGGTGTGGAAGAACGGCTATGCGGTGTTCGGCTATGTGGTGGACGGCATGGACGTGGTCGCCGCGATCCATGGCACCGCGATCGACCCCGACAAGGGCGAAGGCTGGATGAAGGGCGAGATGCTGGCGAAGCCGGTGACAATCATTTCTGCCCGGCGCGCACCGGCACCGGGGCAGTAACCTTCGCCGGATCGAAGGCCGGTCGTCCCACCGGCGCGCTGGCGATGCGCGGCATCCGCGCTTCGATCTGGGGAAGCCAGGCTTTGGCTTCCGCGCCGATGCTCACCTGCGGCAAGGAGGCGAGGACGCGCGTCTTGATCTCCCACTCGGCGACCGAACGGCCCGCCATCTTCGCCGCCTCGTCAAGGCTGACCGGCTGGCGCAGCGCGCGGTTGATCAGCGCATCGCCATAGAAAGTCCAATCGTTCTCCGCCGCGCAGCCGAACGAGGTGCGCGTGCTTGCCGCCGCAGTGAGGATCGCGGTGTCGGGGCTCGCCAGCACGGGGACGAATACCCCCGAATAGCAGGCCGAGAGGATCAGCACCCGCCGCCGGATCCCCGCCTCCTCCAGCGCCGCCTTGAGCCGCGCGGGGCTGAGGATGCCGTAGCCGGTGTCGCCGTAGTGATAGGCGAGGCCGAGATCCAATCCGTGGCTGGTGGTGTAGAGCACCAGCACGTCCTCGGAAGGCTCCATCAGGGTGCCGATATGCGCCAGCGCCAGCACCAGCGCGGTGATCGTGCCGTGCGGCGCATCGTCGCGCACCCCGTCCGGCCCGGCGAGGACCAGCGTGCGCCCCCCGGCCCCGTAGCGCGCCGCGAGCACCCGCCCCGCCTCGCGCGCCTCGCGGGCGAAGACCGGATCGCTGTCCAAAGCGATGGTGACAACGAAGGCATCGGGCGTGCCGGGCGTGTGCGGCTGGAGCGCCGCGAGTGCGCTGTCGAGCCGGCGCTGCTGTTCGCGGATCTGCGCGGCGGAAAGTCCGCGCTGGAGTTCCGGCGCCAGCTCGTAGCTCACGCGCCGCTCCGCCCGGCTGTCGCCGCTGCCGAGATCGGGGAACGGCGCGGTGTGGGGCGGCGGCTGGTTGGGGTTGGGGGGAGACGACTGAGACAGCGCGGGCGCCGCGAGCAATGCCGCGAGAAGCCCTGCGATGATCCTGCCCCTGTTCATCG
>CAZQOO010000162.1:0-5541 GCA_964594845.1 uncultured Porphyrobacter sp. | reverse complement strand
AACCGAGGGAGCCTGAGGCCATGGCATTCCGCGCCGCAGTCATCACCTTTCCGGGTTCCAATTGCGACCGGGACATGGCCACGGCGCTGGCGGCGGTCTCGGGCCAGCCGGCCTTGCGGGTGTGGCACGGCGATGCCGATCTGCCCTCCGGCCTCGATCTGATCGCCCTGCCCGGCGGTTTTTCCTATGGCGACTATCTGCGCTCGGGCGCGATGGCCGCACAAAGCCCGATCATGCGTGCGGTGGTGGCCGCCGCGACACGCGGGGTACCGGTGCTGGGCGTGTGCAACGGCTTCCAGGTGCTCACCGAAGCCCGCCTGCTGCCCGGCGCGCTGATGCGCAATGCCGGCCAGCGCTTCATCTGCCGCACCGTCGGGCTGACGGTGGAGAACACTTCGTCGCTGTTCACCCACGGCTTTGCCGCAGGCGAAGCCTTGCGCATTCCGGTGGCGCATCATGACGGCAATTACTTCGCCGACGCCGAAACGCTCGACCGGCTCGAAGGCGAAGGCCGCGTGGCGTTCCGCTATGCGACAAGCGTCAATGGCTCGGCGCGCGACATCGCCGGAGTGCTGAGCGAAAACGGCCGGGTGCTGGGCATGATGCCGCATCCCGAACGCGCGATCGAACCGGCAGCTGTGGATGCGCTCGGCGGGGCGGACGGACGACGGCTGTTCGAAAACATTCTCGCGGCGCTCGCCAGCGCCTGACGCGCGGGTGCGGAGCGCTCAGGCGCGCAGCTGGTGCGGGCTGCTGAACAGCCGCTGCGCCTCGTAGCTCGCCATGGGCCGACCGAAGTAATAGCCCTGGATCTTGTCGCAGCCGAGGTTGCGGATCAGTTCCGCCTCCTCGGCCGTTTCCACGCCTTCGGCGGTGGTGGTCATGTCGAGGCTCTTGGCCATCGCGACCACCGCGTTGATGATCGCGAGGCTCTCCGCGCTGCCCTGCGCCGCGCCTTGCACGAAGGTGCGATCGACCTTGATGGTCGAGAAGCGCAGCTTGCGGATGTAGCCGAGTGACGAATAGCCCGTACCGAAGTCGTCGAGCGCGACCGAGCAGCCCAGCGCCATCACCTGTTCGAGCGCATTGCGGGCCACGCTGGCATCGCGCAGGAAGATGCTCTCGGTCACTTCCACCTCAAGCCGTTCGGGCTTGAGCCCGCTGGCCGCCAGCGCCTCGACCACTTCCTGATGGAAGCCGGGTTCCAGCAGCTGCTCGGGCGAGACGTTGACGTTGACCTTGACGTGATCGGGCCAGTTGCGGGCCTCCTCGCACGCCTTGCGCATCACCCATTTGCCGATCGGCACGATCAGCCGGGTGTCCTCGGCCAGCGGGATGAACTTGCCGGGGCTGATAAAGCCGTGATCGGCGCTGTTCCAGCGCACCAGCGCCTCGAAGCTGACCACCTTCTCGCTGCGCGAATCGACCACCGGCTGGTAATGCAGCTCCATCTCCTCGCGCCCCAATGCCTTGCGCAGCGCGACTTCGAGCTGGCGGCGCTCCTCGGCCGAGGCGTGGAGCATCGGCTCGAACCGGCAATGCTCGCCGCCGCCGGCATCCTTGGCACGGTAGAGGGCAAGGTCGGCGTTGCGCATCAGCTCTTCCACCGTCTTGCCGTCGCGCGGGCCCATCGCCGAGCCGACACTGGCACCCACATAAAGGGTGTGCTGATCGACCTGATAGGGCTCGGACAGACGCTCGATCACCCGCTTGGCGAGCAGGCTGATTTCGTCGGCCTTGTGCAGATCGCGGATCACGATGGCGAATTCGTCGCCGCCCAGCCGCCCGCACAGCTGGTTCTCGCCCATCAGCGACTTGAGCCGCGCGGAAACCTGCGCCAGCAGCTTGTCGCCGGTCATGTGGCCGAGCGAATCGTTCACCGACTTGAAGCGGTCGAGATCGACCATCAGCAGCGCGCAGCGGGTGCGCCATTGTTCGGCATAGCGCAGCGCCTCGCCCAGCGCCTCGGTCAGCTGCAGGCGGTTGGGCAGCTGCGTGAGCGTGTCGTAGCGCGCCAGATAGGCGATCTTCTCGGACGACTTGCGCTGCTCGGTGACGTCCGAGCCGACTCCGCGAAAACCCGTGAAGCGCCCGCGATCGTCGCGGATCGGGGTGCCCGAAAGCTCCCACCAGCGCTCCTCGCCGAGGATCGAGACCTGCACCAGCATGTTCGAGAAATTCTCGCGGTCCTTCAGCTTCTCGGCGAGATCGTGAAGGCTGGGCGGGAATTGTCCGGTCTCCCAGTTGCGGCCCGCCACCAGCTCGAGCAGCGGCATGCCCTCGACCTCGACCTGCGGACGGCCGAGCGCGAAGGCGAAGCGCGGGGATACCGAACGCAGGCGGCGGGTGGTGTCGATCTCCCACAGCCAGTCGGCCTCGTTCTCCTCGAATTCGCGCAGCAGCAGCGAGACGACCTCGTCCTTCTCGGCCACGATCGCATCGGCCAGCCGCGCTCTGACGAAGGTGGTGCGCACCTGAATGGTCGCGACGAGGCTGGCGATGGTGAACAGCACCGCGCCCCCCATCGCCTGCCACTGCCCGGCGATCCCCAGCGAAACCGCCGAACCCAGTCCGAGGATCGCGATGTAGATCAGCACGCTGAGCGGGCTGGTGGAGAAAACGAAGGTGGAGGAAATCATCAAGGTCAGCACGATCAGCAGCAGCGTCAGCCACTGCTCCCCGCCCGACAGGTAGGGGAACAGGATCAGCGCGCCGACCCAGCACGAGGCCCCGGCAATCGCGTTGAGATTCTGCCGACGCTCGAGCCTTGCCGGACTGACCTGCACGCTGGAATGAACCAGCGCCATGTCGGTCTGGCGCGACTTGTAGAGGATGAAGCCCAGCAGTGCAGCCCAGGGGCCCACGATCACAAGGCCGACCAGCGGGGCAAAGACCGAGGCCGCGAGCACCGCAACGAGGGCGTTGGCCAGCATCCGGTTCCGGCTCGCCTGCGCCAGCTCGGCGTGCTCGTCGCGGCGCAGGCGCACCGGATCGAAGGCCGGATTGCTCGACAATCCGAGCACATCGGCGATCGGCAGTTCGGCAGGAGGCAAGAGCGGTTCGGTCACGCCCGGAATCTTAACCACCAAAGGTTAGACAGGGGTAAATTCCGCCCTTGACGTACAAATCCGATAGTTAACAGCGCTCTGCGCAACTACTCGACGGTCACCGACTTGGCGAGATTGCGTGGTTGGTCGACATCCGTGCCCTTCACCAGCGCGACATGATAGGCCAGCAGCTGCACCGGAATCGCATAGACCAGCGGCGCGATCAGCGGGTGGACGACCGGCATCTCGATCGTCGCGATGCAGCCGTCACCTGCCAGTTCCAGCCCCTTGGCGTCGGAGATCAGCACCACCTGCCCGCCGCGCGCGCGCACTTCCTCCATGTTGGAAACGGTCTTCTCGAACAGCGGACCTGACGGCGCGATCACCACCACCGGCACCGCCTCGTCGATCAGCGCGATGGGGCCGTGCTTCATCTCGCCCGCGGCATAGCCCTCGGCGTGGATGTAGCTGATCTCCTTGAGCTTGAGCGCCCCTTCCAGCGCCAGCGGATAGTCCTGCCCCCGCCCGAGATAGAGCACGTCACGCGCCGGAGCGATGAGGTGCGCCATCGCGGCGATATCGTCATCGTGATCGAGCGCGGCGTTGAGCGCAGCGGGCGCTTCGAGCAGGTGGCGCACGATCTCGGCCTCCTGATCGCGCGTTAGCCGGCCCTTCTTGACCGCCATATGCGCGGCCAGCGCGGCGAGCACGGCGAGCTGGCAGGTGAAGGCCTTGGTCGAGGCGACGCCGATTTCCGGCCCGGCATGGGTCGGCAGCAGCAGATCGGCCTCGCGCGCCATGGTGCTGGTGGGCACGTTGACCACCACCGCAATGGTCTGGCCATTGGCCTTGCAGTGCCGCAGCGCCGCGAGCGTGTCGGCCGTCTCCCCGCTCTGCGAGATGAACAACGCGAGGCCGCCCTCCTCCAGCACCGGCTCGCGGTAGCGGAACTCGGACGCGACATCGATGTCGACCGGCACGCGGGCGAACTGCTCGAACCAGTATTTCGCCACCATCCCGGCATAGAAGCTGGTGCCACAGGCGACGATCGTCAGGCGGCGCACCGCCGAGAGGTCGAAATCCATCTGCGGCAGCGCCACGGAGTTGTCCGAACGGCGCAGATAGGAGGCGAGCGTCTGCGCCACCACGGTGGGCTGCTCGTAGATCTCCTTCTGCATGAAGTGGCGGTAATTGCCCTTCTCCACCGCCGCCGCCGAGGCGCCCGAGGCGCGGATCTCGCGGGTGACGGGGTTGTTCTCGACATCGTAGATCTGGGCGCCGTCGCGGCGCACCACCACCCAGTCGCCCTCTTCGAGATAGGCGATGCGCTGGGTCAGCGGGGCGAGCGCCAGCGCGTCGGAGCCGAGATACATCTCCGCTTCCTCGCCCTCGGGGCCATAGCCAAGCACCAGCGGCGATCCGAGCCGCGCGCCGATCAGCAGGTCGGGATGCGAACGGAAGGCAATCGCGAGCGCGAAGGCCCCGCGCAGGCGCGGCAGCACGTTACGCACCGCTTCCACCGGATCGGCCCCGGCCTCGACTTCGGCGGAGATCAGGTGGGCGACGATCTCGGTATCGGTCTCGCTCTCGAACACCCGGCCCGCCGCCGCCAGTTCGGCGCGCAGTTCCTTGTAGTTCTCGATGATGCCGTTGTGGACGATCGCGACCTCGCCGGTGGCGTGCGGGTGGGCATTGGCAGCCGTGGGCGCGCCGTGGGTGGCCCAGCGGGTGTGGGCGATGCCGACGACGCCGGGCGCGGGATCGCCGGCCAGCACGCGGGCGAGATTGACAAGCTTGCCCTCGGCCCGGCGCCGCACCAGCGCGCCATCGTGCAGCGTGCAGATCCCGGCGCTGTCATAGCCGCGATATTCCATCCGCCTGAGGCCATCGACCAGCCGGTCGGCCACGCTGGAGGAGCCCACGATCCCGATAATTCCGCACATAGCCGCCGCTGTCCTACGTTGTCGTTTGTGCCGCTCTAGCCGCTCGCGCCGGTTGGGCAAGGTCTCGCATGCAGCCCGCCGCAACGCCGTGCCTTCAGCGTCCGGTTGCGGCACACGGCTTTAGGGAAAAAATAAGCTTTCCTTCCTATTCACCATTCTTCGGAAGATACCCTTCGCATCAATGCGACAGAGGTTGAGGACATTATGACAACCCTCGGGGGCTTGGAATGAGCGCATTCGGCAAGAAGGGCAACGCTGGCGGACTGAAGCCCGGCGGCCGGCCGGCTTTCGGCGTCGCGCGGCCGATGAAGGGTGCAGGGGCTCCGGCTGTGCGCGGGGGCGAGCAGTTCCCGCCGATCCCGGGCGAAGGCAGTGCCGAACGCGCCGCACCCATTCCCGCACCCGCGCCCTCGCGCCCGACCACCAGCGCCGAAGCCATCGACCGCCTCAACGAGCGCATGACCGCGGTCAATTCGGGGGAATCCGAGGTCGGTGGCTTTGAAGCCAGCGTCCACAAGATCAAGGAACAGGTGCTCCCGCGCCTGCTCGAA
>CAZQOO010000161.1:0-5594 GCA_964594845.1 uncultured Porphyrobacter sp. | reverse complement strand
ATCGAGCACCGTCATCGTCACGTGGGGGAGCGTCCAGCCGATCGAGCGCGGGGCCTCCAGCATGTCGGGATAATCCATGAAGGTCGCAAAGCCGCAGATCTCGGTCTGGCCATAGCCACCGACGACGCGGGCATCCCACTCCTTCTCGATGAATTCGTACATCTGGGGCCGTCCCATCCCCGCCCCGCCGGTGTAGTTGGTGAGCGGCATCTTCCCGTCGCGGATCGGGTTCATCGCCTGCCACGGGAAGCTGATTGTCGGGAAGGCGCTGGTGGTGGTGCAGCCCTCGCGGTGGAGCAGATCGAGGATCGCGGCGCTGTCATCATCGCGGCCCGCGAACACCGAGGCGCCGCCGCAGGCCAGCATCGCGGCGACCTGCTGCATCCCGACCACGTGGAACAGCGGGTTCACCGAAAGCAGCACCTCGTCATGGCCAAAGCCCCGGTGCTGGGCAAAGCCCAGCGCGCTGGCGGCGACCGCACTGCCCGCCTGAAGGCAGCCCTTGGGCCGACCGGTCGTGCCGCTGGTATACATCATGTAGAGCGGGCGCTCGGGGGCAAGGCCGAGGCCGAGGTCATAGGGGTCGAGGGCCGCGCCGTGGGCGGAAGTGGCGGCGGTCTCGAACAGGCCATCGGGCGCGTGGGCCTCGTCCACCAGCTGCACCTCGCCCGCCTCGGCGCCCGCCAGCAGCTCGGCAAAGCGGGGGTTGGCGAAGGTCATGGCGGGCCCGGCATTGCCGCAGATCCACGCGATCTCGGCCGGGGCCAGCCGCCAGTTGAGGAGGACGGCAATCGCCCCGATCCGGCCCGCAGCGAGCAGAATCGTGAGGAACGGCGCCCCGTCGGTGAGCAGCAGCGCGATGCGGTCGCCCGGGGCGATGCCGCGGGCCAGCATCCAGCGGGCAAGGTTGGTGACGCGGGAATCGAGCTCTGCCCAGGTCAGGCGCTGGGAGCCATCGACCGTGGCAAGGCGGTGGGCATGGCGCCGCGCGCAGTTGGCCAGCAGCGTATCGAGGGAGAAGTCGCGGGAATGCATGGGCCAAGGCTAACGCCGCTCAGCCCCTTCATCCATCAGCGATTTTGGGGGTCAGGCAAGGCGGGCAAGGATGGAACGGGCGAAGTCGGTCAGCGTGTCGTCGCGCGCGCCCATCACCGCGATCCGGTCGCCCGGGCGGGCGAGGGCGATGATCCGCTCGGCGCAGTCCTCGCGGGCCGGAATGTGTTCGGCCTTGCCGCCCGAGACGTTGATGAGCGCGACGATCCGCTCCGAGCCCTCGCTGCGGTCGACGGTGCCGCCGAAATAGACCGGGTCGCACAGGATCGTCAGATCATCCGGTCCCAGTTCGCTGGCGAAGGTCCGGGCAAGTTCGGCGCCCATCTGGCGCAGCGGGCCGTAGCCGTGGGGCTGGAAGAAGGCGATCACCCGGCCGTGGCTGGCCTTGAGCGTGCGCAAGGTGGCGGCGCATTTTTCGGGGTTGTGGCCGAAGTCGTCGATCACGGTGATGCCCGAAGGCGAGGAGCCGATCACGTCGTAGCGCCGCGCCAGCCCGGCAAAGCTGCGCAGCGCATAGGCGGCATGGCCCACGCCGATCCCCGCCGCGCTCGCCGCCGCGATCGCCGCCAGCGCGTTGGAGAGGTTGTGCAGACCCGGCATCGGCAGGATCAGCGGGAACACCTCGCGCTTGCGGTTGTCGATCACAGCGGCGCGGATTCCGAAGTCGCTCTGGTCGATCGAGTCCGGCTCGACCGTGATGTCGGCCGTGCGGTTCGTCACTCCGAAAGTCACGCGGTTGCGCGCGCGCGGCGCCAGCCAGCCGGCCTCGGGACTGTCGAGATTGATCGCGGCGGTGCCCGCGCTGGCAACGAAATTGCCGAACAGGACGCGCAGCTCCTCGATGCTCTTGTGATCGAGGCTGACATTGAGCAGCACGCCGATGGTCGGGCGGTAGAGGGCGATCGAGCCGTCGCTCTCGTCCACCTCGCTGACGAACAGATCGCGCCGGCCGATGCGGGCGCTGGCGAAGGGGTTTTCGGGGCTGGCAAAGTTCTTCATCACCGCCCCGTTCATCACCGTGGGATCATAGCCGCCTTCGTGAAGGATCCACGCGATCATGCCGGTGACGGTCGACTTGCCCGAGGTCCCGCCCACGGCAATCGAGAAGCCGGCATCGTTGAACAGCGCCGAGAGCAGCTCGGCCCGGCTCAACCGCTCGCAGCCGAGCGCCTTGGCGCGGGCGACTTCGGGGACGCTGTCCTCGATCGCGGCCGAGGCGACGAGGATCTGCTCGGGCGAGGTGACCCCGCTGCCGTCCTGCGGGAAGAGCTGGAAACCATGGCTTTCGAGCCACGCGAACTTCTCGGGCGTGCGGCTCTGGTCGCGGCTGCGATCCGAGCCCGCGACCGGATGACCGAGGCCATGCGCGATCTGCGCGAGCGGCAGCATCCCCGATCCGCCAATGCCGCAAAAGAACAGCGGGCGCCCTTCGAGCGACCCGGCCATGACCCCGTTATCCATATTCCCCATGGTTATTGACTTGCACGGACACTGACAAGCGCCATAGGCTGGCTTTCATGACGAATATCGCCATCTGCGCTCCGGCAACGCCGATCACCCGCGAGCAACAGGCTGCGCTGGAAGAACTGGTCGCCGCCGAGTTTCCCGGGCACCGGGTGATGTTCCACGATCAATGCTTCGAGCGGCAGGGCCATTTTGCCGGGGATGATCTCAGGCGCCTCACCGCGCTGCTCGAATGCGCCAATGATCCGGCCTTCGATGTCGTGTGGTTCGCCAAGGGCGGCTATGGTTCGAACCGCATTGCCGAGGCGGCGGTGGCGCGGATGAATGCAAGCGCGCGGACTAAGACCTACATCGGCTTTTCCGATGCCGGCTACCTCCTTGCCGCGCTCTATCGGGCAGGGATTGGACAGAGCGTGCACGGCCATATGCCGGTCAGCGCGCGCTCGGAAGGCGGGCGGGAGGCTATCCGGCGGGTGCTGCGCTGGCTGGAGGGCGACACCAGCGGGGTCGAGCCGAGCCTCGATGGCACCACGCCTGCGGCCGCCTTCAACCTCATCACGCTGGCGATGATCGCCGGCACGCCGATGATGCCCGATCTGACCGGCCATGTGCTGATGGTCGAGGAAGTGGCCGAGCACATGTATTCGATCGATCGGTTGTTCTTCCACCTCGCCGCAACGCTCCCGCGGCTGGCGGGCCTGCGCCTCGGGGCGGTCACCGACGTGCCGGAAAACTATGTCGAATTCGGCCAGAGCGAGGAGGAGATCGCCCGCTACTGGTGCGACCGCGCAGGCATTCCCTACCTCGGCCGCGCGCTGATCGGGCACTATTCTGCCAACAGGGTTGTGCCCTTCGGCCTTGCCAGCCCGCCCGTGCGGACGTAACGGCGCGCGCCAAAATGACAACCGAACGGGGTCGATGATGCGCGCGTTTCTTTTTCCGGGTCAGGGTAGCCAGAAGGTCGGCATGGGCGTCGAACTCGCCGAGGCGAGCGAGGCCGCGCGCGACGTGTTCGGCGAGGTTGACGAAGCCCTCAGCCAGAACCTGTTCGCGCTGATGCGCGAGGGGCCGGAGGACCAGCTCACTCTTACCGAGAATGCGCAAGCAGCGATCATGGCCAACGCGATCGCCACCCTCAGGGTGATGGAGCGCGATTTCGGAGTGAAGCTGACCGAGCACGGGCACTGTGTCGCGGGCCATTCGCTGGGCGAATACACCGCCCTGTGCGCGGTCGGTGCCTTTGGCCTTGCCGACACCGCCCGGCTGCTCAAGCTGCGCGGCACCGCGATGCAGGCCGCCGTGCCGGTGGGCGAGGGGACCATGGCGGTGCTGCTCGGCGCCGATCTCGAACAGGCCAAGGCGCTGGCCGAAGCCGCGGCTCAGGGCGAAGTGTGCGAGGTCGCCAACGACAATGATCCCTCGCAGGTCGTGCTCTCGGGCCACACCGGCGCGATCGAGCGGGCCGTGGGCCTGGTCAAGGAATTCGGGATCAAGCGCGGCATGATCCTCAACGTCTCCGCGCCGTTCCATTCCTCGCTGATGGCCCCTGCCGCCGCCCGCATGGCCGAGGCGCTGGCCGAAACCCCGCCATCCGCGCTGGCTCTGCCGGTCTATGCCAACGTCACCGCCGCCCCCGTGACCGATCCGGACGAGGAGCGTGCGCTGCTGGTCGAGCAGGTGACGGGCCGCGTGCGCTGGCGCGAAAGCGTGCTTGCCATGCGCGCAGCCGGCGTCGAAAGCTTCGTCGAACTGGGTGGCAAGGTGGTCGGCCCGATGGTCGGCCGGATCGACAAGGAGGCGCATGTCACCAGCCTTGTCACCATGGCCGACCTTGAAGCCTTTGCGAAGGAGATCGCGTGATGTTTTCACTGAAGGGCATGAACGCGCTGGTGACCGGCGCATCGGGCGGGATCGGTTCCGCCATCGCGCACGCGCTGGCCGCGCAGGGCGCGCGGCTGGCGCTGTCGGGTTCGAACGCGGCCAAGTTGCGGGCCTTCCGCGATGAGCTCAACGAAGCCTATCCGCACCATGACCATGATGGGCACGTGGAGATAACCTGCGATCTGGGCAACGCCACCCAGGTCGAGGAACTCATCCCGGCGATGCTCGACACGCTCGGGACGATGGACATTCTCGTCAACAATGCCGGCATCACCCGCGACAATCTGGGAATGCGGATGAAGGACGAGGAATGGGATCAGGTGATCCGCATCAACCTCGAAGCAAGCTTCCGCCTGATGCGCGCAGCGGCCAAGCCGATGATGAAGGCGCGCTTCGGCCGGATCGTCAACATCACCAGCGTTGTGGGTGCGACCGGCAATCCCGGGCAGATGAACTATTGCGCCGCCAAGGCGGGCCTCACCGGCATGACCAAGGCCTTCGCGCAGGAAGTGGCATCCCGCGGTATCACGGCCAACTGCGTCGCCCCAGGTTTCATCCGCACCGCGATGACCGCAGCCCTCGACGAGAAGCAGCAGGCCGCGATCAACGGCCGCATTCCGATGGGCCGGATGGGCGAGGGCGCGGAAATCGGCGCCGCGGTCGCCTTCCTCGTCAGCCGCGAAGCCGCCTATGTCACGGGCGAGACGCTCCACGTGAACGGCGGAATGGCGATGTTCGGCTAAGGGGCGGGCCTTCTTCCGCCCCTTATCCCCAGCGTAGTCACCCCTCGCAAAGGCTCCAACTTGCCCGTATTGTGGCGAACGCTAAGGTTTCACGCAGATTCCGGCGCTTGGGGGCGATTCCTTTCCGTCCCCCGCAAGACACGCAGACTGATAGGGACAAGCGATGAAGGCCACGATCGAACGCGCGACGCTGCTGCGGTGCCTTTCCCATGTTCAATCCGTGGTGGAGCGGCGCAACACCATTCCTATCCTGTCCAACGTCCTGATCGACGCGAGCGATGGCGGCTCGGTGCGGGTGATGGCGACCGACCTCGATCTGCAGGTGGTCGAGACGATGTCGGCCTCCTCGGTCGATCAGCCGGGCGCGATCACGGTGTCGGCGCATCTGCTGTTCGACATCGCGCGCAAGCTGCCCGAGGGTAGCCAGGTCAGCCTCACCACCAGCGACAACCG
>CAZQOO010000160.1:0-5602 GCA_964594845.1 uncultured Porphyrobacter sp. | reverse complement strand
GCAGGCGAGGCCGTGGCGGGGTGGATCTACGATCCGGTCAAGGACCGCTTCTGCCACGCCCGCCGCGGCGAAGGGGCCTTCGTCAACGGGGAACGGATCGCGGCACGCACCACCGGCCAGCAGCCGCCCGTCACCGCGGTCAGCCGCATCTTCCTCACTCCCGAACAATCGGCGATGGTCGATGCGAAACTCGCGCCGCACTACACACTGGTCGACATCCCGCGCTGCGCCGCCGAGCAATATCCCCGCCTCGCGCTGGGCGAGAACGACATATCGAGCTTCAAGCGCACGCTTGCCTGGGATCACGCCGCGGGCGTGTTGTGGCTGAACGAGGCCGGCGGCAAGGCCGCGCGGCTCGACGGCAGAGCCTACCGGGTGGACCAGCACGACGCACCCGGGCTGGTGGGCGCGTCCAGCCCGGCGATCTGGGACGAATTCGTGGGCCGGGTGCTGGCCTAGGCGATCACAGCTCGCTTTCGAGCCACGCTTTCAATTGGCCCTTGGGCGCCGCGCCGAGCTTCTGGGCGACCGGCTTGCCGTCCTTGAACAGCACCATCAGCGGGATCGACTGCACACCCATCTGCGCGGCAATATCGGTGTTCTCCATGATGTCGATCTTGGCGATCTTGACCTGACCCGCCAGCTCGTCGCTGATTTCTTCCAGCGCCGGAGCGATCATCTTGCACGGGCCGCACCAGTCGGCCCAGAAATCGACCAGCACAGGGACATCGCTCCCCAGCACATCGGCCGCAAAGCTTGCATCGGTGACGTTGACGGTGGCCATTTCGCGTTTCTCCTTGTGCGCGCCAGCATAGGGGCGCTGCGCGTTGCATTGCAATCTAGTGACGGCAGGTTTTCACTCAATATCGGGCAAGGGCAAGGATTGCTGCGCGCTCTGCAAGGCCTGCTTGTGCGCGGCGAGCTCTTGGGGATCGAGCGCGAACAGCACCGGCGCATGGGTGTAGAGCACGCCCGCACGCACTTCGCGGGCCGGATAGATCGCCTCCAGCGCGGCGACATAGGCCGCCATCTGCCGGAGCGTCGCAAGCGGAATATCGGCAGCACTGGCGGGAGGACGGCGGGTGGTCTTGAAATCGACCACGGTGACGCGCGTCTCCTCGATCAGCAGCCGGTCGGCGGTGCCTGCCACCACCACCCCGTCGACCACGGCGGCAAGCGGCACTTCGGCCAGCGCTGCGCCGGAGAAGATCGCGGCAAACCCGGGATGATCGAGCACGCCCGTTGCGGCCGCGAGCATCTCTGCCCGCGCGGCCTCGGGCAGGTCACCCGCCTGCCGTTCGAGCCAGCGCCGCGCCGCCTCCCCGCGCGCTTCGGCAGGCACGTCGGGCAGGCGTTCGAGCAGCTTGTGGATCAGGCTCCCGCGCCGCGCCGCATCGCGGGCAGCCTCGGGCGGCAAGGGCGGCTCGGCCCCCGCCTCCTCGCCCGCAGCGGACGGAGCCAGCGGGCGCGGCGGGCGCGGTTCGGGGCCGATGGGGGTGATCATCCAGCGCGGCAGTTCGGGGACTTCCTCCCCGGCCCCGGCGCGGTCCGCAGCCTCCAGCGGCTCGGCGCGGTGGCCCCATTCCTTGCGCCACAGCCAGACCGGATCGTCCAGTTCCTCGCCCTCGAACAGCGGCGCGAGGCGGGCATACCAGCTGTCTTCATGCGGCTCGCGCGTCTTCGCCTCGGTCTTGTTCAGCGACCCGCCGATGAACAAGGCTTCCTCGGCGCGGGTCAGCGCGACATAGAGCAGCCGCCAGTGTTCCTGCATCGCGGCGGCCCGCGCTGCGTCCTCCGCGTCGCCGACCGGCCCGGCCTTCTCGCTCTTCGACAGCGGCGGCAGCGGCACCGCTCGCTTGCGGCCAGCGCCGAGGCCGAAGGGATCATCCTCCAGCGCCAGATCGCCCGGATCGCCCGGCGCGCCGGTGGCATCGGCAAGGATCACGATCGGCGCCTGCAGGCCCTTGGAGCCATGCACCGTCATCACCCGCACCTGCCCGCTCGCGCTGTCCGAATCGCGCTTCAGATCGCCCGTGCTGGCATCGAACCACGTCAGGAACCCGGCGAGGCTCGGCCAGTGTTCGGTCTCGTAGGCGAAGGCCGCGTTGAGCAATTCGTCGAGCGGGTCATTGGCCTCGGCCCCGAGCCGCTCGACGGTACGCGCACGGCCCTGCCACGGGCCGGTGAGCACCCACGCGATCAGCGCCTGCGGAGTGAGGAAATCGGCGCGGCGCAGCAGTTCGCGCAGTTTTTCTGCGGTTGCGGCCACGAAGGCCGGCGCATCCTCGCGGCGAAGGTGGTCCCACAGGCGCACCTTTTCGGGCCGCGGGACGTGTTCGAGGATGTCCTCCTGGCTCCACCCGATCAACGGCGAGGCGAGCAGGTTCGCAAGGCTGAGATCATCAAGCGGCTGCGCGGCAAAGCGCAGGGCCGCCAGCACATCCTTGACCGCCAGCGGCGCGCCCAGCCGCAAGCGGTCAACCCCCGCCACAGGCACGCCGCGCGCATGGAGCTTGGCCACGATCTGCGCGGCAAGTTCCTTCCTCTGGCGCACCAGCACCATGATGTCGCCCGCCTGCGCATGGCGGCGCTGGCCCTTCTCGAGCACGAAAGGCTCGTCGGTCAGCCAGCGGTGCACCTGTTCGGCGATGTTCTGCGCCAGCAGCGTGTCGTGTCTGGGCAGCCAGTTGCGCTCGCCATCCTCGCCCGCGCTCTCGCCTGCCGAGTCGCCATTACTGTCGGTGTCCTCGTCCCAGCTTTCTCCCTTGTCCGGCGCGACCGGCGGCCACAGCGTCACAAGCCCAGGGCGCTTGGCTCCTATGTGCGGCCCGGGCGGCGTATCGAGCCCGAAAGCGCCGAAGCCGAGCAGGTCGATCATGCGGTTGACGAAATCGAGAACGATATCGGCGGTGCGAAACGAGCGGCCGAGATCGAGATCCTCCCAGCCCGGCTCGCGGCGGTTGATGCGGCTCTGGCGGATGCCGGTGCGCGCGGCATCGATCCGCGCGAAGATGCGCTCCTTGGCGCGCGCGAAGTTCTCCGGACTGGTGCCCTGGAAACCGAAGATCGCCTGCTTGTAATCGCCCACGGTGAAGATCGTGCGCAACCGGTCACCGCGCGCGCCCTCGCCGGTGAAGAAGTCGTCGATCAGCGCCTCGACGATGTCCCACTGGCTCTGGTTGGTGTCCTGCGCCTCGTCGATCAGGATGTGGTCGAAATGGCGATCGAGCTTGTAGCGGATCCAGTCGGCGGCCTCGGACCGGCCGAGCAGGGCAGCCGCCTTGCGGATCAGGTCGGCGAAATCGAGCCAGCCCTCGCGCGCCTTGCGCGCCTCCCAGCGCACCGCGAAGGCCCGCCCGATTTCGAGCGCCGAGGTGACGATGTCGGCGCAGGCGAGCAGCGCCCGGCGTTCCTCGACGAGGCGCAGGGCCCCGGCGATTTCCTCCTGCCGCGCGGGGAACTGCGGATCGGTCTTGGCGGGCGCCTCCATCTTGCGCGGATCGCCGTCCTTCTTCAGCAAGGTGGTATAGAACCCCGCCGCGGCACCGCCGCGCGCCGGCCCGTCGAGCGCCAGCCAGTGGCGGCTGAAGGCAGCGGCTTCCTGCCCGGTCTTGGCCTTCCAGCCATCGAGCGAGGGCAGCATCGCTTCGAGCTGGTGATCGGGAAAGACCTCGGGATCGAGCGGCGCGTTCGCCCAGGCCTCGTCCCCATCGGCGGGCATGCCCAGCATCTGGCGCACCCGCGCGGCCATCGGCGACTGCCAGCCGTCCTGCCCTTCCCACAACTCCTGCGCGCCGGCCGCGCGCATCAGCCACTTGTGCAGGGCACCGGGATCCTTGCGGGTGGTGAACTGCGTGAGCCCGTCGAGGATCCGCACGTCGTTCGTGGCCTCGGCTTCCTCGACCATGTCGGTCAGCACCGCGCGCGCCAGCAGTTCGCGGCTGCGATCATCCATTACCCGCGTGCCCGGCGCCAGGCCCGCTTCCTCGGGGAAATTGCCGATCAGATATTGCGCGAAGGCGTGGATGGTATCGATCCTGAGGCCGCCGCCGGGGCAGTCGAGCACACTGGCAAACAGACTGCGCGCGCGGTCGCGGGTGGCATCGTCCTGCGGGGCGCCAAGGTAGCCGAGTTCCTTGAACAGGGTCGTTTCCGGCAGCCGCACCCAGCGCGCCAGCACCGCGTTGATACGGTTCGCCATTTCCGCCGCGCCCGCCTTGGTGAAGGTCAGGCACAGGATCTGCGAAGGCGCGACATCGGGGCGCAGCAGCAGCCTGAGCACGCGCGCGGAAAGCACCTGCGTCTTGCCCGTCCCCGCCGAGGCCGAGAGCCAGACATTCGCCTCCGGCTCGGCCGCCTTGAGCTGGTTGTCCTTCAGCGGGAAGACAGACCCGTTCCCGCCGCTCATGGCTCGCCCTCCTCGTCCCCGGTCAGACGCACGATCCATTCCTCCAGCCGCATCAGCTGGTCATATTCGTTGTAGCCCTTGTAATCGGGGTTCTCGCGCGCGGTGAAGGGCTTGGTGCCCTTGATGTATTCGCGGATCGCGAGCGCCAGCTTCTGTTCGTGGAAGGGCAGGTATTCCTCGGGCAGAAGGCCCGTCTTGGCCTTGCCTTCGAGCATCGGGGTCTCGCACTTGCCGAAGCCGCCGTCGGCCTTGCGCAGCGACCAGTACTCGAACCGGCCCGGCGTGCCGGTGACGACCTGGCCCGTCTTCCTGTCCGCAAACCGCCCGTCGCGTGCAATCAGCCCGAGCAAGCCCAGCTGCAACGCATAGCCCGCCATCACCTGCTTCTTGGCCGGAGGTGCGCCCGTCTTGTAGTCGACGATCGCAAGGCTACCGTCGGCCAGCCGGTCGATCCGGTCGGCGCGACCCATGACCTTGACCCCGTCCACCTCCATCGCACCCGAAATCTCGGACGCGAGCACCACCCGTCCCTCGGCCTCGGCCTGCTCGACCCACCCTGCGAAGCGTTCGAGCGCCGAGATCAGGCGCGGCTGCCACAGCGCGCGGAACAGCGGATGGACGCGTTCGGCGGCGAAGCGGCCTTGCGCAAAGGGGCCGATCGCAAGGCCGGGATCGGTGGCCCGCGCCTTGTGCCATCTGTCGAGAATGTCGTGCACCAGCGTGCCGCGCAGCGCCGGATCGCTGAAGGGATCGGCGGCGAGCGGATCGAGCCGCCTGAGATCGAGGATCGCGAGCGCGTAGAACTGGTAGGGATCGCCCAACAGCCGGTCGAGCGCGGTGACCTTGATCGGCACATTTCGCTTGTCAGACGCAGGATCGGGCGCGGGGCGCGGATATTCGGGCGCTGCCGGCCGCTGGCGATCGAGATGCGGAAGCAACGCGGGGATGCGGCTCTCGCGGTGCTCCTTGGCGAGATCATCGCCCAGCAGCGCCTCGACCCTGAGCAGGAAGCGCGAGGGCAGCGTCGGCCCCTCGGCGTCGCGCAGCGAGCGGCTCAGCACCACCTCCGGCGCGCCCATGCAGCCGGCAAGGTCATGCGCGGCAAGGCCGATGCGGAACTCCGCTCCCGGCACGCCCAGCGCACTCAGGATAGCGTGCGCTAGCAGCGCGTCTGCGCCTGGCGGCTGGGGACAT
>CAZQOO010000159.1:0-5667 GCA_964594845.1 uncultured Porphyrobacter sp. | reverse complement strand
GGCGCTCCGAGCGCGCGGGCGTGAAGGTGATCGAGGTGGTGGGCGATCCGCTCGCCCCACGCAGTTTCAGCCTGATCGCCATCGCCAAGCACGGCATCCCGCACATCTTCCCCGAGGAAGTGCTGGACGAAGCCCCGCGCGCGGCGAAGCTCAAGCTTTCGGAGAAGGCGCGCGAGGACCTGCGCCATCTCTCGATCGTCGCCATCGACCCCGCCGACGCGCGCGATCACGATGATGCGATCTGGGCCGAACCCGACGGGCAGGGCGGGTTCAACGCTCTCGTTGCCATTGCCGACGTCAGTTTCTACGTCCGCCCCGGCTCCGCGCTCGACCGCGAGGCTAGAAAGCGCGGCAACTCGGTCTATTTCCCCGACCGCGTGGTGCCGATGCTGCCCGAGGTGCTCAGCGCCGACGTGTGCTCGCTGAAAGAGGGCGAGGACCGCGCGGCCATGGCCTGCCATCTGCACATCAATGCCGACGGCAAGGTGAGCTCTTTCCGCTTCACCCGCGCGCTGGTGCGGATCGCGCACAACATCGCCTATGAAGACGCGCAGGCGATAGTGGATGGTAAGCCCCTTCCCCAGGGGGAAGGGGTTGGGGATGGGGGTTCCACGCCCGATCTGTCGAACACCCACCCCCCAACCCCCTCCCTCAAGGGAGGGGGGGATGATATCCGCCAAATCCTGCATAACCTCTGGGAGGCATGGCGCGCGCTTGCAGCCGCCCGGCACGCCCGCGATCCGCTTGAACTCGAACTGCCCGAGCGCCGCGTGGTGCTCAATGAAAAGGGCCAGATCACCGAGATCGCCATTCGCGAGCGGCTTGATGCGCACCGCGTGGTCGAGGATTTCATGATCGCGGCCAATGTCGCGGCGGCCAAAGCGCTGGAGGCCAGGACCGCACCCGTGGTCTACCGCATCCACGAGCCGCCGAGCCGCGAGAAGCTGATCGCCCTGCGCGATTACCTTGCCACCATGGGCAAGAAGCTGGCGCTGGGGCAGGTGGTGACCCCGGGCCTGTTCAACCGGATGCTCAAGGACATCTCCGACGAGGCGGAAAAGGCGCTGGTGATGGAGGCGGTGCTGCGCAGCCAGACGCAGGCCTATTACGGCCCTGCCAATGCCGGACACTTCGGGCTGAGCCTCGGCTCCTATGCCCACTTTACCTCGCCGATCCGCCGCTATTCCGACCTTCTGGTGCACCGCGCGCTGGTGGATGCCTACAAGCTGGAGCAACCCGCCCCTCCGGGCTCGATCCCGCCGACCAGTGGCTTGTCCGACCGTGACCGCGCCAGCCTTCAGCAGGTCTCCGACGCGATCAGCCAGACCGAGCGCCGCGCGATGGAAGCCGAGCGCGATACCATCGACCGCTATGTCGCCGCGTGGCTCTCGGCGCGGGTGGGCGAGGTGTTCGACACCCGCATCACCGGCGTGCAGGCCTTCGGCTTCTTTGCCACCATCGTCGGCCTTGGCGGTGACGGCCTCGTGCCGATCTCGACGCTTGGCGGCGAATATTTCCGCCATGACGAAGCCGCGCAGGCGCTGGTCGGCAGCGATAGCGGCACCACCTATGCCAGCGGCGACCGGCTGAAGCTGCGCCTTGCCGAGGCCAACCCGCTCACGGGGGCGCTCAAGTTCGTGCTGCCCGACAGCCAGGCGGGCGTGATCGAGCCGCGCGGCACCCGTCCGCCCGATCGCGGGCGCGGGCCGAAAAAGGCTGGCAAGTTCATGGTCGGCCAGCGCGGACGGCCGGGCAATATCCGCCATCAGGGTCGCAAGAAGTAGCGACCTCGCCTCAGGCGAGGTGATCGCTCGTCATCTCGTCGTAATCGCCGGGAATGATGTAGAGCGGGCAGGGCAGGGTGCCCGCCACGGCTGAAAAGTGGGTCACCAGCGGGCCGGGCGCGCCGCCCCGTGCAGCGCCCAGCACCAGCGCGGCGACTTCCTTGTGCTCGGCGAGAAATTCGCTGACGATCCGCTGGCCCTGGCCGATCTTGACCGAGATGGTCGGCATGATCCCGCTTTCCGCCAGCAGGTTGCCGGCGACCCCGTGCGCGAGCATCTCCGCCCGGTCGCGCGCCTCGGCCTCGATCGTCGCCTGCACTGCTCCGAAGGCCGAGAAGTTCTGCTGCGGCACCAGCGCGAGAAGATGCACCGCGCCGCCGACATTGGCCGCACGCCGCGCAGCATAGCGCAAGGCGGCGGTCGCCTCCTCGCTTGCGTCGATGATGACCAGAAATGTGCGCATGTTCTGTGGCCCCGTTGGCGGCGACGTATCAATGCATTCGTATGGATTGGCAAGTCCTCGCCGCAATCCCCCATTGTTGGGCCTTGCCCGACGTAAGGGAATTGGCCAGAGGGATGGGCAAGGATCGATAAGGGAGTTTCAGCGGATCATGGCCCTCGACATCAAGATGCCGGCTTTGTCGCCCACCATGGAAGAAGGCACGCTCGCGCGCTGGCTGGTGAAGGTTGGCGATACGGTTGCCTCGGGCGACGTGATGGCCGAGATCGAGACCGACAAGGCGACGATGGAGTTCGAGGCGGTCGATGAAGGTGTGATCGCCGAGATCCTGATCGCGGAAGGCACCGAGGGCGTGAAGGTCGGCGCGGTGATCGCGCGGCTTTCCATCGAGGGCGAGGAAGCGGCACCGTCTCCGGCTCCTGCCGCCGAGGCTCCCGCGGCCGCAGCGGATGGCCCCGCCGCCACCCCGACCGCGCGCAAGCTCGCCGAAGCGAACGGCATCGACCTTGCGAGCATCACCGGCACCGGCCCCAAGGGCAAGATCACCAAGGAAGATGTCGAGGCAGCGGTGCTCAAGGCAGGCGGCACGGTTGCCGCCGCCCCTGCCGCCCCTGCGGCCCCTGCGCCCGCCGCCGCGCCTGCTCCGGCCGCATCGGGCGCGCGCATCATCGCCTCCCCGCTGGCCAAGCGCATTGCGGCGGACAAGGGGATCGACCTTGCGCTCGTCAAGGGCACCGGCCCGGGTGGCCGGATCGTCAAGGACGATGTCGAGAACTTCACCCCGGGCGCTGCGGCTCCGGCGCCTGCTTCTGCTCCGGCTGCCGCGCCCGCTGCGCCTGCCGCCGCACCCGCTCCGGTGGCCGTCCCCAGCCTCGGCGGCGATCTCGATGCGCCTTACGAGGTGCAGAAGCTCAACAATGTCCGCAAGGTCATCGCCCGCCGCCTGACCGAGGCCAAGCAGACCATCCCGCATATCTACCTCACGGTCGATATCCGCCTCGATGCACTGCTCAAGCTGCGCGGCGAACTGAACAAGTCGCTGGAAGCGGACGGCGTGAAGCTGTCGGTCAACGATCTCCTCATCAAGGCGCTCGCCCGCGCGCTGCAACGCGTGCCCAAGTGCAATGTCAGCTTCCAGGGTGACACGCTGCTGCAATTCACGCGGCAGGACATTTCGGTGGCAGTCGCCGCGCCCTCGGGCCTTATCACCCCGATCATCCGCGATGCGGGGCGCAAGGGTCTTGCCGAGATCAGCACCGAGATGAAGGCGCTCGCGAACAAGGCCAAGGACGGCAAGCTGCAACCGCACGAATTCCAGGGCGGCACGGCGAGCCTTTCCAACCTCGGCATGTTCGGCACCAAGCAGTTTGACGCGGTGATCAACCCGCCGCAGGCGATGATCCTCGCGGTCGGCGCGGGCGAGCAGCGTCCGTGGGTCGAGGACGGCCAGATCGTCGCCGCCACGGTGATGAGCGCCACCGGCAGCTTCGACCACCGCGCCATCGACGGCGCGGATGGGGCGCAGCTGATGGAGGCGCTGAAGAACCTCGTCGAGAACCCGATGGGACTGGTGGTCTAGCACCATGCCGGCGGGCGAACTGACCATCCGCGCGACCGCCATGCCCGCCGACACCAACCCCTATGGCGGGGTGTTCGGCGGGTGGCTGATGGCGCAGATGGCGCTGGGCGCTGGCAGCCTCGCAAGCCGCGTGGGGCAAAGCAAGGCCGTGGTCGTCTCGGCGACCGACTTCGCCTTTCCCGGCGCGATGGCGGTGGGGGATGAACTCTCGGTCTATTGTGACGTCCTCGCCACCGGCACCACCTCATTGACCATCGCCGCCGAGGCCATCGCCCGCGAACGCAATGGCGAGGCGACGCAGATGGTTGCGCGCGGCACCTTCAAGTTCGTCTTAATCGGCGAGGACGGCCGCCCTCGCGCGCTGGTGCAGGGCGCTGCATCATGAACCGCTGTCCTACACCCTCCGGTGCTGGCACCATCGCCGCGATGACCCGTCACCGCCCCTTTCCGCGCCCCGCTCGCCTTGCACCTGTCCGGGGGCAGGTTTTCGGTTCCTGGACAGTGTCTCAAGTGTCTCATCGTTCAGCTTCAGAAGGGATCATCTGAATGTCCGCCTCCTATGACGTGATCGTGCTCGGTTCCGGCCCCGGCGGCTATGTCGCGGCGATCCGCTGCGCCCAGCTCGGCCTCAAGACCGCGATCGTCGAACGCGAGAACCTCGGCGGCATCTGCCTCAATTGGGGCTGCATCCCGACCAAGGCGATGCTGCGTTCGGCCGAGATCTTCCACTACATGCAGCACGCAGGCGATTACGGCCTTGTTGCCAAGGGTATAGAAGCCGATCTTAACGCAATCGTGAAGCGCAGCCGCGGAGTGGCGAAACAGCTCAATCAGGGCATCGGCCACCTGATGAAGAAGAACAAGATCGCCGTTCACATGGGCACCGGTACGCTGACGGGCGCGAACAGCCTGACGGTCAAAGGCGAGAAGGGCGAGGAAGCGCTCACCGCCAAGCACATCATCGTCGCCACCGGCGCGCGGGCGCGCGACCTGCCCTTCGCGCCCGCCGACGGCAAGCGCGTATGGACCTATCGCCATGCCATGACCCCGGCGGAACTGCCGAGCAAGCTGCTGGTCATCGGATCGGGCGCGATCGGCATCGAATTCGCCAGCTTCTACAATGACCTCGGCAGCGAGGTGACCGTGGTGGAGATGCTCGACCGGATCGTGCCGGTGGAAGACGCGGACGTTTCCAGCTTCCTTGAAAAGAGCCTCAAGAAGCAGGGCATCACGATCATGACCGGCGCGGGCGTGGAGGCGATCAAGGTGTCGGACAGCGGCATCACCGCGACCATCAAGGACAAGGCGGGCGCGTCCGCCACCAGCGACTTCAGCCACGTGATCGTCGCCATCGGCATCGTGCCGAACACCGAGAACATCGGGATCGAAGGCCTCGTCGACATGGACCGCGGCTTCATCCAGATCGATCCCTATGGCCGCACCAAGACGAAGGGCCTGTGGGCCATCGGTGACTGCACGCCGGGGCCGTGGCTGGCGCACAAGGCAAGCCATGAAGGCGTGACCTGCGCCGAGGCGATCGCGGCAGAGATGGGCAACACCGAAGTGCATCCGCACCCATTGAATCGCAACAACATCCCCGGCTGCACCTATTGCCACCCGCAGATAGCGTCGGTCGGCCTGACCGAAGCCAAGGCAAGGGAAGCCGGTTACGACGTCAAGGTCGGCAACTTCCCCTTCATCGGCAACGGCAAGGCGATCGCGCTGGGCGAGGCCGAGGGCTTCATCAAGACCGTGTTCGACGCGAAGACCGGAGAGCTGCTCGGCGCGCACATGGTCGGCGCGGAAGTGACCGAGCTGATCCAGGGCTATACCGTCGGCAAGAC
>CAZQOO010000158.1:0-5670 GCA_964594845.1 uncultured Porphyrobacter sp. | reverse complement strand
GGGTCGAGCTCGAACCGCTGACCGGGCGCACCCACCAGCTGCGCGTCCACCTGGCCGCGATGGGCCACCCGATCGTCGGCGACGGCAAGTACGGCGGACAGGACGCGTTCCTGACCGGCAGCATCAGCCGCAAGATGCACCTGCACGCCCGCCGGTTGATCATCACCGAGCCCAAGGCGGGTGAGGGTTCGGGCGGCAAGCTCGATGTCACCGCCGAACTGCCGCCGCACTTTGCCATGAGCATGGAGGTGCTGGGCTTCGATCCGGCGCTGTCCGACGCGGCACCCTTGCGCGAGGAGGCTCCGGAAAAGACCCCGGAAGAAAAGAAGCAGGCCGCGCGCCGCCACTTCAAGCAGGCGCGCAAGGAAACCCGCGCGCCCCGCCGTGCGCGCGGCACAGCAAGCGCCAAGCCAAAGGCCAAGGGCAAGCCCAAGGCCAAACCGGGCCTCAAAGCGGGCGGCAAGCCCAAGCCCAAGGGAGCAGGCCGCAAGCCGACCCGCTGATGCACCCCAATCCGCTCTACCGCACCCAGAACCGCGCCCTGTGCGAAAGCCTGATCGACGAGATCGGATTCGGCATGGTGTTCGCCCAGACCCCCGACGGGCCGCGCGTGGCGCACACGCCGCTGCTCTCGACCGGGGACGGGGCGATCCAGTTCCACTTGGCGCGCGGCAATGCACTTGCCCGCCACCTCGAAGGCAGCACCGCGCTGATCGTGGTCAACGGGCCGGACGCCTATGTCTCTCCGCGCTGGTATGCCAACCGCGACACCGTGCCGACCTGGGATTACATTGCGCTCGAACTCGAAGGCCGGGTGCGGCGCATGGACGACGAGGGGCTGGAAGCCTTCCTCCACGCCGCCATCGCCAAGCACGAAGGGCGGCTGGACGGCGCGCCGTGGCGGGCCGAGGAGTCCTCGGACAAGGTCTGGTCCGGCCTGTTCCGCGGCATCATGGGCTTCGAACTGGAGGTGCTCGCATGGCGCCCGACGCTCAAGCTCTCCCAGAACAAGCCCGCCGCCGAGCGCGCCGCCATTGCCGAGGGGCTGGAGGCTGCCGGTTCCGCCGCGCTCGCCCATCTGGTGCGGAGTTTTGCCGCATGATGCGCCTTGCGGTGTTCGATTGCGACGGGACGCTGGTCGACGGGCAGGCCGATGTCTGCTGGGCGATGGAGCGCGCCTTTTCCCGCGCCGGACTTGCCGCGCCCGATGTTGCTGCGGTCCGCCGCGCGGTCGGGCTCAGCCTGCCGCAGGCGGTGCGCGCGCTCGCGCCGGACCTCAGCGACGAGCAGAACCGCGCCGTCACCGAATTCTACCGCTCCAGCTTCCGCGCGCGGCGGGAAGAGGGCCTGCTCGACGAGCCGCTGTATGACGGGATCGCCGAACTGCTCGGTGCCTTGCGCGACAGCGGCTGGAGCCTCGCGGTCGCCACCGGCAAGTCCGACCGGGGCCTTGCCGCCTGCCTTGCCACCCACGGCATCGCCGATCTGTTCGTCTCGCTCCAGACCGCAGACCGGCATCCTTCCAAGCCCCATCCCGCGATGCTGGAAGCCGCGCTGTTCGAGGCTGGCGCCGCACCGCATGAAGCGGTGATGATCGGCGACACCAGCTTCGACATGCTGATGGCCCGCAGCGCCGGCGTGCGCGGGGTGGGCGTGGCGTGGGGCTATCACGCGCCTGCCGAACTGCTGGCGAGCGGGGCGCTGAGCGTCGCCGAGACGGTCGCCGCCCTGTCGCAGGCCCTTGAGGAAGCGCTCGCATGAGCCGTTCGCAGAGAGAGATCGCCGATACGCAGGCGCGCCAGCGTCTGGTTGTCCTTACCGCTCTGCGCTTCGGCGGGATCGCGCTGGTGATGGCAGGCTTCGCGATCGTGCGCGGGCTGATCGACCTGCCATGGGCCGTGGGCGCGGTGCTGGCGGTGGTCGGGATGCTCGAATTCTTCTTCCTGCCCCGCTTCATCGCGCGCCGCTGGAACGCCGGAGACGACAAGCGCCGATGATTCGCCGTTTCTACAAGGACGTGACGCTTGGGCAGCACCCGGGTGGATTTCAGGTGCTGCTCGATGCCCGCGGGGTGAAGACCGTCGGCGGCGCGCCGCAGCTCGCCCCGACGCGCGCGCTCGGCGAGGCGCTGGCGGCGGAGTGGCGGCAGCAGGGCGAAAAGATCGATCCCCAAAGCCTGCCCCTGCGCGACATGGCCGACTATGCGATCGACATCGTCGCGCCAGATCCGCACGGCGTGGCGCAGGGCCTCGTCGCCTATGCCGAGACCGATACGCTGTGCTACCGCGCCGACCCGGACGAGCCGCTCCACGCCCGCCAGCAGGAGGTGTGGGAGCCGCTGCTCGCCAGCTTCGAGGCCGCGCATGGCGTGACGCTGACCCGCGTGAGCGGCGTGCTCCACCGCCCGCAGCCGCCCGCAACCCTCGCCGCGCTGCACGCGCGCCTGCTGAGCCTCGATCCTTTCGCGCTGGCAGGCGTGGAAGCGATGACGAAGCTCGCCGCCTCGCTCGTCACCGCGCTCGCTGCGCTGGAGGCGGATGGCGAGGAGGAGCCGCTGGCGCTGTGGCAGGCGGTGTGTCTCGAAGAGGAATGGCAGGCCGAATTGTGGGGCCGCGACTGGGAGGCCGAGGAACGCCGCGCGCGGCGCGAGGCCGATTTCCTGCGGGCCTGCGCCTTTGCCCGGCTGGCGCGGTAATCAGGAGCCGTGCCCTTTACCCCCTTCCCCTTGGGGAAGGGCCGGGGATGGGGGGTCAACGATTACGAAATGGCAGAACCCCCACCCCCAACCCCTCCCCACGGGGAGGGGAGGCAGGCAGGCTCTGTACGACCGGGGATCTGAGTGAAGGCTCTCAGCCCCCCACAGCCCAGTCCGCCGCCTCGCCGGCAACCGTGTTCGCCACGCGGTTGAGCGCCGCGCCGACGCTGCGGGCCTGAGCCGGAACCCCGCTCTCGCGCGCTTCGAAGCGGCGGGTGGTGGCATTGCCTTCCGCGTCCACCCGGATCGCGTCATAGCGCACCACCACCGACTGCGAGGGCGCATCATAGCCCATGTCGATCAGCGTCCCGCGCAAGGTCGTGGTCGCGAGCGCGACCGTCTCGTCCCCGTCCAGCACCAGCGCCGCCCCGCCGCTGCGCGCACGCAGGGTTTCGCCCAGCAGGTGGCGGAACAGGCGCGCGGGCTTTTCGACCCAGAAGGCTTCCTGCAGGTAGGCAAGCTCGGTGTCGGTGACCTGCACCGGCACCCGCAGCACATCGAGCTTGGCCGGGGTGTCGAGCGCGAGCACCGCGATCACCTTGCGATCGGGCGCGGCGGTCGCGCCGCTGCCGGCCGGCGCGCGGGCGGTGGGGCTGAGGGTCAGCAGGCTTTCGGGCGGCGGGCCGCCAAGGCTGATGCAGCCCGCCAGCCCCAGCGCCAGCAACACGGGCGCGGCGATCCGCAGGGCGGGGTTCGTGATCATGGCCCTATCCTTCATGGCTTGTAATCCGGCAGTGCCTTGCCGCCCACCAAGGCGCCCGCACCTTCGCTTTCGAGCTTTTCGGTGATCGAGCGCAGCGCGCGGCTGGTGGCGCGCAGATCCTGCAACGTCGCCTCGGCATTGGGGAGCGTGCTTTCGCGCAATTGCTTGGCCGCCGGGCGGGTATCCTCCAGCGTCGCCGCGAGCGAAGCGGCGGCCGCATTGGCCGAGCGCAGCGTGGCGCGCAGTTCGGCAGCCAGCGGCTTGCCGTCCTGCGTGACCAGATTGTCGGTGGTCTGCGCCAGCTTCTCGACCGCATCCAATGTCTGGTTGAATTCGGTGAGCGTGGTCTGGAATTCCTCGAGATTGGCGGTCAGCGCCGGGGTCGCATCGGCAAGGCCGCCCGCAAGGCGGTTGGTGTTCTTGAGAATCCCTGAGATTTCGGCCTGGTTTTCCGGCCCGAGGATGGTGTTCAGCTGTTCGGTCAGCGTCGCCAGCCGTTCGAGCAGCAGCGGCGCGTTGGCGACGATCTCGCCGAAACCGCCACGCCCCGGGGGAATCACCGGACGGCCTTCGGGACAGGCCGTGGTCTCGCAGGTAATCGCCGGCGCGCCCTTGCGCGCACCGTTGAGCAGGATCGTCGAAACGCCGGTGAAGCTCGCCTCGATCGTGGCTTCGGTCCCGACCAGGATCGGCACGTCGTCCTTCACCTTGATCCGCACGCGCACGAATTCGGGATCGCCCTTGGCCAGCGCGATCTCCGTCACCTGACCTACCGGCACCCCGGCAAAGCTGACCTGGCTGCCATTGGCAAGGCCCGAGACCGACTGGGCGTAGAAGATGTCGTATTCGCTCTGGTTGCCCTGCCCCAGCCGCGCGATCCAGACGATGAACGCCGCCAGCCCCGCCAGCAGCACCAGCGTGACCGCACCGACCCAGAGATGGTTCGCTCTTGTTTCCATGTGCGTTCCCTATGAAGCCCGGCGGGCAGCAATGTCCAACATTCTCTCGCCCTATTCTCTTGCCCGCGCGTGCGAATCGCGCGCTGCCCGGCCGCGCGGACCGTTGAAATATTCCTCGATCCACGGATGGCCGGTGGCGATCAGTTCGGGGATGGTGCCGACCGCGATGATCTTCTTTTCGGCAATCACCGCGACGCGGTCGCAGATTTCATACAGCGTATCGAGATCGTGGGTGATCAGGAACACGGTAAGGCCGAGCGTCTCCTTCAGGTCGCGGGTCAGCCGGTCGAAATTGGCCGCCCCGATCGGATCGAGCCCGGCAGTGGGTTCGTCGAGGAACAGCAGTTCGGGATCAAGCGCCAGCGCGCGGGCGAGGCCGGCGCGCTTCTTCATCCCGCCCGACAGTTCGGAGGGATACTTCGCCACCGCGCTTTCGGGCAGGCCGGTGAGCAGCACCTTGTAGCGCGCGATCTCGGCCCGCAGCGCCGGATCGAGATCGGGGTAATATTTGCGCAGCGCCACCTCGACATTCTCGCCCACCGTCAGCGTCGAGAACAGCGCCCCGCCCTGAAACAGCACGCCCCAGCGCCGCCGCACCCCGATGCCGCGATCCAGATCGACCCCGGTGATGGTGTGGCCGAGCACGTCGATCCGTCCGGCGCTGGGCCGCTGGAGCCCGATGATCGAGCGCATCAGCACCGATTTGCCGCTGCCCGAGCCTCCCACCACGCCAAGGATCTCGCCGCGCCGCACGGTGAGATCGAGATCCTCGTGCACGCTGAAATCGCCGAACCGGTTGGCAAGGCCTTCGACCACGATCGGCGGCGGCTCGTCGGCGGAATGGAAATGTCCGGTCATCGCAGGTTCCCTACCCCCACCCGATCTCGGTGAAGAACACTGCGAAGAAGGCATCCAGCACGATCACCGCGAAGATTGCCGAGACCACCGCCATCGTCGTGCGGCGGCCGACTTCCTCCGAATTCCCGCGCACCTGCAAGCCGTGATAGCACCCCGCGAGCGCGACGATCAGGCCGAACACCGGCGCCTTGATCAGGCCGACCCACAAATCATAGGTCGGCACGACCTCCTGGATGCGGGTGAGGAAGGTCCAGAACGGAATGCCCAGCGCCATCTCGCCCACCACCGCCCCGCCGATGATCGCCACCACCGAGGCATAGAAGCCGAGCAGCACCATCATGAAGGTTGCCGCGAGAATGCGCGGGATCACCAGCGCCTCGACCGGGGAGATGCCG
>CAZQOO010000157.1:2573-5689 GCA_964594845.1 uncultured Porphyrobacter sp. | reverse complement strand
CCGCAAAATCGCCCCAGCGCACGGTTTCGCCCTTGCTGTTCGTCAGCGCGAAATCGCCCCCGATCGCCGCGCCCGCCAGCGGCGGCTCCTGCTGCGGGGACACAGCCCCCCCACAGGCAGTAAGTGCCAGCACCGCAGCAAGTGCGGCAAGACATGCGGCGGAAGGCTTGTTGATGCGGTTCATGCTCTGCTAACTGGTCGCTTGCGATGGATGCGGGGCTTGCCCTGCGCCCGGTCACACCCGATGTGTGACAGGTTATGCGAAAGGATCAAACCTTGGCTCTGGATGTTTTGCGCAAAATAGGGGCTCTCGGCACGATTGCCAGCGCGCTTGCGCTGGTACTTGCTGCGCCCGCTTCGGCGCAGTTCCAGTCGGAAGGCTACAAGTTTCTCGAAGCGGTCAAGGATCGCGACGGCGACGTCGCTACCGACATGCTCAACAAGCCCGGATCGCAGGTGGTCAACACCCGCGACATCACCAGCGGAGACACCGGCCTGCATCTGGTGGTGCAGCGCCGCGACGTGCTGTGGATCCGCTTCCTGCTCCAACGCGGGGCCGATCCCAACATCCGCAACAAGAAGGGCCTGACCCCGCTTCAGGTTGCCACCACGCTCGGCTTCACCGACGGGGTCGAGGCGCTGATAAAGGGCGGAGCCAACGTCAATGTCGGCGACCAGACCGGCGAGACGCCGCTGATTGCCGCGGTCCACCAGCGCAATCCCGAACTGGTGCGCGTGCTGCTGGCGCAGGGTGCGGACCCCGATCACAACGACAATTCGGGCCGCTCGGCGCGCCAGTACATGGAACTGATGAGCGGCAACACGATCCTCAAGCAGATCTTCCAGGACGCCGACGACAAGCGCGCCGGCAAGGAACCAAAGCGCCAGTACGGGCCTTCTTTCTGACATGGACACCATGACCCCCGATTTCGCCGACATGACGCTGGACGAGCTCAAGGTCGCGCTCGCCCCCGATATCGCCGCCTCCGCGATCTTCGACGGCTGGAACGAGACAGCCTTGCTGGCCGCAGCCGAAATGGCCGGCTGCGATCCCGATGTCGCGCGGCTCGCCTTCCAGGCCGAGGGCAAGGGCGGCCTGCCGATGGCGATGATCGAGGCGTGGATCACCAGCGTCGATCAGGCGATGGAGGCCGAATGGCCGGCGGAACGGCTCGCGACCCTCAAGATCCGGGAGCGCATCCGCACGCTGGTCGCCTTCCGGCTCGATGCCGTGGCCGATATCGACGAGGCGGTGCGCCGCGCGCTGGCGGTGATGGCCCAGCCGCAGAACGCCGCCCGCGCATTGAAGCTCGGCTGGCGCTCGGCCGACATCATGTGGCGGCTCGCAGGCGATACCGCGACCGATTACAACCACTACACCAAGCGGGCCATTCTGGCGGGCATCTACAGCGCCACGCTGGCGGTTTTCGTCAATGACGAGAGCGAGGGCAAGGCCGATACCCACGCCTTCCTCGAACGCCGGATCGACGGAGTGATGAAGTTCGAGAAGGCCAAGGCGCAGTTCCTGGGCAAAGACCGCGAGCTGCCGAGCCTGACGCGCTTCCTCGGCCGGTTGCGCTACCCGGCGCGTTGAGTCGGGGATTAGCCGCAGGCCTCGGTCGCGCTGCCGCCCAACCTTGCCTATTGCCTGTCACAGATTCGCAAGCCATCTTGGCGCTTGCGGGGTCAAGACATTGACGGGAAGGGTATTTCGATGGCGGGTTCGCTCAACAAGGTCATGCTGATCGGCAATCTCGGTGCCGATCCGGAGGTCCGCAGTTTCCAGAACGGCGGCAAGGTCTGCAACCTGCGCATCGCCACCACCGAAAGCTGGAAGGACCGCAACACCGGCGAAAAGCAGGAGCGCACCGAGTGGCACACCGTGGCGATCTTCAACGAAGGCCTCGCGGGCGTGGCCGAGCGGTTCCTCAAGAAGGGCTCGAAGGTCTACATCGAAGGCCAGCTCCAGACCCGCAAGTGGCAGGACCAGAACGGCAATGACCGCTACTCGACCGAAGTCGTGCTGCGCGGCCCCAATTCGGTGATGACCATGCTCGACGGTGCCGGTGGTGGCGGCGGCGGCATGGGTGGTGGTGGCGGCCGCTCGGGCGGCTTCGGCGGCGGCAGCGGCGGCGGAAACTATGGCGGCGGCGCTGGCGCTGGCGGCGGCTGGGACAAGGGCAGCGGCGCGTCGGGCGGCATGGGCGGCGGTGGCGGCGGCTACGACGATCTCGACGACGACATTCCATTTTGACACAAGCATTTGTAGCGGGCTAGGCTGGGCCTGACCGGACCCGGCCGGACAGGGAGAGACCATGCTCGCACGCTTTTCCATGCTCGCCCTCGGGCTTGCGGGCCCGGTCTTCTTTCCGGCAGCTGCGGCAACCCAGGCCGCGTCCACACCCCCTCCCCCCATGCGTGCCTTCCCTGCGCCGACACCGGGCGCGCCGCGCGAATGGAACGTGATGACGTGGGAGGTGTCTGAGGTGATGTGCGACAAGGGTGTCCGCGTCGCCCTTGCCCATCTCAGCCTGCCGGACCCCGAGCTGATGGCTCCACGCCTGCGGAACGGCCCCGATGGCGTCACTGTCAGCTTTGCGCTCGATGCGCAGGGGCGCCCGATGGACATCGCGAGGCAAGGCGAGCCGGCTTTTCGGTTTCAAACCCAGGGGCTTCAGCCCGCGCTGCGTGCCAGCCGCTTTGCGGTCGATGAGCCGCAGACCGGCTGCACCATCCGCTATACGCCCACATATCAAAGCATGGCCGAGGCACCTGTTGAAAGCATCGCCCGGATCGGCGTGGCCCAGCGCCTGCGCATCGCCAAGGAGGCGTGGGACCGGATCGCGCCGGGCGACTGCCGCAAGTCCCCCCGCGTCGCTCCGCTCACGCGCCATTACCCCGATTTCCGCAAGCTGACCCGGCGCGAGGGAGAGCGCCAATGGGTCTATGTCACTTACGATCTCGATGCCGAGGGCATGCCGGTCAACCTCGCCGTGCCGCTGTCCTCGGGCTATGGCGAACTCGATGCTGCGGCGCGCGAAGCGGTGGCCGCCGGGCGCTATGCCGGGGGCCCGCGCACCGGCTGCGTGCAGGCGTGGTGGACCGGGCCGGAGACC
>CAZQOO010000157.1:0-2473 GCA_964594845.1 uncultured Porphyrobacter sp. | reverse complement strand
GACAGGCTCACCCTGGCGGCAAGCGCGCGCCGCCAGCTCAGCCACCACGAAAGGGTGGTGAAACCGGGTCCGGCATCGGGCCGCGAGGCGAGCGGGTCGCCAAGCGCCGTCGCCCCGAGGACATCGAGCCCCTGGCTCACCGTCGCCCGACCCTGCAGGGTGCCGCCCGCCAGCGGGCCGAAGCCGTAGAAGCCGAGCCGCGCCAGCGCGATCCGGTCGTGCCGCGCAAGGGCGCCGAAGCTGTCCTGCCGCAGATCCTGCAATTCAGCGCTGGCCTCCAGCCAAAGACCGCGGCGCTGGCGGCGCAGCAGAGGATGGCGCAGCCGCATCCCGCCCTGCCACGATTGCCCCAGCAGCTCGCGCGCGGCGAGATAGGCCCCCGGCTCGGTGCGCGACCAGGAACCGAAGGCGCCCAGCAGGGTGCCGGCATCATTCACCACCACGCTGTAACGCGCGCTGAAGAAGGCCAGCTCGTCGGGATCGAGCGGCGTGGTCGAGAAGCTGAGATCGACGCGGTCGCGAGGGGAGATCAGACCATTGGCATCAAGGTCAATCCGCGCCCGCACCGGCCCGACCGGCTTGGTGCCGTCGGTCGCCAGCAGCACCGCGCCGCCAAACGCCTCGCGCCGCGCATCGACCACGAGAATGCGGCGTCCGCCATCGCGCTCGAAGCGGGTCTTGCGGATCCACACGCCGGACAGGTCATCGGCCAGCAGCACTTCGCGCTGGAGCGCGGCGAGGGTCAGCGGACGGATCGCGAGAAGGCGTTCGAGCTGGCGACGGATCGCCGGGTCATCGGCGCCCTCGATGCGGATCGCGTCGATCCCCCCCTCGTCCACCCGCACCCGCAGCACCCCGCTCTCGAGGGCCTGCTCGGGAATCCAGGCCGTGGCGAGCACATAGCCCCGCGTGCGGGCATGATTGACAATCGCATCGGTAAGTCTGCGTAAATCGGCGCGGTCGAGTGTGCGACCGGCAAAGGGCTCGATCACGGCCGCGAAATCGCTTCGGTCGAGCGCCACCAGCCCATCGACCAAGATCGCGCCGACAGCGATTCCCGCGCCTTCGTCGGTGCTGGCAGGCATGTCGAGCACCGGTTGGATCTCGATTCGGATGGCCTCCTCGACGTCCACCATCGGCCGTTCACGTTCGATCTGCTGGGCCGGATTGGTGCGGTCGAGCGCATCCTGTGCTGCCAGTCCCTGACCGGCAAGCAAGACCTGACACAAAATGAGGCCCTTAACCCAACGCACGACCGGCAAACCCCCGTAAGAAGCGCTGTCGGCCTACAATCCAAAGGTTAATCATTCGGAATTTTAAGGAGACGTTTACCAGTCTTCTCAACGGGACTTGAGAGCGTGCGGGATTATTGGGCAGGCATGGAGGATGCTATGCGTACGCTCTTTCGGCTGTTGCTGCCCCTGATCCTGCTGTTGTTCAGCGGCGCGCCCGCGCTTGCCCAGAACGGATCATGGACGATCAGCGAGACCAAGGGAACCGTGGTCGTGATCGACGCGCGCGGCCAGCGACCCGCAACCAACGGTCTCCAGCTTGCTGCGGGCGCAACCGTGCGCACCCAGGCGAAGTCCTCCGCGGTGCTGGTGCGCGGGCGCGAATTCGTGACGCTGCGCCAGAACGCACAGATCCGCATTCCCGAGGCAGCGCGCAGCCGCTCGATCATGCAGATCATCCAGGACTACGGCAGCGCGATGTTCAACATCGGCAAGCAGGCCGATCCGCATTTCGGGGTCGAGACACCCTATCTCGCGGCGGTGGTGAAGGGCACGACCTTCATCATCACGGTCGGTACCGACGGGGCGACCTTGCAGGTGACCGAGGGCGCGGTGGAGACCGCAACCCGCGACGGCGGCGCACGCGAACTGGTGCTGCCGGGCGCGGTGGCGATGGTGGCCGCGGGCGATCCGATGCGACTGGTGCTGGAAGGCGAAACCCGCAAGGTGATCGATTCCCCGGCACGTCCGGCGGGGGGCACTGCGTCAGCGGCTCCCGCGGCGGCGCAGGGGCAGGCGGCAACCCAGGCACGCGGCCCGGTAGCGGTGAACGGCGGCCAGCGTATCGCCGAGCCGATCGCCAGCACTCCGGGTGATCTCGGCAACCTGTCGGGAGGCTTCGTTTCGGGCGAAGTGGCGGTGGTCGCCGCCACGGTCGTGGCCGACAACGCGACCCGCAGGAACGACGACACCGGCGCCGGCGCCGGTAGCAACGGAAACGGAAACGGAAACGGAGGCGGCAACGGAAACGGGGACGGCGCTGGAGGCGACGGAAACGGGAACGGGAACGGCAACGGCGCTGGCGACGGCGGCGACGGAACCGGAAACGGTGGCGGCAGCAGCGGCGGCAACGGCAACGGTGGCGGTAACGGGAACGGCAACGGGAACGGCGGCGGGAACGGCAACGGCAACGGTAGCGGGAACGGAACCGGCAACGGAAACGGCAACGGCGGCGGGAACGG
>CAZQOO010000156.1:0-5750 GCA_964594845.1 uncultured Porphyrobacter sp. | reverse complement strand
CCAGCCCGACCTTCGGCTTCATCATCGACAGCCCCGGCGTGACCTTCACCAACGAAGCCTTCTACGCTCTCGTCGGGGCACGGCTGGAGACGCTGGAGGGGCGCTGGACGCATGACCTTTCGGCCCAGATCGCCGATGTCAGCCGCGAGACCGACAGTCCCTTCGGCATCACCTCGGCGAGCGAGGGAGACCGCTTCAAGGCGTCCTATGTCAGCGCCTTCAGGCTGGCGGACCGGCACAACCTCACCTTCGCAGCCGATTACGAGGTCGAAGGCTTCCGCAACGCCACGCCGGGCGGCTTCGCCTTCAACGGCCGGCGCGAGATCGAGCAGGTCGGGCTGGTGGGCGAATACCGCTACAGCGACAGCGCGTTCGATTTCTCCGCCGCGATCCGGCACGACTTCAACGACCTGTTCCAGGACGCGACCACCTTCCGCCTCGGGGCGGGCTACCGGATCACGGAAACGACGCGGCTGCGCGCAGCGGGCGGCTCGGGGGTCAAGAACCCCGGTTTCTTCGAGCTGTTCGGCTTCGTCGATGGCCGCTTCATCGGCAATGCGCGCTTGCGCCCCGAGAAATCGACGGGGTGGGAAGTGGGCCTCGATCAGGACATTGCCGATGCCGCGCGCCTCTCGGTGACATATTTCGACAGCGAGCTGGACGGCGAGATATTCACCACCTTCCCAGCCCCGACCTTCATCGCCACGCCCGCCAACCGCACCACGGAAAGCCGGCAGCGTGGGGTTGAGGTTTCGCTCAATGCCCGCCTTGCCGAGCAGTGGAGCCTCGATGCCGCCTATAGCTACCTCGATGCCGAGGAAAACGGCCGCGAGGAAGTGCGCCGCCCCGAGCACATCGCCAGCGCCGCGCTGACGTGGACCGCGCCGGGCGATGCCGCCTCGGCCACGCTGGTGGTGCGCCACAATGGCGAGAGCCTCGATGATGCCTTCACCGATCCCAGCTTCGTGCCGGTGCGGGTGCAGCTTGACGATTACACCCTCGTCAATCTCAACGCCCGCGCGCGGCTGGCTGACGGGATCGACGCCTTTGCCCGGATCGAGAACCTGCTGGATGAGCGCTACGAGCAGGTGTTCAGCTTCGTCGCGCCGGGGCGGAGTGCCGTGGTGGGGGTTGAGGCGCGTTTTTGAGTTCCGCACCCCGTCCGGGGTGCGAAATCCTCGCTCATGCGACCTGAAGGTCGCGTCGCTGCGGGCGGCCGGTCGGCCTTGCGGCCCTACGGGCCGAGGTCGCTGCCGCCCAAAGCCCTCGCAATTGCGGCAAGAAATGCCTATGCGGCCCCCATGCATTTCCTTGACCAGGCCAAGATCTATGTGAAGTCGGGCGGCGGCGGCCCTGGTGCCGTCTCGTTCCGGCGCGAGAAGTATGTCGAATATGGCGGCCCCGACGGCGGTAACGGCGGCAGCGGCGGCGATATTGTGTTCGAGGCTGTGGCGGGCCTCAACACACTGATCGACTTCCGCTATACCCAGCACTTCAAGGCCCCGCGCGGCGGGCACGGCATGGGCCGGGACCGCACCGGCGCGAGCGCCAAGCCGCTGGTGATCGAGGTGCCGGTGGGCACGCAGATCCTGTCCGAGGACAAGGAGGAGGTGCTCGCCGACTTCACCGAGGTCGGCCAGCGTGTCGTGCTGCTCGAAGGCGGCATGGGCGGTCGCGGCAATGCCTCCTACAAGACCTCGACCAACCGCGCCCCGCGTCAGCACCAGCCCGGAATGCCGGGCGAGGAGATGTGGGTGTGGCTGCGGCTGAAGCTGCTCGCCGATGTCGGCCTCGTCGGTCTGCCCAATGCCGGCAAATCGACCTTCATCAACGCGGTGTCGAATGCGCAGGCCAAGGTCGGCGACTATGCCTTCACCACGCTGGTGCCCAAGCTCGGCGTCGTGCGCCACAAGGGCCGCGAATTCGTGCTGGCGGACATCCCCGGCCTGATCGAAGGTGCCGCGGAAGGGGCGGGGATCGGCGACCGCTTCCTCGGCCATATCGAGCGTTGCCGCGTGCTGATCCATCTCATCGACATCACCGGCACTGGCGATGCCGACCCGGCCGAAGCGATGCGCATCGTCGAGGATGAACTGGCCGCCTATGGCGCGGATCTCGAAGACAAGCCGCGGCTGGTGGTGCTCAACAAGCTCGATCTCGCCGACCACGAACTGGTCGAGGCGTTCCGCAAGGAATTGCTGGCGGCGGGCGCGGACAAGGTCTTTGCCGTTTCGGGCGCAACGGGGGCGGGGATCCCCGAACTGCTCGACGCCGTGATCGGCTACCTGCCCGATCGCACTTCGACCGAGACCCGGGCGGTGGAGGTCGAGGATGATGGCGACGCACCCGAATGGTCGCCGCTGTGATCTGACGCTATGCTGATCCGATCATGCTGAACACCCTGGCAGACATCACCACCGCGCGGCGGATCGTGGTGAAGATCGGTTCGGCGCTGCTGGTCGGCGGGGGCCACGCGCGCGAGGCGTGGCTGACGCGCATGGCGGGCGATCTGGCGATGCTGCGCAAGGCTGGCGCGCAGGTGATCGTCGTAAGCTCGGGCGCGATTGCGCTGGGCGCGGCGCGGCTCGCTTTGCCCAAGGGCGGACGCGGGAGCCTCGCCGATGCGCAGGCCGCGGCCGCCGTGGGGCAGATCGCGCTGGCCGATCTGTGGAGCCGCGCGCTGGCCGCGCAGGGCATCACCGCGGCGCAGATGCTGCTGACTCTGGGCGACCTCGAAGACCGCCGTCGCTATCTCAACGCCGCCGCTACGCTCGACCGGCTGCTGGAGGCGGGCACGATCCCCGTCATCAACGAGAACGACTCCGTCGCCACCGAGGAAATCCGCTTCGGCGACAACGACCGGCTTGCCGCGCGCGTGGCGCAGGCGGCCAATGCCGATCTGGTGCTGCTGCTCTCGGACGTCGACGGGCTCTATGATCGCGACCCGCGCGAGCCCGGCGCGGCGCTGGTGCCGGTGGTCGAGGCGGTGACTCCGCAAGTGATGGCGATGGCGAGCGGGGCTTCGTCTTCCGGCCTCGGCTCGGGCGGGATGGTGTCGAAGCTTCAGGCCGCCCAGATCGCGACACGCGTCGGGATCGGGCTGGCGATCCTCAACGGCACGCATGACGCGCCGATCGCCCATGCGCTTGGCGCGGGGACGGGGACGCTGTTCCTGCCGGTGAGCGCGGCTTCGGCGCGCAAGGCATGGCTCGGCGGGCGGCTGGCTCCGGCAGGCGAGCTGCGGGTCGACAAGGGCTGCGCCGAGGCGCTGAAGGGCGGGGCGAGCCTGCTGGCGGCGGGCGTGGTGGGCGTCTCGGGCAGCTTCCGCCGCGGCGATCTGGTCAGCGTGCTGAGCCTCAAGGGCGAGCGGCTGGCCCAGGGCCTCGCCGAATATGACGCCGCCGAAATGCAGCTCATCGCCGGCAAGCGCGCCGAGGAACAGGCCGAACGGCTCGGCTACGCCCCGCGCTCCTGCGTGATCCACCGCGATCACATGGTGCTGCTGTGAGCCTCTTGGCGATCACCGGCGCGACCGGCTTTGTCGGCAGCGCGGTGCTCGATGCGGCTTTGGCCCGGGGGCACTGCATGAAGGCGCTCGCCCGGCGCGATCAGCCCGCGCGCGACGGCGTAGCGTGGGTGCGCGGCGACCTTGGCGATAGGTCAGCGCTGACAACGCTGTGCGAAGGCGCGGACGCCGTGATCCACGTCGCGGGCCTCACCAATACCCCCGATCCGGCCGCGTTCGAGACCGCCAATGTCACCGGCACCGGCCATGTCCTTGCGGCGATGGGCGAGACGGGGGTGCGGCGGCTGGTGTTCGTCTCCTCGCTTGCTGCGCGCGAGCCGAAGCTGTCGGTCTATGGCGCATCCAAGTCGCGGGCCGAGACGCTGGTCGAAGCCTCCGGCCTCGACTGGACGACAGTGCGCCCGCCCGGGGTCTATGGCCCGCGCGATATCGACTATCTCGACATGTTCCGCACTGCGAAATGGGGCTTCGTCCCCCTGCCGCCGGGCGGAGCGAGTTCGATCATCCATGCCGATGATCTCGCGGAGCTGCTGGTGGTGCTGGCGGCGAGCAATGCCGCGCCGACGCGCAAGAAGGTCTACGAACCCGACGATGGCCGCGAGGGCGGGTGGAGCCACAAGGAACTGGCCCAAGCCATCGGCCGGGCGGTGGGCCGGGGTTCGGTCTTTGCGCCGCACCTGCCCGAGGCGGTGCTGATCGCCGCCGCCGCTGCCGACCGTCTGCTGCGCGGCGACCGTGCCAAGCTCACCCCCGACCGCGTCGGCTACATGGCGCATCCCAACTGGGTCTCGCGGTCTGATCGCAAGGTGCCGCCGGGGGTCTGGCAGCCTCGCATCACCGGCGAGGAAGGGCTGAAGGCCACCGCCGAGTGGTACCGGCGCGAGGGCTGGCTCTGATACCCTAGAGGAACGGTTCCTCGCCCGGCTTGTGGATGCCGCATTCGGTCTTGTCCCAGCCCTTCCACCGGCCCGAGCGCGGGTCTTCGCCAGGCAGCACTTGGCTGGTGCAGGGGGAGCAGCCGATCGAGGGATAGCCCTGCGCGATCAGCGGATGGCGCGGCAGATCGTGGGCGATGAAGTAGCCCTCGATTTGCCCTGCGTCCCAGTCGATCAGCGGGTTGATCTTGAGCCGCCCCTGCGCGTCCGAGGTATCCACTTCAAAGCGCGGCAGGTTGGCGCGGGTCGCGGCCTGGAACGCCTTGCGGCCGGTGAAGCTCGCATCGTAATTCACCAGCGCCCTTTCCAGCGGCCGCACCTTCCTGATCTCGCAGCAGCCATCCGGGTCGTAGGACCATCTGAGGCCGCTTTCGTCCTTCTTCGCCAGTTCTTCCGCGTCAGGGGTCAGCACCAGGAGGTTCAGCCCGAGCCGCTCGACCAGAAGATCGCGATAGGCGAGCGTTTCGGCGAAGTGCTTGCCGGTATCGAGGAACAGCACCGGCACCGCCGGATCGACCGTGGCCACAAGGTGGAGCAGCACCGCACTTTCCGCCCCGAAGCTGGAGACCACCGCAAGCTCGCCCGCCAGCCCGTCACGGATCACCGCTTCGAGCATCTCCTGCGTCGTGCTGCCCCGGAACATCCGGTTGAGGCGCACCGCGTCATGCTCGGTGAAGCGGGGAGTCAAGTCGAGCGCGTCGCGGGTGCGCTCGGTCGCGGCGGAGGTCGTGTCAGGCTTCATGGCGCTTTTCCGCAATGGTGCGCCGGGCATCGGCGGCGCGCTGGTAGACATTGTCCCACGTTGCGAAGGCGCGCGCGGCGTCTTCCTCGTCGAGGCGCTTGTCAGGGGCGAAGCTGTCGAAACCGCAGCGGCGCATGTGGCTGAGCTGGTCGATCAGCACCTGTCCGACCGCGCGCAATTCGCCGGTATAGCCCGCCTCGCGCAGGATGCGCGCTGCCGAATAGCCGCGCCCGTCACCGAACACGGGGAAGTTCACCTCCACCAGCGCGAGGCGATCGAGGAAGGGCAGCAGCAGGCGCGCATCGTCACCCGGCTCGATCCGGATGGCGGTGGCGTTGGTCTGGTCGCAAACGGCATCGACGGTGACGGCGGCGTGATCGACCGGCTCGTCATCGCGGAAGCGGAACTGCACCTCGTCGGGGGAAGTGCCGAGATCGCGGGCCTTATCCATAGAGCGCCTCCTTGAACGGCTCCATGCCGATGCGGCGGTAGGTATCGAGGAAGCGTTCGCCCTCGGCGCGCTGCGCGAGGTAGACATCGGTGACCT
>CAZQOO010000155.1:1502-5850 GCA_964594845.1 uncultured Porphyrobacter sp. | reverse complement strand
CGCGGCGCAGATAGCGGTTGTCGGTCTCGCTGGCGAAGGCGCACTTGTTGCGATCCGGATCGGCAATGGTCTGGCGCACCAGCGCGAGGCCGAAATGCGCTTCCTCGTCCGACAGCAGGCCGGTGAGGACGACCACGCCGTAGCGGTCCATCATGGCCACTGCCTGCCGGGCACAGGCATCCGTCAGCCGGCCTGCGGCATCGCACACCGCAGGCACCTCGAACGCTGAGGTGTCGCTGGAAACCCCGAGTGCCTTCATGCCGATCAGCCTTGCCTTCAAGCGATGCCTGCAAACCGCTTGCGGGCATGGCCGAGAGAGGTCTAGATCGGGTTAACGGGCTGATGACGGGAGAAAAAACCCGCCCCTATCCGTAGAACTCGGTGCGCATGTGATCGTCGAATGCCGGTGCGGGGGCGTTGAAGGCGAGGGTGGCGGGGTTGATGGTGCCGGGCATGGGCGCATCCATCCCCGGTAGCAGTGCCGGCCCGCCACGCTCGAGCCCGCTGGCATCGGCAAAGTCAGCGCGTTCCTGCATCAGCCCGGCCTCCGCGCCGCTCGGGGCGCTGAACCATCCGGCATAGGTCTCGGGCCCGAAGCCGTTGGCGGTGAGATAGTCGATCACCTCCTGCTGCGACTGGTAATTCGCGTAACGGATGTTGCCATCGAACTCCATGATCGCGCGCAGATAGGCGGTGCCGTCGGTGAGCGCGAAATAGACCTCCTGCAGCCCGTCATTGTCGTAATCGTCGGCGCCGAGCACGCGGTTGATGTTCTCGATCTGGAGATCGTTCTGGAAGCGGCGCTGGCTGTCGTTGGGGCCGAACCGCTCGACGATCCCGGCGGCCACCAGCGGGTCGATGTAGATGCCGGCAACGCGGGTCTCGCCCGCCCAGCTGAAGTCCATGAAATAGACGAGCCCGTCGGGCGCGGTGCCGACGGTGGCAAAGCGGCCGATGGCGCGGTTGACGAGGATCTGGTCGATATCGCCATCGCCGTTGACATCCGCCGAGCCGATCCTGAGCCACGAGCCGTTGCCGCCCAGCGCGTTCCCGTCGAAGTCGCGGATCGCGTTCATCGCGGTCTGGTAGACCGCCGGATTGGCAGTTTCGAAGTTGACGCTCACCCCGGTCCCCGGGCGCAGACGGATGGTCTGGTCGTCGAACTGGAGGAACTCGATCGCGGTCAGCGTGTCGGTGCCGTCGGGGCCGACCACCCGGAACACGCCCGTCGACGTCTGGGTGACAGTGTATTGCGCACGGGTGCCGCGAACCACCGCGGTGTCGACGTTCGATCCGCCGTTCAGGGTGTCGTTGTCGAGGCCGCCGGTCAGCACATCGGCATCCGCACCGCCGTCGAGCGTGTCATCGCCATTGCCGCCGAACAGCTGGTCGGCTCCAGCCCCGCCATTGGCCGTGCCGCGCGCCTGACCCAGCCGGATGACGTCGTTGCCCGCGCCGCCTTCGATGGTGAGGTTGAAGATATTGAGCGCCCGCGCATCAAGACTGTTGCCGAAGTTCGACAGGCGGACCTGACTCAGCTGGTTCGGCGTCGTCTGCGCCGCCAGCACCACCGATCCGGCATCGACAAAGGTGTAAGTCACCGGCCCGAGCGTGAAACCGCCCAATGCCGCGAACTGCCCGGTGCGCATTGTAAGGGATAGCTGTCCGCCGAAATGCGCGATCCGCTCGATCCCCGAAAACGCGATGACGGAGAGATCGAAGGCCGTGATCGCACTGTCGAGCACCAGCGAATCGATTCCCGCACCGCCCACGATCTCGTCACCCGCCGAGGCTTCCGCGGCCGAGGTGAAGCGGATTTCATCGTCACCGTCGCCGCCTTCGATCAAATCGGTCCCCATGCCCGGCAGCAGAATGTCGTTGTCTGCGCCGCCGAACAGACGGTCGTTGCCCGCCCCTCCTTCGAGCCGGTCGATCCCGTCCTCGCCATGAAGCGAATCGTTGCCGTCACCGCCGACCAGCACGTCATTGCCGCCGCGACCGAACAGCTGGTCGTCCCCGCCAAGGCCGGTGAGGGTGTTCGCCCCGTCATTGCCGGTCAGGATGTTGTTGGCGGTGTTGCCGGTGAGAACGCCCGGCGTGCTACCCGCATACAGCGTGCCGTGCTCGATATGGTCAGGCAGCGTGAACCCGCTGCGCGTGAAGACGACGTCGATGCCCCCGCCCGCCACTTCGACGATGGTGTTGGTGGCGCTGCTGAATTCGGTCTGGCTGAGGAAATAGACATCATTGCCCGGCCCGCCGATCAGCGTGTTGTTGCCTTCGCCCGGTGTGAACTGATCGCTCCCTTCGCCGCCGACGAAGGTATCGTCCTGCGCTCCGCCGAAGAAGCGGTCGTTCCCGCCGAAGCCATTGACGGTGCTCGCCCGGACATTGCTGCCGACAAGCAGATTGTCGCCCTCGTCACCGTCGAAATTGCCGAGCCGCCCGTCGACGATCGCGAACCCGGTCGAGGTGCCGCTGCCCGCAGCCACGAAGCGGCCGTCACCGATCGGCACCAGCGCGACCTCCGATGCCACGCCCGGCACGGCCAGTGCGGCGGTGACAGGCGTGCCGGCGGCGTCGAACAGCCGCGCCTGGGTGCCGGACTGGGTCTCGAAGGTGACCAGAAAGCCGCCGTCGCCGGTCGGGGCAAGCCCGGTTACCGACTGGCCATCGGCCACGGCGGCGTTGATCACGAACTGGTCACCCAGCGGGGCACCGGCGGCATCGAAGCGCCGCCCGTAGAGCGTGGTCGGCAGAGTGGAATCATTGTTCTGGCGCTGCGTCCACACCGCGATGAAGCCGCCGTCCGAAAGGCGTTCGAGCAGAATGCGGTTGTCGCCGGTGCCGGAGGTCGAGATCGTGAACTGCGCGCCCAACGGATTGCCGCTTTGATCGAACAGCCGCCCGCGTGCGACGCCTGCGCTGGTATCGAGCCATGCGGTAAAGACGGTCTGGCCGCTGGTTGCGACCTGAAGGAACAGCGGGCCGGGATTGGGGCTGCTGTTGGCCTGGATCACTGCACTCAGCGTGCCGTCCGGCTCGACGATCCTGAGGCCCGCGTTCTGGGTGCCCGACTGGAAGGTCCCGTAAAGGATCGCCAGACCGCCATCATCAAGCACGCGCATTTCACCGAAGCCGTTGAATTGTGCAGCGATGGTCTGGGCTGTGCCGACCTGCTCGAAATTCGAGTCGAGCCGCGCCAGTTGCAAGACCGGCAGGGCGTTGTAATTGCTACCGAACAGCATGTCATAGCCGCCATCGGCGCGGGGCACGATGTCGAGGATCAGGATGTCGGCATTGCCCGAAACCTGGATCTGGCCTGATTGCACCACGTTGCCGAGCACGTCGACGATGACATAATTGCCCCGGGTGCTGCTCGATGCGGTCGCTACAATCAGCGTGCGGCCTTCGGGCAGGGCAATGCCGCGCGGGGTGCCACGCGATTGATCGAGGCCTTGCGTCCCGCGCCAGATTTCAAGCTCCATGCCCTGCCCTTCCTCGCCCCGGCCTGCCGTTCGACCGCATGGTTCATCACGTTGATATTCAGAGATTTCGGATTACCGGTCTCGCGCGCGGACAGCAATCGCAAATCCGACTGCGCCCGGCCTTGCTACTCGAAGCCGTAATCCGAATAGTCCTTGAAGTTGGGCGAGGTGAACTTGGTGATGTCGCTCTGGAAGTGGAGCGGGACGTTGCCGGTCGAGCCGTGGCGCTGCTTGGCGACGATCAGCGTGGCCTTGCCGACCAGCCCTTCGAACTTCTCCTCCCACGCGCGGTATTTCTCCTGCACGTCTGGGGTGGAGGAGGCATCCGGCGTGTCGGGCTTGACCAGCAGGTGATAGTAATCGCCGCGGAAGATGAACCACACCATGTCCGCGTCCTGCTCGATCGAGCCGGATTCCCTGAGGTCGGAGAGCTGCGGGCGCTTGTCCTCGCGGCTTTCGACCGCGCGGGAAAGCTGCGAGAGCGCGATCACCGGCACCTGCAATTCCTTGGCCAGCGTCTTGAGGCCCCGGCTGATTTCCGAGATTTCGTTGACGCGGTTGTCGTTGGCCCGGCCCGAGCCCTGCAGCAGCTGCAGGTAGTCGACGATGATGAGGCCGATGTCGTGCCGCCGCTTCATCCGCCGCGCGCGGGTGCGCAGGGCGGCGATGGTGAGCGCGGGCGTGTCGTCGATATAGAGCGGCAGTTCAGCAAGCCGCTGGCTGGCGAAGCTGAGCTTCTGGAAGTCCTCGCGCGTCAGTTTGCCGCTGCGTAAGGATTCCGAGGAAATCTCGGCCTGTTCGGCAAGGATGCGGGTGGCGAGCTGGTCGGCGCTCATTGCGAGGCTGAAGAAGGCGACCGG
>CAZQOO010000155.1:0-1492 GCA_964594845.1 uncultured Porphyrobacter sp. | reverse complement strand
CGCTGCCATTCGAGATGCTTCTCGGCGCAGTTGAAGGCGATGTTGGTGGCGAGCGAGGTCTTGCCCATGCCGGGGCGTCCGGCGAGGATGATGAGATCGGAATTGTGGAGCCCTGAGGTCTTGCGGTCGATCGAATCGAGGCCCGTCGTCTTGCCTGACAACCCGCCGCCCGAATTCATCGCCGCTTCGGCCATCTTGATCGCGGCGAGCGCGGCGTCGCGGAAGGTCGCCGCCTCGCGGCCCGTCGCCGCGCCCTCGGCAACGCGGAACAGATCGGCCTCGGCCTGCGCGATGCGGTCCATCGGCGAGGTGTCTTCCGAAGTATCGAGCGCGCCTTCGACGAGGCCCCGCCCGACGCTCACCAGTTCGCGCAGCAGGGCGAGGTCATAGATCTGCTGCGCCAGTTCGCGAGGGGCCAGCAGGCCTGCGCCATTGGCGGTCAGCTGCGCGAGATAGGAGGTGCCGCCCAGTTCGCGCAGTGCCTCGTCCGCCTCGAAATAGGGGCGCAGGGTGACAGGCGAGGCGGTGGCGTTGCGTTCGATCAGCACCAGCACGCGTTCGTAGATGCGCTGGTGCAGCGGTTCGAAGAAATGCTCCGGCCGGATAGGAACCTGAAGCTCCTCGATCACCCGGTTGTCGATCAGCACCGCGCCCAGAAACGCCGCCTCGGCCTCGAGATTGGCGGGCAGTTTGCGCAAGGGGGCATCCTGCGCGGGTGCTGCGACGCTGATCGGGGTCACTTTTTCGGGTTCGGCCATAGAGGTGTGATGCGCCTTGCGGGGGGCATCAGGCAAGGGCGAAAGCGGCCAATATTTTTTCGCACGGCTGTGGATAGCGGGGAGATTTGATCGAAGTGCTTGAAGTGCGGCCCCTGCATCTGCGAAGGCAGGTCCCATGGCCGATACGCCGCCCGATTCCCTGCCGATTTCGCCCGCCGCCGGTGGCCCGGGCGCCTATCGCATTGCCCAGATCACGCTCGACGAGGCGACGATCCTGTGGCGCAACGCCGATGTCGAGCAGGAACGCCGCGTCGCGATCTACGATCTGATCGAGGAAAACACCTTCAAGCCGCTGCGCAGTGCCGAGCGCGGGGCGCGCGGGCCCTATCACCTCCACCTGTCGGTCAATGACGGGCGGCTGGCGATGGATATCAGCGACGAGGGCGGGCAGTTGCTCGAAACCCTGCTGATCGGCATGGCCCGCTTTCGCCGCCCGATCCGCGAGTACTTCGCGATCTGCGACAGCTATTATCAGGCGATCCGCAAGGCGACGCCGGCCGAGATCGAGACGATCGACATGGCCCGCCGCGGCATCCACAACAACGCCGCCGAGCTGCTGCTCGAACGGCTCGAAGGCAAGGTCGAAACCGATTTCGCCACCGCGCGGCGGCTGTTCACGCTGATCTGCGTGCTGCACATCAAGGGTTGAGGCGGGGCAAAGGGGCGCATGGCCAAGGGTCGCAGGAATGCGGGGCGCAAGGGCGCCCGTCGAT
>CAZQOO010000154.1:0-5874 GCA_964594845.1 uncultured Porphyrobacter sp. | reverse complement strand
CGGTTGAGCACCACCTGCGCCACCGCGCGCTGGCCGGCCTCGCTCTCGCTCGCGGCCTCGTACCAGATCGCCTGCGCGAGGCAGTCTTGCGCGCGGGCATGGGTCAGGCCGACCCCGGCGGAGAAGAACGGCCGCGCCGGAGCGCCGACATCGATCAGCGCGCCAAGCTCGCGCCCGTCCTCGGCACCCACCGACAGCGGATCGGCCTCGGGCAGGGCGACGAGCGCGGTGCCCGCAGGGTCGGCCATGTAGAAATAGGCCGAGCCGGGAAAGCTCATCCCCGGCCGCTCGAACGGCAGTGCGGCTGCGGCGGCCTTGCGGGTGGCGAGCGCGGCGGTGCTTTCGGCGGCGGGGCCCGGCAGGGCCAGCAGATTGCCCGGAGCGGCCAGCGCAGGCACGGCCATCGCGGCGGCCAGCACCGCAAGCCGCTTGCGCCAGACGCCGCGCGCCGGGAGGATCGCGGCGAGCGAGGCGATGAACGCGGCGGGGCGGCGAAGCGGGGGCATGAGGTCGCGCCCGCCCTAGCGCGCCTGCGCCCGCGCGGCGAGCGGCCACGGCCCCCGCGTCCCGATTGGGGACAGGCGTGGGGCGAGGTGTGACTGCCTTGCGCGAGGGCGGGGGCGGCCCTATCGCGGGCGGTGGACATGGCGCGGGATCGGGACAGGATTGGCAGGCGATGGAGCGGGGCGCTGCCGCTGCTGGCGGCTGCCCTGCTGGCCCCGGGCTGCGCACCGGCGGCGACCGGGATTGCCGCCGAGGGACCGAGCATCGTCAGCCTCAACCCCTGCCTTGATGCGATTCTGGTCGAAGTCGCGCCCGGGCAGGTGCTGGCCCTGTCGCATTACAGCCGCGATCCTTCCTCCTCCTCGATCCCCCGCGATGCCGCCGCGCCCTTTGCCGTCACCGGAGGGACGGCGGAGGAAGTGATCGCGCTCGCGCCCGATCTGGTGCTTGCCTCCAGCTTCCTGCCGCAGCCGACACGCAGTGCGCTGGAGCGCGCCGGGCTGAGGGTGGAGACCTTCGGGAGCCCCGCCACCATTGCCGAGAGCGTTGCACAGGTGCGCAAGGTCGCCGCGCTGGCGGGGCGTGCGGCCGAAGGCGCCGCGCTCGCCGCGCGCATCGCCGCCGTGCCTGCGCCGTCCGGCCCGCCGGTCGACGCATTGCTCTGGCAGCCGGGCGAGATCGTCGCCGGCGAACAGACCCTGATTGCCGAATTGTTGCGCGAGGCGGGCTTTGCCAGCGATGCCGCGCGGCGGGGGCTCGGGCAGGCGGACCGCGTGAGCCTTGAAAGCGTGCTTGCCGATCCCCCGCGCGTGCTGCTGGTGGCGGGCGATGCGCCGGGGCAGCGCCATCCGGTGCTGGCGGGCCAGCTGAAGGCGACGCATGTCGCTGCCTTCGACCCTTCGCTGATCTATTGCGGCGGGCCGACCATCCCCAGAGCCCGCGCCCGGCTCGCCGAGATCCGCGCCGATGTGGAGCAGCGGCAGTGAACCGTGCAAGCCTGATCTTCGCAGGTCTGCTCGCGGTGCTCGTGCCGCTCTCGCTGCTGGCCGGAAGGGTGTGGATCGATCCCTTTGCCAGCGACGGCCCGGCCAACGCCGCGCTGATCCTTGCCGAACTGCGTGCTCCGCGTGCGGTGCTGGCGGTGGTGATCGGCGCGGGGCTGGGCGCGGCGGGCGCGGCGATGCAGGGCTATCTGCGCAACCCTCTGGCCGATCCCGGCCTGTTCGGCATCGCCCCGATGGCGGCGCTGGGCGCGGTGGCGAGCTTCTGGTTGGGGGCAAGCTGGGCGCTGCCGGTGGCGGCGCTCGCCGGAGCGGGGCTGGGCATGGGCCTGCTCGCGCTGATCGCCGGGCGCACCGCGTCCGACGCCGCCGGCGGGGCGGGCGGCGGGATCGCGCTGTTCACGCTGGCGGGCCTGATGCTGGCGAGCCTTGCCGGTGCGCTCACCGCGCTAGCCATTACCCTTGCGCCCAACCCCTTCGCCCTTTCCGAGATCGTGCTGTGGCTCAACGGCGCACTGACCGACCGTTCGTGGCGCGAGGTGATGATCGCCGCCCCGCTCGTCGGGGCGGGCATCGCGGTGCTGGCGCTGGCGGCGCGCAGTCTCGATGCGCTGACGCTGGGCGAGGAAGCGGCCCGCTCGCTCGGGGTCGATCCGGCGCGGCTTCTGCTGCTGCTGGTGGTCGGCATCGGGCTGACGGTCGGCGCAGGCGTGGCGGTGGCGGGCATCATCGGCTTTGTCGGCCTCGTCGTCCCCCATCTGGTGCGCCCCCTGACCGACCGCATGCCTTCGAGCCTGCTGCTCCCGAGCGCGCTGGCGGGCGCATGTCTGGTGCTGGCGGCGGACAGCGTGGTCCGCATCCTGCCCCTCGTCACCGAGCTCAGGCTCGGCATCGCGCTTTCGCTGATCGGTGCGCCCTTCTTCGGCTGGCTGCTGGTGCGCATGCGGCGCGGGCGGCTCTAGATGCTGGCGGCCGAGAACCTTGCGCTGGAGCGGGGCGGAGCGCGGGTGGTCGAGAACCTCACCGCCGCGCTCGAACCCGGCACGATCACCGCCATCGTCGGCCCCAACGGCGCGGGCAAGTCGAGCCTGCTGCTGGGGCTGGCGGGACTGCTCGAACCCGTGTGTGGAGGGATTACGCTCGAACGGCGCGCGCTCGCTGGGCTGGCACCCCGGGAACGCGCGCAGGCGATCGGCTATCTGCCCCAGACCCCGGACATCGCCTGGGACGTGGCGGCGGAAAACCTCGTTGCGCTGGGCCGCTTGCCGTGGCGTGACCGCGGGGCTGCCGAGGTGGACGCCGCGATCGCCGCGCTCGATCTGGAGGCGCTGCGCCTGCGCCCCGTCAGCCGCCTCTCGGGCGGGGAGCGTGCGCGGGTGCTGCTCGCCCGGGTGCTGGCCGGAACCCCGCGCTGGATCCTCGCCGACGAGCCGCTCGCCGCACTTGATCTGGCACACCAGCTGAACCTGATAACCCATCTCAAGGCGTGCGCGCGAGGCGGGCAGGGGGTGGTGGTGGTGCTCCACGATCTCGCCCATGCGATGAACCATGCCGACCGCGTGCTGGTGCTCGATCGCGGTGCGCTGGTGGCCGACGGGTCGCCTGAAACCGCGCTTGCGCCCGAGATCATCGCCAGCGTGTGGGGCGTGAGCGCAAGCTGGCTCGGTGCGCACGGCGCAAGGGCGCTGCAAACCGGCGCGTAAGCTCTGCGGGCGGGAATTCCGGTGGACCGGGGCGCGCCAGGCGGCCTTGGGGGACAGCCGGCAAGAAGGGCGCGCCCCGATCCGTCTTCTTCCGTCAGGAAGCCAGGTTGCGACCCTCGAAGGGACCCGGCCGGGGATGACCAAAGAGAGCCCCCTGTTGCAGGAGATTCGTGTTTCTGGCGACTTCAGATTTTCTGTAGGGGTGGCAGGGCATTGCCACAATTGCATGAAAAGCCGCGATTAAAATCGCGCAATTCGCACGGCTGGCGCCCTTGGCGCGTGCAGCACCGCCGCAGGCTTCTTGCCGCGTCTCGCCAACCGGCATCCTGCCGCCGACGGCGCGATCCGCCGTGGCAGGGAAGTGCCTGGGTCAGGAAACCTGTGCGCGCTTCGCCCGTTGCCCTTCCACATCATGACCCTATCTGCGGTGGCCTGCGGATAACCTCGTCGGCAGGCCCTTTACATCAGTGAACATTTGCGGAACAGACCTCGCCCATGAGCCTTACGAAAATCAGCGTCCGCGGCGCGCGTGAACACAACCTCAAGGGCATCGATATCGATTTGCCGCGCGATGCGCTGATCGTGGTCACGGGCCTGTCGGGCAGCGGCAAGTCGAGCCTCGCCTTCGACACGATCTATGCCGAGGGGCAGCGGCGCTATGTGGAATCGCTGAGCGCCTATGCGCGCCAGTTCCTCGAGATGATGCAGAAGCCCGATGTCGAGCATATCGACGGCCTCAGCCCCGCGATCAGCATCGAGCAGAAGACCACCAGCCGCAACCCGCGCTCCACCGTGGCGACGGTGACCGAGATCTACGACTACATGCGCCTGCTGTGGGCGCGGGTGGGCGTGCCCTATTCGCCCACGACGGGCGAGCCGATCAGCGCCCAGACCGTCAGCCAGATGGTCGACCGGGTGATGGCCCTGCCCGAAGGAACGAGGGCTTATCTGCTCGCCCCGGTGGTGCGCGGGCGCAAGGGCGAATACCGCAAGGAAATCGCGGAATGGCAGCGACAGGGCTTCACCCGGGTGCGGATCGACGGCGAGATCTACCCGATCGAGGAGGCGCCCGCGCTCGACAAGAAGTTCAAGCACGACATCGAAGTGGTGGTTGACCGGATCGCGGTGAAGGACGGGCTTCAGACCCGCCTCGCCGAAAGCTTCGAGACCGCGCTGAAGCTGGCCGAGGGGCTGGCCTATGTCGATCTTGCTGACGGCGTGGTGCCGGGGCGCGAGGCCGAGGCGCAGGGGGGCGGCGCGATGAAGGGGACGGGCCTGCCGCCCAACCGCATCGTCTTCTCCGAGAAATTCGCCTGCCCGGTCTCCGGCTTCACCATCGAGGAGATCGAGCCGCGCCTGTTCTCGTTCAACGCCCCGCAAGGCGCGTGCCCGGCCTGCGACGGGATCGGCGAGAAGATGCTGTTCGATCCGCAGCTGGTGGTGCCGAACGAGGCGCTCTCCCTGAAACAGGGCGCGGTGGTGCCCTGGGCCAAGTCCAACCCGCCGTCGCCCTATTACATGCAGGTGCTCGCCAGCCTCGCCAAGGCCTACGGGTTCGATCTGACGACGCCGTGGAAGGACCTCGCGCCCGACCAGAAGCTCATCATCCTCCACGGCACGGGCGGGATGCCGGTGCCGCTGACCTTCAAGGACGGACGGCGCGAATACACGGTCAACAAGGCCTTCGAGGGCGTGATCGGCAACCTCAATCGCCGGATGCTCCAGACCGAAAGCGCATGGATGCGCGAGGAGCTGTCGAAGTACCAGACCGCGCAGGCCTGCGAGACCTGCGGGGGCAAGCGCCTGAATGAAAAGGCGCTGAGCGTGAAGGTTGCGGGCGTCGACATCGCCACGCCGGTGCGCATGAGCGTGGCCGATGCCAAGGACTGGTTCCTGAAGCTCGACGCGCAGCTCACGCCGCAGCAGTCGCAGATCGCCCGCGCGATCCTGAAAGAGATCAACGAGCGACTGGGCTTCCTCGACAACGTGGGCCTCGACTACCTCAACCTCGATCGCACCAGCGGCACCCTGTCGGGCGGCGAGAGCCAGCGCATCCGCCTCGCCAGCCAGATCGGCAGCGGGCTTTCAGGCGTGCTCTACGTGCTCGACGAGCCCAGCATCGGCCTCCACCAGCGCGACAACGACCGGCTGCTGGAAACGCTGAAGCGCCTGCGCGATCTCGGCAATACGGTGATCGTGGTCGAGCACGATGAAGACGCGATCCGCGCCGCCGATCATATCGTCGATCTCGGCCCCGGCGCGGGCGTGCATGGCGGCGAGGTGGTGGCGCAAGGCAGCCTCAAGGACATCCTCAAGGCCAAGGGAAGCCTTACTGCGGACTACCTCACCGGCAAGCGCAGCATCGCGGTGCCGCAGACACGCCGCAAGGGCAACGGGCACTTCATCGAGGTGAAGAACGCCCGCGCCAACAACCTCAAGGGCGTGGACGCCAAGATCCCGCTCGGCACCTTCACCTGCATCACCGGGGTCTCGGGCTCGGGCAAGTCCTCGCTCACCATCGACACCCTGCAGGCGGGCGCATCGCGCGTGCTCAACGGCGCGCGGGTGATCGCGGGGGCGCATGACGCCATCACCGGGCTCGAACATTGCGACAAGGTGATCGAGATCGACCAGTCGCCGATCGGCCGCACCCCGCGCTCCAACCC
>CAZQOO010000153.1:4301-5876 GCA_964594845.1 uncultured Porphyrobacter sp. | reverse complement strand
CGCGGCGGGCCGGCGCTGCTGCCGGGGATGGATGCGCCCATGCCCGGCACCATCAACCCCGCCACCCTCGCCTTCCACGCCCCGGCACCGGCATTCGACGATCACATGCGCGCCGAGTTCTACGGATAGGGCGCAGGCTTATGGGCCAAATGCCCCTCTGCGCTTGACCCGGCAGGCGACTTCGCGGCAAGGCCGAAGCACGGCACCTTGCCGGTCAAAGCGAGGAAATCTGATGCGGAACAGGTTGTCGGGCCGGTGGCTCATGGTGCTGGCGGCGCTGTACGGCGCGGCCCTCGGGACGAGCGCGCCGGGGCAGGCGCAGTCCTTTGCGCAAGGCAGCTTCGATGCCGCGATCCCGACCCTGACCGAAACGGTCGGCCATGCGCCCGGCACCCGCATCACCGCGCCGGACGAGGCCTATGCCTATCTCAAGGCGCTCACCGCCGCCGCGCCCGACCGCACCCGCATGGTGCAATATGCGACCAGCTGGGAAGGCCGGCCGCTCTATTACGTGATCCTCTCCAGCCCTGAAAACATCGCGCGGCTCGATGCGATCCGCACCGATCTCGCCAATATCGCGGCAGGGCGTGCCTCGAACGGCGCGGCTCTGCCGGTGACGTGGCTGGCCTACGGGGTCCACGGCAACGAGATCTCCTCGACCGATGCCGCGCTGATGACCGCCTATCACCTGCTCGCCGCACAGGACGACACGCGCGCCGCGCGGATCATGCGCGAGACCATCGTGGTGATCGATCCGATGCAGAACCCCGACGGGCGCGCGCGGTTCGTGAACAATTTCCTCGCCTCGACCGGCATCGATCCGGCTGCCGACCGGCAGGCGGCCGAGCATGACGAACCGTGGCCGAGCGGACGCGTCAATCACTACATGTTCGATCTCAATCGCGACTGGTTCACACTCAGCCAGCCCGAGACCCGCGGCAAGGTCGCCGCGATCCGCGAATGGAACCCGGTGGTGGTGATCGACTTGCACGAGATGGGCGGGGACGAGACCTATTTCTTCAGCCCTGCCGCCCAGCCCTTCAGCCCCAACCTCACCCCGGCGCAGATCCGCGCCTACGAGCTGATCGGGCGCGCCAATGCCGCCGCCTTCGACGCGCGCGGGGAGCCCTATTTCACCCGCGAGGTCTATGATCTGTTCTACCCCGGCTATGGCGACACCTGGAACGCGCATCAGGGCGCGATCGGCTCGACCTATGAACAGGGTTCGGCGCGGGGCCTCGTGTTCGAACGGCGCGACGGCACGAAGCTGACCTATGCCGACGGGGTGATGAACCACTTCACCGCCAGCCTGGCGACGGCGGGCGCGGTGGCGGAGAACTCGAAAGCCTTCCTGTCCGACTTCGCCCAGTATCGCGCCGCCAATGCCAGCGGTGCGGCGGGGCGCGGCACCTATCTGATCGACCTGTCGCAGCGGCGCTGGAATGCCGAGAACCTCGGCCGCCGACTTGCCGCGCAGGGTATCACCGTGCTGCGCCGCGACGGCCCGGCGAGCGCTTGCGGCAAGTCCTATCCGCGCGGCTACCTCGCGGTGCCGCAGGCCCAGCCGGCCGCGCG
>CAZQOO010000153.1:0-4201 GCA_964594845.1 uncultured Porphyrobacter sp. | reverse complement strand
CCCGAAGGCGAGCCCTCGGCGGTGCTCGGCGAAGGCGGCCAGCGGGCCTTGCGCGATTTCGTGCGCCGGGGCGGCGTGCTGGTGGCGGTAGGCGACAGTCTCGAAACCTTCAGCGCGGGCGACGCCCCGCTGCTCGTGGTCAAGCGCGAGGCGGCGCTCGGACGCGATCCGGCGGCGGCGGGCAAGGACAAGGATGCGGCCCTTGCCGAAGCGGTCGAAATCGCCAGCGACGCCGATTATCGCGAGGCGATCAAGGATCAGGCAGCCCTGCCCGACACCCTGCCCGGCGCGCTGCTCAACGTGGTGGCCGAGCGCGATCACTTCCTCTCGGCGGGATATGATGGCGGCGGCGTGGTGCTGGCGACCGGCACGCAGATCTTCACCCCGCTCGACCGGGCCGACGGGGTCAACGTGCTGCGCTTCGCCGCGCCCGGCAACCTTGTCGCCAGCGGCTATGTGTGGGACGAGAACCGGCGGCAACTGGCCTACAAGCCGTACCTGATGGCGCAGCGGCAGGGCCGCGGGCTGGTGATCGGCTTTGCCCACGATCCCTCGACCCGCGCCTATCTCGAAGGGCTCGATCTGGTGATCGCCAACGCGGTGCTGATTGCGCCCTCGCGAGTGCGCTGACGCTAGGCAGAGATGGCCGAATATGTCATGCCTTGGGGCATGGCGCTGTTCGAGGCTCTTGTTGTCGCCCATGTCATCACCGGAGCGGTGGGGCTGACGGCGTTCTGGGGGCCGATCGTCACGAAGAAGGGCTCTGGGCGGCATCGCAAGTGGGGCAAGGCCGCGTGCTACGGCTTCCTTGGCGCAGGCAGCCTTGCCATCGCCATGGCGCTGCTCTCGCTCTACGGGCCGGAAGCCCGCCATCCCGAAGTCACCGACCGCGCGCTGTTCGACGGGCTGTTCGGGTGGATGATGCTCTATCTCGGCACGCTCACCATCGGCTTTGTCGACTATGGCCTTGCGGTGGTGAAACACAGCCGCAACCGCCGCGCCTTGCGGGCGATCCGCTATCAGGCGATGATCGCGGCGGTGGTGGTCTCGGGCGCGTGGTGCGGCATCTATGGCGCGCAGGTCGGCCACCCGCTGATGGTGCTGGTGGCGGTGATCGGCATTATCTCGATGCTGATCCAGCAGGCCTATATCTGGCGGCCGGGCGATCCGCCGAGGACGACCTATCACGGCGAACATTTCCGCGCGCTGATCGGCATGGGGATTTCCGCCTACACCGCCTTCCTCTCGGTCGGGCTGATCCGCTACGTCCCCGAGCACGTGTTCAACCCGGCGATCTGGGCCGGGCCGAGCGTGATCGGGGTGAGCCTGATCCTCTGGTTCACGGTGAAGGGCAAAAAGGCGGGCGCGCGGAGGCCTTCAGGGGTGCGCCCACATCCGCAGCAGGTTCGCGATGGTCTTGTCGAGCGTCAGTAGCTCGGCCGACTGGCTGGGCAGCTGACGCCGCAGCGAGGCGCGCAGGTTCTCCAGATCGAACAGCATTTCGCGCCGCGTGCCGTCGGCGATCATGCTTTCGATCCAGCCGACGCACACGATCCGCTCCCCGCGCGTCACCGGCCGCACCTCGTGGATGCTGCCCGAAGGGTAGAGCACCAGATGCCCGGCCTCGCCCTTCACCTCCTGCGTCATGCCGGCGGTGTGCACCACCAGTTCGCCGCCATCGTATTGGTCCGGCGGAGTGAGGAACACAGTGAAGGACAGATCGGTGCGCACCCGGCCCGCCCCCTTGCCCATCAGTGCATTGTCGACATGGGGGCCGTAATGCCCGCCATCGGCGGTCTTGCTGATGATCAGCGGCGAGAAGCGGCGCGGCTGCGCGGCGGCCTTCAGCACCGGATTGTCCGCTATCAGCGGCAGCAATTCGTCGGCCAGCCGGCGGCCAGCGGTGCTGTCCATCGCGGCTTGCAGGTTGCGCTTGACCTCGCGCGCCACCGCGCCCGCCGTCTCGCGCCCGTCGCGCCATTCGAGCAGCGCGATCCGCTCGGCCAAGGCGGCGCGGTGTCCGGCATCCTCGATGGCGTTGATGACAAGCAGCATGGCGGCTGATGTAGCGCCGGGTGCGCCCGGAGGGAAGCGCGCCCGGCGTCAGTGGCGAGAGTGGCCTAGCCGCCCTTGCGGGAGGTGCCTTCCTCGATCAGCGCCAGCGCCTTGGCGCTGGCCGCTTCGGGGGTTTCCTTGCCGTCCTTGATCTTGTCGGCGAGGATCATCAGTTCATTGGCGATGGTGGTGCCGGCACCGGCTTCCTGCGCGATGCGGATGCCGCCATGGGCCTCGGCGACCTCGTCCCACTTGCCGCGCACCGCGTCCCAGTAGCCCTTGGTCTTTTCCCAATAGGTCTCGGCGGCGGCGACATTGTAGCCGTTGAACCGCTCATAGGTGTTGAGCACGTATTCCTGCACCACGGGCTGCGCGTCGCCACCCTCGGCCGGAGTGTCCATCTTGGTATTGTCCTGCCAGTGGATCCACCCGGTCGGGGTCAGCTGGTGGCGGTTGATGCCCATGTAGTGATCATAGACGGGGTTCCTGATCGCATCGCGCCGGGCGAGCGGGCGGGCGGTCCAGTTGGAGCGCCAGCGGCGGATGCCGTGGGTCGTCTCCCACTCGCCCCACCCGGCATAGCGCGGACTGTCGTCGACCTGCCACACGGTCTGCGACCAGCGTCCGGCGCGCATCTTTTCAGGGACGGCCTGCCATTCCCAGACATCGCCGCCCTTGAAGGCGAGGATCTTTGCGGGCTGGTATTCCCAGTCCTGCCGCCAGTGCTTGACGACATAGGGATTGGCCTCGTCGCCGGTCACCAGCAAGTGCTGGAGCACGATGCGGGTGCCGGTGTCCTCGATCACCCGGACGCTTTCATAGCCGCCCGAAATCTTGCGCTCCAGCGGTGTGTAACCTTCCATCCAGGGGGTCGATTCCTGCATGTCGAAGGTCACCTTGAAATCGCCCGCCATGGCGAGGATGGTCTTGCGGTCTTCCTCGAAGGCAGCCTTGGCGGCCTCGGCAGATTGCACGATCGGGCCGTCGGCGAGGGCCGGAGTGGCAGGCAGGGCAGCCAGCGCGAGGGCGGCGAGGCTGGCAGAAAGCAGCGTATGGGTCATTCGGGTCATGGGTCGTCCTCCTTGCGGGTCTAGAAGCGGAAGCTGGCCGAGACGCTGAGATTGCGCCCCGGGCGGGTGAAGGCGTCGAGGATGCCGGCGTCCGCCACGCGCAGGCCGCGCACGTCGGACCACAGGGCGTATCGCTCGCCCGTCAGGTTGAAGAGCCCGGCGCGCAGGCGGAGCCGGTCGGTGACGGCCACGAAGGCGGTGAGATCGAGGATGGTCGAGGCTTCGGGCCGCACGAACAATTCGCTGCCGTTGGCCGCACGTTCGACCTCGCCCGCCTCCTTGCGGCCGTTATGGGTGACGATCGCCTCGGCCCCGAAGCGCCCTGCCGGGTCGCGGTAGCCGAAACCGGCGACAAGGTTGAACGGATCGATCGTGTCGAGCGGCACGCGCGCGCCGCCGGGGTTGACGATGTCGCCATTGGCATAGGCCAGTGCGAAGCGGGCGTTCCAGCCGCTGTCGAGCTTCATCTCGGCGCGGGCTTCCAGCCCTTCGATCTGGACTGCGTTGAAGTTGACGAACTGGAAGATCGCCGGGTTCTGCGGGGTGAAGCCGCCGCTCACCACCTGCTGGTTGATGAAGTCGTCATAGTCGCCGCGGAAGCCGGTGACCTGGAGCGAGAAGATGTCGCCGACATAGCGTGCGCCGACCTCCCAGCTCTCGCTGGTCTCGGGGCGCAGATCGGGGTTTGGGATCGAGGTGTAGCCGCCCGCGATGAATTCGAAGAAGTTGTTCACTTGGGCAGGCGTCGGCGCGAGGAAGCCCTGCGCGTAGTTGCCGAAAAGGAAAACGTCGGGGGCCAGCTTGAGCGTCGCGCCGAACTTGGGGCTGAGACGGCTGTCGCTCTGGCCCTGCGGCGTGAAGGTGGTGAGCAGCGGATCGTCGGTCGGGTTGAGATCGTAGAAGTCGAACCTGAGCGCCGGGAACAGCGTCAGCGCGCCATCGAACAGCGTGATCTCGTCGGCGAGGAAGATGCCGCCCAGCGTGAAGTCGGTGGCCGGGAAGGCGCGGGTCGGGAAGCTTTCGCCGCGTCCCGGGAAGGTGCCGTCGCGCAGGCCTTCCTGCCGGGTCCAGCTGAC
>CAZQOO010000152.1:5367-5887 GCA_964594845.1 uncultured Porphyrobacter sp. | reverse complement strand
CGGCGTCGTAGAACGACTTGCCGTAGCCGATCGGCATCTGGATCCAGGGGCGCAGGTCCGATCCGCCGGCTTCCAGCACCAGCACCCGCGCGCGGCCATCCTCGGTCAGGCGGTTGGCCAGCACCGATCCCGCCGACCCCGCGCCGACGATGACATAGTCGTATTCGGCCAATCCCACCCCCCGACTCGGCCTCGGCGCGACACTGTCGCCCGTCCGCCCCCCGTGCGACGCCAGAAACGACATCCCGCGACGCAATTGCCGATCAGCCCTTGACTTATCGGCCCGGCTCGCCGACATCCCCCATGACCGAACCGCTGATGCCGCGTGAGCATCCGGGCGCTGCATTGCGCCACAGGCGCACGGTCTTCCACGAGTTTCCCACATCACGCAGGGGGGCCGGCGCTTCGGCGGCCATCGGGCAATCCGGCCCGGGGGTCAGTCTTCGGCGCAACCCTGACACTGCCGCCCCTCCCGTTGGGAGCGGGCTTTCCCATACCCGCCGGGCGCATCTGCCCGGAC
>CAZQOO010000152.1:0-5357 GCA_964594845.1 uncultured Porphyrobacter sp. | reverse complement strand
GACCGAAAGGACACGATGGATTTCGACATGCTGGGGCTTCAGCCCCGCCTTCTCGCCGGGCTCAAGACGCTCGGCATCGCCACCCCGACGCCGATCCAGGCCCAGGCCATCCCGCACGCCATGAACGGCCGCGACGTGATGGGTCTCGCGCAGACCGGCACGGGCAAGACGCTCGCCTTCGGCCTGCCCATCCTGCACGCGCTGATCGGCGCCGGGGTGAAACCCGCGCCCAAGACGGTGGCAGCGCTTGTGCTGGCCCCCACCCGCGAACTCGCCCGCCAGATCTGCGACACGCTGGCCACCTTCACCAAGGGCACGCATCTGCGCGTGGGCCTCGTGGTGGGCGGCGCCTCGCTGAACCGGCAGTCGCAGGAACTGCACCGCGGCACCGACCTCCTCGTTGCCACGCCCGGCCGGCTGATCGACCTCCTCGACCGCAAGGCGGTGATGCTGGGCCAGACCCGGTTCCTCGTGCTCGACGAGGCCGACCAGATGCTTGACCTCGGCTTCATCCACGCCCTGCGCAAGATCCGCGAGCTCGCTCCGAAGGATCGCCAGACGCTGTTCTTCAGCGCCACCATGCCCAAGGCGATCAAGGAGCTGGTGGGCGGCTATTGCAACAATCCGGTGCAGGTGTCCGTCACCCCCGAAAGCACCACGGCGGAACGCATCGACCAGTATCTCTTCATGGTCCAGCAGGACGAGAAGACCGCGCTGCTCGAAATGATCCTCAAGCGCCGCCACGAAGTGCCCGGCGAGTTCGAGCGCATCCTGATCTTCACCCGCACCAAGCACGGCGCCGACCGCGTCGTGAAGAAGCTGGCCCAGGCCGGGATCGAGAGCAACGCGATCCACGGCAACAAGTCACAGCCCCAGCGCCAGCGCGCATTGGACGAGTTCCGCAAGGCGCGCGTGCCGATCCTGATCGCGACCGATGTGGCCGCGCGCGGGATCGACATTCCGGGCGTCTCCCACGTGATCAATTACGAACTGCCCAACGTGCCCGAGCAATATGTCCACCGCATCGGCCGCACCGCGCGTGCCGGGCGTGACGGGGTGGCGATTGCCTTCTGTGCCGAGGACGAGCGCGCCTATCTCAAGGACATCCGCAAGACGACCGGTGCGGAACTCGAACGCCTGCCTCTGCCGGACAATTTCCGCGCGGTGGTCGAAGGCGTCGGGCCGGACAAGCCCGCACCCCGCCAGCCGATGAAGCGGGTGCAGCCGCGCCCGCTCGGCCAGCGTGGGGCCTCCAAGGGCGAGCGCCGACCTGAGGGCGAGCGTCGTCCGCAGCAGGGCGCCAAGCCCGCGCAGGGCGGTCGTCCGCAGGGTGGCAATGGCTCCGGCCAGCGTCACGCGGGTGGCGGTCGCCCGCAAGGGCAGGGCCAGGGCAATGGCGGCGGCGGGAATCGCAATCGCGGTGGCCGCGGCCGCGGCGGCGGCGGTCGTCCCCGCGCCGCGAGCGCCTGACGCTCCCGCGTAACCGCAACAGCGGCAGGAGCGAACCCCGGGTGACGGGGTTCGCCTTGCCATTGGAATTCGTCGTTCCATGGGCCATATCGCGCGTCCACCGACAGCAGGATGTGCGCCCATGGCCGATGAATACGACTTTGACCTTTTCACCATCGGCGCAGGTTCGGGCGGGGTGCGCGCCAGCCGCGTCGCCGCCGCCCACGGTGCGCGGGTTGCCGTGGCCGAGGAATACCGCGTCGGCGGCACCTGCGTGATCCGCGGCTGCGTGCCCAAGAAGATGCTCGTCTACGGCGCGCATTTCGCCGAGGATCTGGTCGACGCGCAGAATTTCGGCTGGACCATCCAGGGCAAGAGCTTCGACTGGATCGCCTTGCGCGATCATGTCCAGAACGACGTCACCCGGCTCGAAGGGCTCTATGGCCAGACCCTGAGCAATCACAACGTCACCGTATTCAACGAGCGTGCGACCATCACCGGCCCGCACGAAATCACGCTCGCCAGCGGCAAGACCGTCACCGCCGGGCACATCCTGATCGCCACCGGCGCGCGCCCGCTGATCCCCGATTTTCCGGGCAACGAGCATGTCATCACCTCGAACGAGGCGTTCCACCTCGATGCCATTCCGCGCCGCATCCTGATCGCGGGCGGCGGCTATATCGCCAATGAATTCGCCGGCATCTTCAACGAGTTCGGCAGCAAGGTGACAATCGCCAACCGCTCCGACACGATCCTGCGCGGCTATGACGAGGCGCTGCGTGACCGGCTGCTGCAGATCTCGATGGTGAAGGGCATCGAATTCCTGTTCATGGCCGAATTCGAATATGTCGAAAAGCAGGACGACGGCACGCTCCGCGTCAAGCTGACCGGGCAAGACGAGCGGGTGTTCGACTGCGTGATGGTCGCCACGGGCCGCGTCCCCAATATCGAGGGGCTGGGGCTGGAGACCATCGGAGTTGAAGTGGGCAAGCGCGGCGAGATCGTGGTCGATGCCTTCAGCCGCACCAATGTGCCTTACGTCTATGCCGTGGGCGATGTGACCGACCGCGTGCAGCTCACCCCCGTCGCGATCCGCGAAGGCCAGGCCTTTGCCGATAGCGTGTTCGGCCCGGGCGAGCCCTATGCGGTCGATCATTCCTGCGTGCCATCCGCCGTGTTCAGCCACCCGCCGATTGCCGCGGTCGGCATGACGGAAGGGGAGGCGCGCAACCGGCTCGGCAGCATCAAGGTCTATCAGGCCGACTTCCGCCCGATGAAGAACGTGGTGGCGGGCCGCAACGAGCGCAGTCTCTACAAGATGATCGTCGATGCGGCGTCGGACCGGATTGTCGGCATCCACATGATCGGCCCCGAAGCGCCCGAGATCATGCAGGCCGCCGCGATCGCAGTGAAAGCCGGGCTGACCAAGGCCGATTTCGACGCGACGGTGGCGATCCACCCGACCATGGCCGAAGAGCTGGTGCTGTTCAAATGAACGTGAACCGCAAGAGCGTGCTGCTGACCGGCGGCAGCGCCGGGATCGGGCGCGAGATCGCGCGTCAGCTGAAGGCCAAGGGCGCGAGCGTGATCCTTACGGGGCGCGATCCCGCGCGGCTCGAGGCGATGCGGGATGAGGGGTTCGAGGTGCTGGCCGCCGATCTGTCCACCGCCGCCGGGGTCGATGCGCTGGTCGCCGCGCTCGGCGACCGGGCGATCGACGTGCTCATCAACAATGCGGGCCTCGGCGTGGCGCATGATGTCCGCAACGGCCTGCCGGATGCCGACGCGGCAGACGGGTGCCTCTACGCCAACCTGTCCGCGCCGGTGCGCCTCATCACCGCGCTGCTCCCGCGCCTGCGCGCGCGCCCCGAGGCGGCGATCATCAATGTGACGAGCGGCCTCGCGATTGCGCCCAACACCGCCAGTTCGGTCTATTGCGCGAGCAAGGCGGGGCTCAGGAGCTACACCATGGCCCTGCGTGCCCAGCTGGCGGACGAGCCCATCCGGGTGATCGAGGCGCTGCCGCCGGTGGTCGACACCCATATGACTGCCGACCGCGACATGTCCAAGATGCCCCCGCAGGAATGCGCGCGTCAGATCATCGCCGCGCTCGAGCAGGGGCGCGACGAGGCCAATGTCGGCATGGTGAAGCTGCTGCGCGCGGTCTATTCGCTCTCCCCCGCATTGGCGCGGCGGGTGATGCGGAGTTTCTAGCGGTTCCTTCGTCATTGCGAGGAGCCGCAGGCGACGAAGCAATCCATTGCCCAGACATTGCCACAAGCGCCCGGTCGATGGATTGCCGCGGCCTTCGGCCTCGCAATGACGAGGTGAGAGGGTCAGGCCCCGAAACGTGCGGGGCTGAACATCTCAAAAGAAAGCCCCGCCGCCGCGCAATCCTCAGGGAAGGCGAGGCCCAGCACTGCCGCCGCCGCGATGCGCGACAGGGCAGGGGCGGTCTGGAAGCCTGCGCCACCTTGGCCTGCGCACCAGAAAAAGCCCTGCGCGCCTGCTGCTTCGCCCACCACCGGCAATTCATCGGGCGCGAAGCTTCTGAGGCCCGCCCAACTGTGGGCGATGCGGCGGATCGGCAGGGTGGTCGCCTGCTCCACCCGGTCGGCGGCGATGGCGATGTCGAGTTCTTCGGGCGCGGCATCGCAAGGCTCGGACGGGGTCTGGTCCATGCTTGAGGCGAGGATCTGGCTGCGGCCCTCGGGCAGCAGGTAGAAGCCTTCGCCGACGGTCTTGGTGAAAGGCCACGCGCGCACATCCTCTCCCTCGGGTGCCGCGAAGGAGATCACCGTGCGGCGGCGCGGCTCGATGCCGATGGGGGTGACCCCCGCCATGCGCGCCACATCGTCCGCCCATGCGCCTGCCGCATTGACGAGCACCGGCGCCCCGTGCCGCGTGCCGTCGGCCCGGACCGCGACCCACAGGCCGCGCTCATGCCCGATCATCGTCACCCGCGCGTCCGGGATCACAGCACCGCCATGGCTGCGGATCTGCGCGACATGGGCTTGCAGCATCGCATGGGTATCGAGCTTGAGCGATTTGTGATCGACCAGCGCCGCCGCGCAGGCCTCGGGCCGCAGCGCAGGCATCAGCGCGCGCGCTTGCTCCGCCCCGATCCGCGCATAGTCGCAAGCATAGTGCCGGTGCACATCCTCCAGCGCATCGAGCGCGGCGATGTCCTCGGTCCGCGCGATGTGCAGCGCCTGATGCACGCTCCCGTGCGCGGCCAGTTCCGCCATGCTCAGCGCCGTCAGATCGCGAACCGGCACGTTGCCGAGGCCGTAATGGGCAAAGGCGACCGAGCGGCCCGAGGCATGGTATCCGGGCGCGCTTTCGCCCTCCAGCACCGTCACCCGTGCGTCCGGCGCCATCCGCGCGGCGACCGAAAGCCCCGCGATCCCGCCACCGATCACCAGCACATCCGCCGTCATCACCCGCGCGCCTCCTGCCGACCGCCACTTTTGCCACGTTGACGCCCCGCACGCGCTAAGGCAACGCATCTCGCCAAGAGAGCCACAGGAGAGGAACCCCTCGTGTCCGCCAATATCGCCGAAATGGAACGCCGCCGCGAAGCTGCCCGGATGGGCGGCGGGGCCAAGCGCATCGAAGCCCAGCACGCCAAGGGCAAGCTGACCGCGCGCGAGCGGCTCGACGTGCTGCTCGACGAAGGCAGCTTCGAAGAGATCGACACCTATGTCGAGCATGACTGCATGGATTTCGGCATGGAAACCCAGCGCATCCCGGGCGACGGGGTGGTGACGGGTTCTGGCACGATCAATGGCCGGCTGGTCTATGTCTTCTCGCAGGACTTCACCGTTTTCGGCGGCTCGCTGTCGAAGCGCCATGCCGAAAAGATCTGCAAGGTCATGGAGACCGCGCTGAAGGTCGGCGCGCCGGTG
>CAZQOO010000151.1:0-5901 GCA_964594845.1 uncultured Porphyrobacter sp. | reverse complement strand
CCGTGCGCAGCCTGAACATCCATGTCCCCGCCGCCAGGCTCGGCATGGGTGGCTGGGCGGGGATCGCCATTTCCAGCGCCATGCTGCTGAACTGGAAGCACCCGCTCGCCGCGCTTTCGGCCCGCGCGATTGCAGTGCCGGGAATGGTGTTCTGCGCGATCTGCCTTGCCACCGGATCGATCTGGGGCCGCCCGACCTGGGGCACCTGGTGGGAATGGGACGGGCGGCTGACGTCCATGCTGGTGCTCTTGTTCCTCTATGCCGGCTACATCGCCTTGTCGCAGGCCGCCGCGCGCGAGGGCACGACGCCCAGGATCGCGGCAATCTTCGGTCTGGTGGGCGCGATCAACGTGCCGATCATCAACCGCTCGGTGGTGTGGTGGAATTCGCTCCACCAGCCGCCCAGCATCACCATGGGCAAGAGCGCGATCGACGCCGCCTATCTGTGGCCGCTGCTGATCGCGGTGCTCGGATTCTCGCTGTTGTTCGGCGGTGTCGTGCTGATGCGGATGCGCGCGCTGATTGCCGAAGCGCAGGTCGAAGCGCGGCTGCGCCGCCGGGCGCTGGATGATGACGCGCCGCTCGCCGCTGCGCCCGTGCTGGAGCAGGCGTGATGCGCGAGGAACTGGCGCAGTGGGATTTCGTGATCCTCGCCTATGGTGTGGGTCTGGTGGCACTCGCTGCCGTGAGCATCTGGGCGTGGCGCGCGATGCGCCGTGCCGAAGCCCGGCGCGATGCCGCGCGGCGGCGCTGAGAAGGAGCAGGGCATGAAGGCCAAGCATCAACGTCTCGTGCTGGTGGTGATCGCGGTGTTGGCGATCGTCGGCGCGGGCCTGCTGGCGGCGTGGTCCCTGCGCAATCAGGCAAACTATTTCTACCTGCCCGAGCAGATGGCCTCAGACCCGCCCGAAGTGGGGCAGGCGGTGCGGCTGGGCGGCATGGTGCAGGCCGGATCGATCAAGACCGCGGCTGACGGCGTGACGGTCGACTTCATGGTCACCGGCAACACCGATGCGGCGATTCCGGTGCGCTACAGCGGCATCCTGCCCGATCTCTTCGTCGAGAATTCGGGCGTGGTGGCCGAAGGCAGCCTTGGCCCGGACGGGGTGTTCATCGCTACCAACCTGCTCGCCAAGCATGACGAGAATTACGTGCCCAAGGAGCTGGAAGGCATGGGCACCAGGGAAGCCGCGAAGATGGCTGCCGACACCACGGTCGGGCTGGACTAGGCGCAAGGGACAAGGTGAGGGGCTGAGCAATGATTGCCGAAATCGGACTTGCCGCCCTGTGGCTCGCTGCGGCGCTGGCGGTGCTGCAGATGGTCTCGGGCGCGATGGCGCTGCGCGCTCCCGAAGGCGAAGCCGCGCCGATGGCGATCTACACCCGCCCGGCGGCGGTGGTGCAGGCGTTTCTGGCGGTGCTGGCCTTCTTCCTGCTGCTCTATGCCTTCGCCGTCACCGACCTTTCGATCAAGCTGGTGGCGACCAATTCGCATTCGATGAAGCCGCTGATCTACAAGCTCACCGGCACCTGGGGTAACCACGAGGGCTCGATGCTGCTGTGGGTGGGGGTGCTGGCCGCGTCCGGCGGACTGCTGGCGGCCTTCGAGAAGCGCCTGCCCGAACGCACCATGGGCGCGACGCTGGCGGTGCAGGGCTTCGTGGCGATCGGCTTCTACGCCTTCCTCCTGCTGTCCTCCAACCCCTTCGAGCGCCTGCCGGTGCCGGCGGTGGAAGGCACCGGCCTCAACCCGCTGCTGCAGGACATCGGCCTCGCGATCCACCCGCCGACGCTCTACGCCGGTTATGTCGGTCTGTCGGTCGCCTTCAGCCTGGCGATGGGCGCGCTGCTGACGCGCGAGGTCAATCCTTCCTTCGCGCGCGTGATGCGCCCCTGGGTGCTCGGCGCATGGGTGCTGCTGACGCTGGGGATCACGGCGGGTTCCTACTGGGCCTATTACGAGCTCGGCTGGGGCGGCTGGTGGTTCTGGGATCCGGTCGAGAACGCCTCGCTGATGCCGTGGCTGGCGGCGACCGCGCTGATGCACTCGGTGAGCGTGCTGGCGGCGCGCGATGCGCTCAGGACGTGGACGATCATGCTCGGGGTGCTGGCCTTCTCGATGTCGATGCTCGGCACCTTCCTGGTGCGTTCGGGCGTCTTGACCAGCGTCCATGCCTTCGCAGTCGATCCCGAACGCGGCAGCTTCATTCTTGCGCTGCTCGGGCTCTACATCGGCGGGGCCTTTACCATCTTCGCCCTGCGCGCGGGCGCGGTGGCCGAGGGCAAGCGCTTTGCTGCAACCAGTCGCGAAGGCGCGCTGGTGTTCAACAACGTGATGCTCTCCGCGATCCTCGCGATCGTCTTGCTCGGCACGCTCTATCCGCTGCTGACCGAGGCCTTCGATGTGCGCGTCTCGGTCGGGCCGCCCTATTTCAATCCGGCCTCGGCCATTTTCGCCATTCCCATGCTGCTGGTGATGGCGGTCGGCCCGCTGCTGCGCTGGCGCGCGGACAAGCCGGCGCGCATCCAGTTCGAGATGCTGCTGATTGCCGCCGTGCTGATCGGCAGCATCGCCTTGGTGAGTTTCTTCGGTTCCTATCCCTTCCTCCCGCTGTTGGGGCTGGGGCTGGCCCCGGCGCTGGCGGTGGCGGCGGTGCTGCCGCTGCGGGGCCGCAATCTGCGCCGCGTGCCGGCCGCGACATGGGGCATGGTGCTGGCCCATTTCGGGGTCGCGGTCTCGCTGTTCGGCATGGCCTGCGAGGGTGCCTTCACGCAGGAGCGTCTCGCGGCGGTCGCCCCGGGCGGCACCGAGCAGGTCGGTGATTTTTCCGTCACGCTTGAGAGCGTCGCGCCTGTGGCCGGGCCGAACTGGACCGCGATCGAGGCGCGGCTGGCGGTGCGGCAGGGTGCTGGCGAGCCGGTGATCCTCAGTCCGCAGGCGCGCAATTTCTGGTCGCCTCCGCAGGCCACCAGCGAAAGCGCGCTGCTGACGAAGTGGAACGGGCAGCTCTACGCGGTGATCGGCAATCAGGCCGAAGACGGACGCTGGCAGATCCGCGTGTGGTGGAAGCCCTTCGTGACCTTCATCTGGTATGGGGGCCTCCTGATCGCGCTCGGCGGCGTCCTGGCGATTGCCGGACGGGTGCGGGTCGATGTGAAGCGGCGCAAGGCGGTGAAACTGGGCGATGCGCGCCGCGCCGATCTTGAAGCACTGGGGGCGGCTGAACCCGTGCCTGCGGAATGACAGACGAATTCGATCCGAAAAAAACTGACCGCCGCGACTTCTGGCTTTGGAAGTTGCCCCTCGGCATCTGGCTATGGGCCCCGCTCGCTCTGTTCGCCTTCTTCGCAGGGCTGGCGGGTTACATGCTGACCCAGGAAAAGGACCAGTTCGTCGAAAGCACGATGATCGGCCAGCCGCTGCCCGACTTCGCGCTCGATCCGGCCTTCGCGGGCCTGCCGGGTGCGGCCAAGGCGGACTTCGTCGGCGGCGGTCCGCGCCTGCTCAATGTCTGGGCGAGCTGGTGCCTGCCCTGCATCGCTGAGGCGCCGCAGCTTGAGGCATTGAAGGCGCAAGGGGTCGAGATCATCGGCATCGCCATCCGCGACCGGCCCGAGGACGTCGCCAATTTCCTCGGTGCGCACGGCAATCCCTACAGCCGCATCGGTTCCGACCGCATCTCCGAAGTGCAGCTGGCGATCGGCTCATCCGGCGTGCCCGAGACCTTCGTTATCGATGCCGAGGGCGTGATCCGCTACCAGCACATCGGCGATATCCGTGCAGACGACGTGGCGGTGCTGCTGGCCGAACTGGAGAAGGCGAAATGATCCGCGCCGTTTTCGCTGCTGCGCTGGTGCTGCTGGCCGTGCTGCTGCCCCGGCCGCTGGGCGCGCAGGATACCATGCCGCCTGCGCCCTATGCCTATAACCAGCTCGACGATCCCCGGCTCGAAGCCGAAGCGACCGCGCTGATGCACACCCTGCGCTGCCTGAAGTGCCAGTCGCAGTCGATTGCGGACAGCGACGCGCCGATGGCGGGCGACATGCGCCATCAGGTAAGGAGCCGCATTCTGGCGGGCGAAAGCCCCGATCAGATCCGCAGCTGGCTGATCGCGCGCTATGGCGACTATGTCAGCTACGAACCCGCGGTGAGCAGCACCACCTGGCCGCTGTTTGCCGTGCCGGTGCTGGTGATCCTGCTGGTCGCGGGCGTGCTGCTGCGGCGGCTCGGCAAGCGCCGGTCGGATGCGGGAGAGGCAGCATGATCGGGGGCTGGCTTGCCGTTGCGGCTCTGGCGCTTGCGGCCTTCGCGCTCGCCGCGTTCCTGCTGCGCCTGCCGCGCGAGGGGCTGACCCTGTTCGGTGCGGTGCTGGTGTTCGGGCTCGCGGGCTATGCCTGGCAGGGCTCGCCCGGCCAGCCTGCCGCGCCCAAGGCGCCGGAAAGCCGCGTGTCCGATCAGGGCGAGGCGATGGTCGAGGGGCGCGCCGCACTGTTCGATCGCACCACGCCGCCGCCCGACTATCTGCTGACCTCGGATGCCTTTGCCCGGCGCGGGCGGTTCGGCGAGGCGGCAGGCCTGTTGCGGCGCGGGCTGGAAGACAATCCGCAGGATCTCGAAAGCTGGCTGGCGCTGGGTCTCGCGCTGGTGGGCCATGCCGATGGCACGGTCACGCCCGCGGCGTTGCAGGCCTTCGGCCGCGCGCGGGTGATCGATCCGGACAATCCCGGTGCGGACTATTTCCTCGGCTTTGCCTACCTCCAGAGCGGCGAGGTGCGCGCCGCGCGAGCCGTATGGGCTGGCCTTGTCGAACGCTCGCCCCCCGATGCCCCCTGGCGCGAAGGGCTGGCGGCGGAAGTCGCGCGGCTCGACGACATGATCGCGCGCGCGCCGATGCTGCAGGGTCAGTGACGCTTGCGTGTCCGCCGTGCAGTCGATGTTGCAGGTGCGAACGCGCGGTGCTAGGCGCGCCGCCTCTCCGGCTTGAGTCGCTTGGGCGGGATGGGCAGTACCGAAATGACGGGAAATCCGATTGAGATGACCAGCACCGCCTCAACTGCAACCCCTGACGCCAGTGACGGCCATGGCCACGGTCATAGCGCCTCCACCGCCGCCCTGGCGATCGGCGCGGTGGGAGTGGTGTTCGGCGACATCGGCACCAGCCCGCTCTACGCCTTCCGCGAAACCTTCGCCTCCCACCACGGCGCGCCGGGGATCTCGCCCGATGCGGCGCATATTCACGGTGTTCTGAGCCTGGTGTTCTGGTCGATGATGATGGTGGTGACGGTCAAATATGTCCTCACCATCACCCGCGCCGACAACAAGGGTGAGGGCGGCAGTCTGGCGCTGCTGGCGCTGATCCGCCGCGCTTCGGACAGCGCGGGCTGGACGGCGCCGCTGGTGCTGCTCGGCGTGTTCGCGACCGCGCTGTTCTATGGCGACAGCATGATCACCCCGGCGATTTCGGTGCTTTCGGCCACGGAAGGCCTCCAATACATCGTCCCCGGTTTCGAGCCGTGGATCGTGCCGACCGCGATCGCGATCCTGGTGTGCCTGTTCGCGTTGCAATCGCGCGGCACGGAGAAGGTGGGCAAGCTGTTCGGCCCCATCATGCTGACCTATTTCGCGATGCTGGCGACCCTGGGCGTGATGCATCTGACCGCCAATCCGGCGATCATCCTCGAGACGATCAATCCGGTGAACGCGCTCAACTTCTTCATCACCGACGGGTTTACCGCCTTCATCGCACTGGGCAGCGTGGTTCTGGCAGTAACGGGAGCCGAGGCGCTCTACGCCGACATGGGCCATTTCGGGCGCAAGCCGATCGGCCTGTCGTGGCTGACCTTCGTGTTCCCGGCGCTGATGCTCAACTACATGGGACAGGGCGCGCTGGTGCTGTCGCA
>CAZQOO010000150.1:0-5921 GCA_964594845.1 uncultured Porphyrobacter sp. | reverse complement strand
CGGGGCGTGGATGCCGTCGTCATTGGTGAGGAGGATACGCATCAGGCGAGGGGCTCCAGCTTGGTGATGCCGCCCATGTAGGAGAGCAATGCGTCAGGCACAGTCACGCTGCCGTCGGCGTTCTGGTAATTCTCGATCACCGCCACCAGCGTGCGGCCCACCGCGAGGCCGGAGCCGTTCAAGGTGTGGACGAACTCGGTGCGCTTCTCGCCCGCCACGCGGTAGCGGGTGTTCATGCGACGGGCCTGGAAATCGCCGGTGTTCGAGCACGAGCTGATCTCGCGGAAAGCGCCCTGCCCGGGGAGCCAGACTTCGAGGTCATAGGTCTTGCGCGCGCCGAAGCCCATGTCGCCGGTGCACAGCAGCAGCTTGCGATAGGGCAGGTTCAGGCGCTCGAGGATGGTCTCGGCGGCGCGGACCATGCGCTGGTGCTCGGCTTCCGAGTCTTCAGGCTTCACGATGGAGACCAGCTCGCACTTCTCGAACTGGTGCTGGCGGATGAACCCGCGCGTATCCTTGCCCGCCGCCCCGGCCTCGGAACGGAAGCACAAGGTCAGCGCGGTGAGGCGCATCGGCAGCGCGCCCTCGTCGAGCAGTTCGCCCATGACGCTGGCAGTGAGGGAGACTTCCGAGGTGGGGATGAGCCAGCGGCCGTTGGTGGTGCTAAAGCTGTCCTCGGCAAACTTCGGCAGCTTGTCGGTGCCATACATGGCATCATCGCCCACCAGCACCGGCGGGTTGCATTCGGCATAGCCATGCTCCCCCGTCTGCACGTCGAGCATGAACTGGCCGAGTGCGCGGTGCAGGCGCGCCATCCCGCCCCGCAGGAAAGTGAAGCGCGCGCCTGAAAGCCGCGCGCCGGTCTCGAAATCCATCCCGAGCGCCGGGGCAATGTCGGCGTGTTCTTGCGGCGTGAAGTCGAAGGCGCGCTTGGTGCCCCATTCGCTCTCGACCCGGTTGTCCTCCTCGCCCGCGCCGTCGGGAACGTCCGCGCCGGGGAGGTTGGGGATGATCTCGAGCGCGGCCTTGAGCTTGCCCGCCAGCTCGTCCGCGCGGGCTTCCAGCGCGGGCATCGCGTCCTTCAATGCGGCGACTTCGGCCTTGATCGCCTCGGCCCCCTCGCGGTCGCCCTTGGCCATCGCGGCACCGATCAGCTTGGAGGCCTCGTTGCGGCGGCTCTGCGCCACCTGCACCGCGGTCACCGCCGCGCGGCGCTCCTCGTCGAGCGCGATCAGGTGGGCGGCCAGCGGTGCCAGCCCGCGGCGGGCCAGAGCGGCGTCGAAATCTTCCGGGTTTTCTCGGATGAAGCGGATGTCGTGCATGGGCAGCGCCTATGCCCGCTTGGCCCCTTCAAGGGAAGGGGGAGAGAAGGGGCGGCGGTGACATTCGAGAGGCCGCCGCCCCTTCGGGGAGGTGATCAGAAGTTGATCTGCGCGGTCACGAAGATCCGGCGCGGATCGCCGTAGAAGCCGGTCAGCGTGCCTTCGCGGCCGAGCGTCGGCACGAAGGGCGCACCGCCCACGCCGCCCGCGACGAAGTTGTAGCCCGCGACGATATACTCCTTGTCGAACAGGTTCTTGCCGTGCAGCCCGATCGAATAGAGCCCGCTGTCGGCAGTGTAGATCACGCTCGCATCGACCAGCACGAAGCCGTCCTGATCGAGGAAGGGGTTGGGCACTTCGAACTGGCTCGCATCCGACCGCAGCGAGGCAAGGCCGATGAAGTCCATCATCCCGCTTCCCACCGGCAGGCCCATGTTGAAGCCCATGTGTGCGGTGATGTCGGGGGTGTTCTGGAACACCCGCTGGTCGGCCACGTCATTGCCGAAAGCGTCGATGAAGGTGTTGAACTTGGCATCGAGCACGCCCAGCGACCAGTTGATGCTGAAGCGGCTGCCTTCGCCCGCGAAGTCCTTGCCGACCAGCGCGGTGCCTTCGAACTCGATCCCGTTGACGTCGGCATCGGCGGCGTTCGAAGTGATCCCGATGAAGCTTTCGTTGACCCCGTCGCCATTGGCATCGAAGCCGACCGAGCCGGGGATCTGCACATCGGTATATTGTGCAAGGAAGCCGGCGAGGCTGATGTTCACGCGGTTGTCGAACAGCGAGGCCTTCCACCCCAGCTCGAAGCTGTCGACCGTTTCAGGGTCGAAGGCCATGAAGTCGAACACCTCGTCCGCGGTGCAGGCCCCGCCGGTGCTGTTGCGGCACGCGGTGGTCTGGCCGCGCGGGTCGAAGCCGCCGCCCTTGAAGCCCTGCGAATAGGTGAAATAGAGGTTGTGATCGGCATTCGGCTGCCAGCTGATCGAGGCGCGCGGGTTGAAGTCCTTGAAGGTGGCGCTGCCGTTGAAGTTGCTGGTCACCGCGATCGGGGCACCGGCACCCCCGAACAGGTTGGAGAACCCGCCGAGGAACGTCGTGCGCAGCACCTGGCTGGTGCGCTTGTCGTTGGTGTAGCGCCCGCCGGCCGAGATGCTGATGGTGTCGGTCAGATCGAAGGTGAAATCGCCGAACACCGACCAGGTCTTGGTGTTGACATCGCCCAGCGTCTGCGCGGTGAGGCCGTTCAGCGTGGTGAACAGCGCCACGTCGAAGGCGGTGAAGGCATTGGCATCGAGATAGTAGAAGCCGAGCACACCCGACAGCCGGTCGCCTTCGTAGAGCAGCTGGAATTCCTGGCTCAGCTGGTCGTTCTCGTAGATCGCGGGCACATCGAGGTCGACCGCGGGCAGGCTGTCGAAGTCGATCGGGGTGGTGGAGCTGTCCTCGCGGTATCCGGTGATCGACTTGAAAGTCAGCGTGTCGGAGAGTTCAATGGCGATGTTGAGCGCCCCGCCATAGGCTTCGACTTCCTGATCGACGATGTCGAGACCCGCGCGGGTATCGAACACGTCATCAAGCACCGGCGCGCCGCTGACGAGGCCGGGGATGAAGCGGTGGCCCTGCCGTGCCTCGGAATTGTCCTTGACGTAGTCGCCCGAGAGGCGGAGCGAGAAGCCGCCGCTCTCGAACTCGATGGTGCCGCGCGCGGCCCACACGTCCTTGTTGTAGTTCTCGGTGCCGAGCGTGAGGTTGTCGCCGAAGCCCCCGCGCGACAGCCGCGCGCCGCTCGCGCCGATCTTGAGATTGTCGGTGACAGGCGTCGAGGCGGAGACGATCAGATCGGCCTGATCGTAGGAGCCATAGGTGCCGCGCACCATCACGCTGGTCTCGTCGGGCAGGGGCGCGGTGACATACTTGATCGCGCCGCCGATGGTGTTGCGCCCGTAGAGCGTGCCCTGCGGGCCGCGCAGCACTTCGATTCGCTCGACGTCATAGATGTCGAGCACAGCGGCCTGCGGACGGTTGAGGTAGACGTCGTCGATGTAGAGGCCCACGCCCGCCTCGAAACCGGCGACCGGGTCCTGCTGGCCGACCCCGCGGATGAAGGCGGTGAGCGTGGTGTTGGTGCCGCGGCTGACCTCCAGCGTGATGTTGGGCACCTGCTGGGCGATCTGGGTGAGATCCTGCACACCCTGCTTGATCAGGCTGTCGCCCGACAGCGCGGTGACCGAGAGCGGCACGTCGATCAGACGCTCCTCGCGGCGGCGGGCGGTGACGATGATGACGCCGTCCTCGGCGGCTTCGGCTTCGGCAGCGACCTCGGCGGCGCTGTCCTGCGCCATGGCGGGCGCGGCAAGGGTGGCAAGTCCGGCGGTACCGGCAAGCAGCGCGGCGCGGACGTAGATATGCTTGGTCATGGGGTCTGTTCCTCTCCTGGCCCTCTTCTGGCCCATCCAATATTGAAAGTTGAACCACCTTTCAAGTTTAGACTTGTGCATGGCCCTTGCGCGGCCTACCGAAAGCGTGGAGGGAGTAGCTGATGGGCAACAGTCCGGGCACCGCGACAAAGGTCGAAGACGCCGCTTGCAGCGACGCCAAGACCCCGCGCACCGAGCGCGGGCGGCGGACCTTGCGCAAGCTGCTCGACGCGGCGGCGGAGGAGTTCGGCGAGAAAGGCTTCCACGACGCCTCGGTCAGCTCGATCACCCGGCGGGCAGGCGTGGCGCTGGGCAGCTTCTACACCTATTTCGACAGCAAGGACGCGCTGTTTCGCGCGCTGGTTGCGGACATGAGCGAGAAGGTGCGCACCTCTGCGCGCTCGGCGCTGCATGAGGGCATGGGCGCGCTGGAGATCGAGCGCGCGGCGCTCGCGGCGTTCCTGCGCTTCGCGGCCGAGCACAAGGAAGTCTACCGCATCATCGACGAGGCCGAATTCGTCGATCCGGCCAGCTACCGCCAGCACTATGAAACCATCGCCGCGCGCATCGCCGATCGGCTTGCGGCAGGCACGGCAAGCGGCGAGTTCCGCGAAGGGCTGGGCGAACTGGAAGCCTGGGCGCTGATGGGGATGAACGTGTTCGTCGGCCTGCGCTATGTGGTGTGGGGCGGGGGTGATGCCCCTGCCGGAATGGCCCCCGACGCGGTCGCCGCCGGGGTGAACCGGCTGCTCGCCGAAGGCGTGCTCAAGCGATAAGCTACGGAAAGAAAACGGCAGGCAGCCCCGCGCGGGCGCGCCTTTGCACGCCTTGTTGCATTAATTGCGAACGATTCCTATTCGCAAATCGTATTGACTCTCATTCGCAATAAGGTCAGAAACGCGGCGTTCCTCCCCTCTCCTGCAGGAAGCATCCCGCGTGTCTCTGATTCATCGTCTTGCCCTCTCCGTCGCTCCCCTTGCCATCCTCGCTGCTCCCGCCGCCGCCGAAAATCTCTCCGCCGAGGCCGAGAGCCAGCAGCAGACCGGCCGCATCACCGTCACCGCCACCCGCTCGCCGGTGCTGCAGGAACAAGCCCCCGCCACCGTCACCGTCATCACCAGCGAGGACATTGCCGACCAGCTCGCCACCGACATCAAGGACCTCGTCCGCTTCGAACCCGGCGTGACCGTCCGCCGCGCGCCTGCACGCTTCGGCGCGGCGATCGGGTCCACCGGCCGCGCCCGCAACGAGGGCTTCAACATCCGCGGCATCGGCGGCAACCGCGTGCTGATCCAGGTCGATGGCATCCGCAGCCCCCAGGGCTTCAGCTTCGGCCCGCAGGATGCCGGACGCGGCGGGTTTGCCGATGTCAGCCTTGTCAAACAGGTCGAGATCCTGCGCGGCCCGGCCTCGGCGCTCTACGGCTCGGACGGGCTGGCAGGGGCGGTCAGCTTCGTCACCGCCGATCCGGTCGACCTGATCAAGGATGCAAGCTTCGGCGGCTTCGTCACCTCGCAATTCTCCAGCGAGGACAATGAATTCGCCCAGACCGCGACCCTCGCGGGGCAGACCGGCAACATCTCGGCGATGATCGCCTATACCCGCCGCGACTTTCAGGAACTAGAAAACCGGGGCCGCAACGACGGGGTTGGCCCCGCCCGCACCGCGCCCAACCCGCAGGACGGCGAGAGCAACGCCGTGCTCGCCAAACTGGTGTGGGACAATGGCCCGCACCGGTTGCGCCTGACCGGCGAGTGGCTCGACATGGAGGTGGAAACCGAGGTGCTCACCGGCCTAGGCCCGGCCTTCACCTTCGGTCCGCGCCCGGTGTGGACGGTCGACGCGCTCAACGCCCGCGACACCAATGCCCGCAAGCGCGTCTCGCTCGACTGGAGCTATGATGGCACCCCCGGCGACGAAGTCGAATATGCCTTCCTCTCGGCCTATTGGCAGGATGCGGAGGACCGCCAGTTCGCCTTCGAGCAACGCACCAGCCTCACCGCCACCCCTGCGCCTGATCGCGAGCGCCTGAACACCTTCGAAAACCGCATCTACGGGCTGGTCGGCGAGGTGCGCAGCGCCTTCTCGCTCGGCGGCACCGAGCACCGCATCGCGCTGGGCGGCGATGTCAGCTGGACCCGGCAGGAAGGCCTGCGCGACGGCACCTTCCCGGGACGCGGCG
>CAZQOO010000149.1:0-5939 GCA_964594845.1 uncultured Porphyrobacter sp. | reverse complement strand
GATGCGAGCGCGCCGAGATTGCCGAGGCCGAGGATCGCGGTGCCGTTGGAGATGACCGCCACCAGATTGCCTTTGGCGGTATAGCGTGCGGCAAGCGAGGGATCGGCAGCAATCGCCTCGACCGGCACGGCAACGCCGGGCGAATAGGCAAGGCTGAGGTCGCGCTGCGAGGTCATCGGCTTGGTCGCGACGATCTCCAGCTTACCGGGCCGGATCGTCTCGTGATAGAACAGCGCCTCGCGCGCGGTGAAGCCGCCCTTGTTTTCTTCCGCCATTGTGCCTGATCCCCCCTAGCTACGCTCCGGTCGTTCGCGGCCCGTCTTAACCGCGCCGCGCCGCCAGCGATAGGCCCGAAATCGCGCCGGTTCGGGGGAAAGCGGGCGGGCGGGACATTCCGAATCGCGGGCCATGGGGCTAGTCGGGTGGGATGGCAGCGCTCGACGATCCGAAACCCACCCCGATGATGGCGCAATACCTGGCGCTACGGGAAGAGGCGGGCGATGCGCTGCTGTTCTACCGGATGGGCGATTTCTTCGAACTGTTCTTCGAGGATGCGCGCAAGGCGGCGCAGATTCTCGATATCGCGCTGACCACGCGGGGCGAGCATCTGGGCCAGCCGATCCCGATGTGCGGGGTGCCGGTGCATTCGGCGGAAAGCTACCTCGCGCGCCTGATCAAGGCCGGTTGCCGGGTGGCGATTGCCGAGCAGGTCGAAACCCCGGACGAGGCCAAGGCAAGGGCGAAGCGCGAAGGCACGCCCTCGTCCAAGGTGCTGGTCGGCCGCGCGATCGTGCGGCTGGTGACGGCGGGCACACTGACCGAGGAAGCCCTGCTCAATCCGCGCCGCGCCAATGTGCTGGTGGCGCTGGCCGAACTGCGCGGCACCATCGGCATTGCCTCCTGCGATGTCTCGACCGGCACCATGGTGCTGGAGGAGTGCGAGGCCGAGCGGCTCGGCGCGGCACTGGCGCGGATCAGCCCGAGCGAGGTGGTGGTGCCGGAGGATTGGGCGCATGGCCCGGACGAGGCGATCTTTCGCCCGCGCAGCACCTTTGCCAGCGATGCCGGGGCCGAACGGCTGAAGGCGCTGCACGGGGTGGCGACACTTGATGCCTTTGGCAGTTTCAGCCGTGCGATGCTGGCGGCGGCAGGCGGTCTCGTCGCCTATCTCGAACATGTCGGGCGCGGCAGTCTGCCGCTGCTGCTGCCGCCGGTGCTGCGCGAGGCGGGAGGCGGCATGGCGATGGACGAGGCGACGCGCGCCAGCCTCGAGATTCTGGAAAGCACCACCGGCGGGCGCGCTGGCAGCCTGATCGGTGCGGTCGACCGCTGCGTCACCGGAGCGGGCGCGCGGCTGCTGGCCGAGGATCTGTCCGCGCCCCTGCTCGACGTTGCCGCGATCGAGGCGCGGCTGGCCCTCGTGCAGTTCTGGCGGGATCGCCCGATTGAACGCGCCCGGCTGCGCGAGGCTCTGCGCGCGATCCCCGATCTCGGCCGCGCGCTCGGACGGGTGGTGGCGGGGCGGGGAAGCCCGCGCGATCTCGGCCAGCTGCGCGACGGCCTGTCGGAGGCGATGCGGCTTCACCACTGGCTTTCCGGCGCGCCCGACCGTCCGGCATTGCTCGATCAGGTGCTGGCCCGCCTTACCGGCCACGGCGCGCTGACCGACTGGCTGGCGCGCGCGCTGGTGCCCTCCCCGCCCACGGAACGCTCGGGCGGCGGCTTCATCGCTGACGGTTACGACGCTGCACTGGATGAACTACGCGCCACCTCGGGCGATGCCCGCCGTGCGATTGCGGCGATGGAAGCGCGCTACCGCGACGAGACGGGGATTGCGACGCTCAAGATCCGCCACAACGGCGTGCTCGGCTATTTCATCGAGGTCTCGGCGCGCCATGCCGACCGGCTGATGGCACCGGACAGCGGCTTTACCCATCGCCAGACGATGAAGGACGCGGTGCGCTTCAATTCCTTGCGATTGCACGAGGAAGCCGCCCGGATAGCCGAGGCGGGCGGCCACGCGCTCGCTGCCGAGGAAGCTCATTTCGAGGAACTGGTGAGCGCGGTGAACGACGCGCGCGAAGCCATCGCCGCCACCGCCATCGCGCTGGCCCGGTTGGATGTCGGCGCCGCCAATGCCGAGCGGGCCGCGGAAGGCGACTGGTCCCGCCCCGAACTGGCCGAGGATGCCGGTCTCGCCATCACCGCAGGCCGCCATCCGGTGGTCGAGGCCGCGCTCGCCAGGGCCGGCGAGCGGTTCGTCGCCAACGACTGCCACCTCGCCCAGGATAACCGGTTGTGGCTGATCGGCGGGCCGAACATGGGCGGCAAGTCGACCTTCCTGCGCCAGAACGCGCTGATCGTCCTGCTGGCGCAGGCGGGGTGTTTCGTGCCTGCGTCATCGGCGCGTGTCGGCATTGTCGATCGCTTGTTCAGCCGTGTCGGCGCCGCAGACAATCTGGCGAAGGGCCGCTCCACCTTCATGGTCGAGATGGTCGAGACCGCCACCATTCTCGCGCAGGCGACACCCCGCAGCTTCGTGATCCTCGACGAGGTCGGGCGCGGCACGTCGACCTATGACGGGCTGGCGCTTGCCTGGGCAGTGGCCGAGGCGGTGCATTCGCAGATCACCTGCCGCTGCCTGTTTGCGACCCATTATCATGAACTTGCGCGCCTTGCAGAGACCTGCGAGGCATTGAGCCTGCACCATGTCCGCGCGCGCGAGTGGCAGGGCGACCTGGTGCTGCTGCACGAACTCGCCGAAGGCCCGGCGGATCGCTCCTACGGCCTCGCCGTCGCGCGGCTGGCCGGGGTGCCGGCGCCGGTGGTCAATCGCGCCAAGGCCGTGCTCGAAAAGCTTGAAGCAACCCGCGAGGCGACCGGCGGGATTGCTGCAGGGCTGGGCGATCTGCCGCTGTTCGCCGCGATGCGCGCGGAACCTGCGCCCGCCTCGCCCGAACAGCAGCTGGCCGAGGCCTTGCGAGCCGCCGATCTCGACGCGCTCACCCCGCGCGAGGCGCTCGATCTGCTCTACGAATGGAAGCGCGCCCTGCCCCGCTCCAAGGGGTGATTTCAACCAAGGCTTAACCAAGCCGGCGCTATCCTGCGCCCCATGTCGAACTCCCCTCTAGCCAGCACCAAGTCCGCGCTCGTGTTTGCGGCGCTGACCATTTTCGGCACGCTGATGATGGTCGGCCCGGGCGGCGGGGTGCTCGACCGGACAATGGAGCGCTTCGGGCAGCAACCGAGCGAACCTGCGCCGCAAGAGGCCCCCGCGACCGCAGTGCAGGAACGCCCCAAGGTGGTCGAACCGCTCGATCCCGATGCGGGCTGGGGCGGGACCGGCGAGACGGTGTTCGGCGACTATGCCAGCGCCGAGGTGCCCGGGTCGGAGACCATGCCGGAAGAAAGCGCTCCGCCTTCCGCCAGTGCCCCGCAGGTGCGGCGCGTCTCGGCGATGCCTCAGGCAACCGGCGGACCGGTGAAGGCGGATTCGCTTGGCGAGCTGGTTCCCCGCGATGGCAGCGGCGAGAACCCGCGCGGCGAGGCGGTGGTGACCTCGCGCTCGATCAGCATCGAGCCGGAGTAATCGGCTTAGCGGGTCGGAACCGGCGCTTCGCCCGTGTAATCGTAGAAACCCCTGCCCGTCTTGCGGCCGAGCCAGCCGGCCTCGACATACTTCACCAGCAGCGGCGCGGGACGATACTTGCTGTCGCGGGTGGTCTTGTAGAGCACCTTGATGATGTCGAGACAGGTGTCGAGCCCGACGAAATCCGCCAGTTGCAGCGGGCCCATCGGGTGATTGAGGCCGAGGCGGCAGCCCTTGTCGATATCCTCGATCCCCGCGGTCGACTGGCCGAGCACGAAGACCGCTTCGTTGATCATCGGCAGCAGGATGCGGTTGACGACGAAGCCGGGCTCGTCCTGGCTCAGCACCACTTCCTTGCCCAGCCCCTTGGCGAAGGCGGTGACGGCGTCGGTGGTCGCGGGCGAGGTGGCAAGGCCGGGGATCACTTCGATCAGGCCCATCACCGGCACCGGGTTGAAGAAGTGCAGGCCGATGAAGCGCGCCGGATCGGGCGAGTGGTTGGCCATGCGGGTGATCGGGATCGAGGAGGTGTTGGACGCCATGATCGCATCCGCGCCGAGCACCTTGCCCGCCTTCTCGAAGATCGCGTTCTTGATTTCCTCGCGCTCGGTCGCGGCCTCGATGATCAGGTCGGCATCGGCAAAGGGAGCATAGTCGGCCACCGGGGTGATCCGGGCGAGCAGCGCTTCGGCTTCGGCGGCCTCGATCTTGCCGCGTCCCATCAACTTGACCAGCGCCGCCTCGATAGCGGCCTTGCCCGCTTCGGCACGGGGCAGGTCGACGTCGGTCAGCATGACCTTCATGCCATGGGCGGCGACAGTCTGGGCGATGCCGGTTCCCATCTGACCGGCGCCGATCACGGCGATGTTGCGCATGTGGGTCTGCATGGGGGTCAATTCCTTCGCAAGTGCAGCAAGTGCGCCGCCCTAGCGGGGAAGAGCGCGCCTGACCAGCGATTAGCGCCCTATCTGTTCTGGCCAGGCACCCACTTCACATCGCTCCTGCCGTTGTCGTTCACCACCCGGGCGAGGACGAACAGATAGTCCGACAAGCGGTTGATATAGGCCAGCGCCGCCGGATTGACCGCGTCCGCGTGTGCCAGTGCGACCATCGCACGCTCGGCCGCACGGGTGGTGGCGCGGGCGATGTGGAGGCGGGCGGCCAGTTCGGACCCTCCGGGCAGGATGAAGCTGGTGAGCGGTTCAAGCGCTTCGTTATGCGCGTCGATCCGCTGCTCCAGCCACGCGACCTGCGAGGGGACGATCCGCAGCACCATTTCGGAGGGGGCAAAGCCCTCGCCCGGCGTGGCGAGGTCGGCGCCGAGATCGAACAGGTCGTTCTGGATGCGGGTGATCTCAGCCCCCGGCACGCCGGTCATCTTGACGGCGGCGAGGCCGATCGCGCTGTTCGCCTCGTCCACCTTGCCTATCGCGGCGATCCGTGCCGAATGCTTCGGACAGCGCGAACCATCGACAAGGCCCGTTGTCCCGTCATCCCCGGTGCGGGTGTAGATCTTGTTGAGCTTGACCATCGCGCGAGAGGATCAGCGCGAAACCGCCAGCAGGATCGCCACCACCACGATCGCCAGCGCCTGATACTTGATGCGCGCGAACATCGCCTTGTTCTGCAGCAGCTGCATGTCGGTCGCGGTGGTGCCCTCGCCGGTTTCGAGGTCGATCTTGGTCGTCCTGAGGAAAGCGACGATGCCGCGGATCAGCGAATAGGCCACCAGTCCCATGAGGACGAGCAGAACGGGGACGAGTACATATGCCATGCCTGCCTAAATGGACGCGTCTGCCTCAGGTTCCAAGCCTCAAATGCTGCAACCTGAGTTGTTCGGCGAGCATCCGTCCGTCCTCGCCCGCCGCGCGCCGCTCGGCCAGCGCTGGCGACCCGCGGCGCTTGGCGAGTTTCTGGCCGGTCTCGTCGGTCAGCAGCGGGTGGTGATGCCAGCGCGGCACGGGCAGCCCGAGCAGGGCTTGCAGGGTGCGGTGGACGTGGCTGGCGGCGAACAGGTCCGCGCCGCGCGTCACCAGCGTTACGCCGTCGGCAGCATCATCGAGCGTGACCGCAAGATGGTAGGAGGCGGGCAGATCCTTCCTCACCAGCACCACATCGCCGAGGCCTGACAGGTCCACCGCCTGCGCCCCGGCGAAGTCGTCCTCCCACACCAGCGGCCCGGTCGCTGATAGCGCCTTGTCCGCATCCAGCCGCCAAGCCGCAGGCAGCGCCGGATCGGGCGGGCGGTGCTTGCAGGTGCCGGGGTAGATCAGGCCCTCAAGTCCCGGCTGCGCGCCTGCTTCCTCGATCTGCTTGCGGGTGCAGGTGCAGGGATAGAGCAGCCCGCGCG
>CAZQOO010000148.1:0-5946 GCA_964594845.1 uncultured Porphyrobacter sp. | reverse complement strand
ATGTCGAATTCGACCTGCTTGAACGGCGGGGCGACCTTGTTCTTCACCACTTTGACGCGGGTGGTGTTGCCGATGATCTCGTCACGGTCCTTGATCTGGCCGGTGCGGCGGATGTCGAGGCGGACGCTGGCGTAGAACTTGAGCGCATTGCCGCCGGTGGTGGTTTCCGGATTGCCGAACATCACGCCGATCTTCATGCGCAGCTGGTTGATGAAGATCACCATGCACTTGGAACGGTTGATCGAGCCGGTCAGCTTGCGCAGCGACTGGCTCATCAGGCGGGCCTGCAGGCCGACGTGCGAATCGCCCATCTCGCCTTCGATTTCCGCGCGCGGCACCAACGCTGCGACCGAATCGACCACCAGCACGTCGATCGCGTTCGAGCGCACCAGGGTATCGGTGATTTCCAGCGCCTGTTCGCCGGTATCGGGCTGCGAGACGATCAGTTCGTCGATGTTGACGCCGAGCTTCTTGGCATAGACCGGATCGAGCGCGTGCTCGGCATCGACGAAGGCCGCGGTGCCGCCCGCCTTCTGCGCTTCGGCGATGACATGCAGCGCCAGTGTCGTCTTGCCCGAACTTTCCGGGCCATAGACCTCGATCACGCGGCCCTTGGGCAGGCCGCCCACGCCAAGCGCGATGTCGAGCCCGAGCGAGCCGGTCGAAATCGCTTCGACCTGCATGGTTTCCTTCTGGCCCAGCTTCATCGCCGAACCCTTGCCGAAGGCCCGATCAATCTGCGCGAGTGCGGCTTCGAGCGCCTTCTGACGATCCACGGCTTTCTTGTCCTCTTCCACCAGCTTCAGTTGAGTAGCCATCGCACGCGCTCCTTCACTTGCCTAGAGGCGATCGGCAGTTTTCGACGACCGTCCTTGACGAGCGATGTATCGCATTTGTTCTACTGGAACAAGAGAGGAACGAAAAAAATTTCCTACAGGGTGCGCAAAGGCTTGGGGCCGGTCACTTGCCCACCGCCTCGGCCTCGGCCTGTTCGGCCCGCGCCTGCCGCAGAACGGCCCCCACCTTGTCCCCGATCGCGGCCACGCTGAAGGGTTTGGCGATGAAATGCATGTCGGGAATGTCGATGTCGCGGCGCAGCTGTTCCTCGGCATATCCGGACATGAACAGCACCGGCATTTTCGGACGGGCAGCGCGGATCGCGCGGACCATGGCAGGCCCGTCCATGCCCGGCATCACCACGTCGCTCACCACGATGTCGAAGGCCGCAGCCGGATCGGCAATCGCGGCCAGGCCTTCCTCGCCGCCGGCGCAGGCCTTCACCTCGTAGCCGGCGCGCGCCAATGCCCGTTCGGCCACGGCGCGGACCATGTCCTCGTCCTCCACCAGCAGCACCTTGCCGCCGGCCGACCATTCCGAGGACACCAGCGGCGCCCGCGTCTCGCGCTTCTTCGGAGCTTCGCCGCGGTGGACCGGGAAATAGACGGTGAAGCGTGCGCCGGTGGGATGGCCTGTCTTGTCGGTAATGTTGTCGGCGAAGATGAAGCCGCCCGACTGCTTGACGATCCCGTAGGCGGTCGAGTGGCCGAGGCCCGTGCCCTTGCCCTGTTCCTTGGTGGTGAAGAACGGCTCGAACAGCTTGGGCAGCACGTGCGGCGGGATGCCGCCGCCGGTGTCCTGCACGATCAGCACGGTGTAGTCGGCCGCGGGCAGCACTTCCGAGCCGAGCTGCACCACCTCGGTCGCATGCAGGCTGCGGGTGAACAGCGAGATCCGCCCACGCCCGTCCCCGCGCGCCTGACCGCCATTCCCCTGAATCGCGTCGCGGGCGTTGACGGCGAGGTTCATGATCACCTGTTCGAGCTGCTGCGGATCGGCCCTCACCGCGCCGAGATTGCGATCGTGCTGGACGTAAAAGGTGATCTTTTCGCCCAGCAGACGCTTGATCAGCGGACTGACCTCGCTGACCACGTCGGGCAGCTGGATCACCTCGGGCCGCAGGGTCTGCTGGCGCGAGAAGGCGAGCAGCTGGCGGGTGAGCGCGGCGGCGCGGTTGGAATTGGCGCGGATCTGCTGGATGTCGTCATAGTCGCTGTCGCCCGGGATATGGCGCAGCAGCATCAGATCGCAGGTGCCGATGATCGCGGTCAGCACGTTGTTGAAGTCATGCGCGACCCCGCCCGCGAGCTGGCCGACGGCCTGCATCTTGGTCGCCTGCGCGACCTGACGGCGCAGCTGGTTTTCCTGGCTCGAATCGGCGAGGCTGAGCAGCACGGCCGCCTCGCCCAGCCCGCGCACGCCCGCAAGTCCGAGCGAGACAGGCTCCTCCGGGCTGCCCACCAGCCGCACCGCGACATCGCCGCTCGTCGCCGGTCCGCGCCCGTGACGGCGCACCGCGTCGGACAGCGCCGCCTTGTCCTCGCGCACCACCAGATCGGTCGGGAAGGCCGGCAGCCCCCGTCCCTCGCGGTCGACCGCGCGCAGGAAGGCCTCGTTGCCGAACAGGAAGCGCCCGTCGCGGTCCGTCATGGCAAGGCCGAGCGGCAGCTGGCCGAGCAGCGCGTCGAGCTGCGCCACGCCCGCCTGCGCTGCGCCATCGAAGCCCGAACCGATGCCGACGCCCGAATCGATCAGCAGCATCAGCGAAGTGGCCTCGTCGGGCCCAAGCGGCTGGCTCTGGGTCGCGGGATCGATCAGCGGCACGTCAACCAGCGTCTGCGGCGTGCCGCCCCGTCCTTCGCGGGCGAAGAAGATGCGGTCGCGCTCGTCGGTGCGCAGGTAGCTGACGAAGTCCTGCCCCATCAGCGTCGCACGCTCGTCGCCCGCCGCACGCTCGGCGAAACCGGCGCTGACCGCACGGATCACGCCGTCGGCCGTGGTGATCGCGGTCTCGATCCCGGCGCGGCTCAGCATCTTGCCGAAAGGCCCGGCCAGATCGAGCGCGCCGAGGCTGGTGCCGGCAGAGCGGACCAGCGGGCGCAGCCGCCAGACCAGATGATCATCGCCGCGTCCGGCCCGCAGCGCGGAAATCTGCCATTCGCTCTCGCCATCGGGCGCGGCGAGCGAATCGAGCGCAGCCGCCCCGTCGCGCCAGGCATCGCGGGCCAGCCGGGCGAGCGCCTCGACCCCCTCGCGCTCGAACGGCAGCGCGGGCGGCGCGGCAGCGGCACCGAAGCGCTCGAGGAACAGGGCGTTTGCGCAGACCAGACGATTGGCGCGATCGGTGATGGCGATGGCCTCGCCGCTGTGCTCGATCGCCGCGACCGTGACCGTCCAGTCCGGCGAGGCCAGCCCGTCAGTGACAGGCGCAGAGCCGAGCCGGTCGAGCAGCAGGCCGGCCCCCAGCAGCACCGCGACGCCGAGCACGAAGGCGAGCGCCACCAGCCAGCTCGACGTGGCGAAGAACAGCACCGCGGCGCTGGCCACCAGCCCGCCGCCGATCAGCAGCACAAGGTTCGGGGACGGCGCCGCATCGCGCCCGGCCGAAGGCTCCTCGACGATCGCGGCAACCCGGTTCAGACCTCGGCGGATGGGCTCGGACAAGCGGCGTGTTCCCGTCGTTCAATCAACGCGCCGGACTCCTCGCGAGCCGGCATGAGGCGCCTTCCTAATGCGAGCCGAGGCGCTGGTCGAGACGTGCCTCCATCACCTTCAACCGCCTGGCGCGTTTGCGAGCCACCACGGCGCGCCACACCCAGCCGGATATGATCCAGCCGAGCGCCGGAGCGACCGTCGCCAGCACCGCGCCGCCCAGCAGGGTGGCTGCGCCCATCTCGTAGATGGTGGCCAGCATGTCCCACGAACCGTCATCGGCGGAGGCGACCGGGAGGCTGACACCGGCCACGTTGAACTGCAGCAGGAATTCCCCGATGCGATTGGCCACCACCAGCCAGAACGGCAGCGTGAAGGGGTTGGTGACGAAGGTCAGCAGCGCCGCCAGCGGCACATTGGCGCGCATCGGCAGGGCCAGAAAGGCCGACAGGAAGATCTGCCCGACCGGGATGATGAAGGCGGCAAACAGCCCCAGCGCCACCCCGCGCGGCACAGAGCGGCGGGTGAAGCGCCACAATTCCGGCGACAGGAAACGGTGCGCGATCGGGGCGAGATATTTGTTGTTCGCCATCTCCTCGCGGGTCGGCGTGTTCTTGCGGATAATGTCCATTGCCCAGGTCTTCGAGCGTTTCGAGAGACTTGGACGTGTGGGCGCGGGATGGCTCATGGGCGCACCCCGCCACGGCACAGCGGCGCGGGACTCAGCGCGGGGGAAATACTCGGGATCATCGCAGCCACCATTGCCTCAATATGGGTAGCATCCGGTTTCTGACCAGTAGGTGAATCCGCCGGAAACCGCGTTTTTTGCCGCACCGTCAGCCCCGCTCGCGCATGAGCCGCGCCTTGTCGCGCTTCCAGTCGCGCTCCTTGATGCTGGCGCGCTTGTCGTGGGTCTGCTTGCCCTTTGCGAGCGCAAGCTCGACCTTCGCCCTCCCCGTCCGGTTGAAGTAGATCGACAGCGGCACCAGCGTCATGCCCTTGCGCTCGACCGCACCGAACAGCTTGTCGATCTCGCGCTCATGGAGCAACAGCTTGCGCGGGCGGCGCGGTTCGTGGTTGAGGCGGTTGCCGTGGCTGTATTCGGGAATGTTGGCGTTGATCAGCCACACCTGCCCGTCCTTCACCTCGGCATAGCTTTCGGCAATGCTCGCCTCGCCCGCACGCAGCGCCTTCACCTCGGTCCCCTGCAAGGCAAGGCCAGCCTCGAAGGTATCCTCGATAGAATAGTCGAACCGCGCGCGCCGGTTCTCGGCGACGATCTTGAGCTTGTCGAAGGTAACGGGTTTGGGGCGTGCCATGGGAGGCGCGATTTAGGGATGCGCGCGCCAAAAAGCGAGGGCCTTTGCGCTTTGGCGCGGCGCGGGTTACGCTTGAACGCTTGCGGGGCAGCCAGAGGGGGGCGAGGCGCATGACGGAACAGGTTGAACCATTCACCATCGCGGGCGAGGCGATTGCGCCGGGTTCCACGCGCGACGTGACCTTTCCCATCACCACCATGGCCACCGGCAACTCCTCCTCGCTCGCGGTGCGGGTGCTGCACGGCGCGAGGCCCGGCCCGGCGGTGTTCGTGAGCGCGGCGATCCACGGCGACGAGATCGTCGGCACCGCGGTGGTCCAGCGGCTGGCGCAGAGCATCGATCCCAAGGCGCTGGCCGGCACGCTGCTGCTGGTGCCGGTGGCCAACATCTTCGGCTTCATGACCCATTCGCGCTACCTGCCCGACCGGCGTGACTTGAACCGCTCCTTCCCCGGCAGTGCCAACGGCTCGCTGGCGGGACAGCTCGCCCACATCTTCTACCGCGAGGTGGTGGGGCGCTGCACGCTCGGCATCGACATCCACACCGCCGCGATCCACCGTTACAACCTCCCCCAGATCCGCATCGCTTCGGGCAACAAGCGGCTGGTGGAGCTGGCGATGGCCTTCGGCGCGCCGGTCATCATCGAAAGCCCGCTGCGCGACGGATCCCTGCGCGATCTGGCCCAGAAGAACGGCGTCGACATGCTGCTGATGGAAGCGGGCGAGGCGCTGCGCTTCGACCGCCTGTCGATCGAGACCGGGGTGGCAGGCGTCAACCGGGTGCTCGCCCATCTGGGCATGATCGAGGCCGACGACGGGTTGACCGAAGTCGGCATTCCGGCGCGCGCCAACAAGTCCAGCTGGGTCCGGGCGCCGCGCGGGGGCGTGACCCACCGCGTGCGCAAGAGCGGCGATCCTGTGCGCAAGGGCGATCTGCTCGCCCGGGTTGCCGGCCTGTTCGGGGATGATCCGCTCGATCTGGTGAGCCCGATCGACGGGATCATCATCGGCCATGCCACCCTGCCCGTGGTGCACCAGGGCGACGCGCTGTTCCACATCGCCGCGATTGCCCACCCCGAACGCATCGGCGCGCGGATCGACACGATCACCGATGCGATCCTCGCGAGCGAGCCGGAAGG
>CAZQOO010000147.1:0-5986 GCA_964594845.1 uncultured Porphyrobacter sp. | reverse complement strand
CCGCCCCAGCTGGGCATCCACAGCATGATCGAGAACACCATGCCCAGCGTCTGCGCCCAGTCGGGCAGGGCGGTGTAGTGCAGGTGGTGCGGGCCGGCCCAGATGTAGAGGAAGATCAGCGCCCAGAAGTGGATGATCGACAGGCGGTAGGAGTAGACCGGCCGCCCGGCCTGCTTGGGCACGAAGTAGTACATCATCGCCAGGAAGCCGGCGGTGAGGAAGAACCCGACCGCGTTATGGCCGTACCACCACTGGGTCAGCGCATCCTGCACCCCGGCAAAGGCCGAATAGCTGCGGCTGCCCAGGAAGCTCACCGGCACGGCAAGGTTGTTGACCACGTGCAGCATCGCGATGGTCACGATGAAGGCCAGGTAGAACCAGTTGGCGACGTAGATATGCGGTTCGTGGCGCTTGAGCAGCGTGGCGACGAACACCACCAGATAGGCCACCCAGACGATCGTCAGCCACAGGTCGACATACCATTCCGGCTCGGCATATTCCTTCGACTGGGTGATGCCGAGCAGATAGCCGGTCGCCGCCAGCACGATGAACAGCTGGTAGCCCCAGAACACGAAGCGGGCCATGCCGGGCAGGGCCAGCGTGGTGCGACAGGTGCGCTGCACCACGTAGAAGCTGGTCGCCAGCAGCGCGTTGCCGCCGAAGGCGAAGATCACCGCGCTGGTGTGCAGCGGGCGCAGCCGTCCGAAATTGAGATAAGGTTCAAGGTTGAGCCAGGGGAAGGCCAGCTGCGCGGCGATGAACACGCCCGCCAGCAGTCCGGCAATCCCCCAGAACATGGTCGCAATCACGCCCCAGCGCACGACGTCATCGTCGTAGCGGCTCGGCCCGGGGGGCATCCTGAAGATGCTCTGGGCCTTGGCCAGCGGATCATAGGTGCCCAGCGTCGCGATGATCAGGATCACGGCGACCAGAGCAACGATCCCTGCGTGGATGGCGAAACCGCTGTCCGGGGTCAGCGCGATGGCACTAATGGCTGCGAGCAGGACAAGTGCCCAGACCCCCAGCCGTCTTACGACTGCTTCCATGATGATGTGTCCCTTCCGTCGGCCTGCTTTAGCAAGCCCCCGTGATCCCTGTTGTTGATCTAGATCAAAATTGTGTCAGATTTTGGGTGTCATGCCTGATTGACTGGTCTTCAGTCCGGCCAGTCGGGCCAGCGCATCGACGTCCGAAAGGCAGACTTTCGACCGCCCTTCGGTCTCCACCAGTCCCGCCTCGCGCAGCTCGGTGAGCTGGCGGCTGACCGTCTCGATGGTCAGGCCGAGACTGTCGCCGATATCCCTGCGGCTCATCGGCAGAGCAAAGGCGCAGGCACCCGAAGTGCACCCTGCCAGCCGCTCGGCCATCGAGACGAGGAAGTCGGCGATCCGCGCTCCCGCGGATTTGTGGCCCATCTGCATCATCCGGGTGCGGCTGCGGTGCAGCGCCTGCAGGCTCCGGGCGAGCACCGAGCGGAGCACCGCCGGATCGCTCTGGGCAATGTCGAGAAAGCATTCCGCCGGGAACACGACCAGATCGCAGTCGGTGAGCGCGACCAGCCGGAAATCCCCGTCGCTCTGGCGCAGCACCGAGATCATGTCCCCGGCGAAATGGAAAGCGAGCACCTGCCCGCTGGGCGCATCGGCCACCGGCCGGGCGGCGAGCTTGGCCGAGCCATGGGCGATGTAGACGAGCCTGTCCTCGCGCAGATCGGGCGCAAGTTCCTCGCCCTTGCCGAGATGCAGGCAGAAGCCGATCGCGCACAGCCTGTCAGCCGTCAGCGCGTCGCCGGTTCCGGGCGGCAGGGCGTCACGGAAGGCCTCCATGCATTCCTGCCCGTAAGAGGTGCTGATCGTTGCCATGATGGTGCTGCAATGCCGTGCGCACAGGCAAAGGTCTTTGATCCCGATCAATGAGCGGTGCCGCTTTCCGAGGCTATCGGGCCACCACAGGCAGCAAGCATCCTGGGTCGCGGAGGGCGGCCACTGCTGCCGATGAGGACACGGACTAATGAAGACTTTTCTGATGCTTGCCAACATTGCCCTGGGCGGTGCGGCTCTGGCGCTCGCCGCGACTCCGGCGATGGCGCAGGACGGCGATACCGACCGCGCCGGAGACATCCAGCTCAAGGTGCTCGGCACTGCGGTGCTGCCCGACGGCAAGATCACCGACATCAACGTCAACCTGCCGGGCCTGCCGGCCACCACCCAGACCAAGGCCAGCGACAATTTCGTGCCGACCATCGCGGTGGAGTATTTCCTCACCGACAATGTCTCGATCGAGACCATCGCCGGGGTGACCCAGCACGATGTCGATGCCACCGCCGGCCTGCCGGCGGGTGCCGAACTGGTCTCGGACGCGCTGCTGCTGCCCGCCACCGTGACGGCCAAGTATCACTTCGATCTGGGCGGGGTGAAGCCCTATGTCGGAGGGGGCGTGGCCTATTTCATCTGGCTCAAGGACAAGCCCGGCGCGGCCACCCTGCCGCTGGGCGTGACCGACACCGACCTGTCGGACGAATTCGGCTTTGCCTTGCAGGCCGGCTTCGACGTGCCGCTGGGCGACGACGGCTTCGGCCTGACCTTCGATGCCAAGCGCTACTTCATCGATACCACCGCCCGCTGGTTCGTCGGCAACACGCTGGCGATCGAGACCGAGCACAAGCTCGATCCCTGGGTGCTGAGCGCCGGGGTGTCGTACCGCTTCTGAGCCTTCGATCCCCGCCCCCCGGGGGTCGGCAAGGAAACCCCGCCAGCCGGAACAGGGCTGGCGGGGTTTTCATTGGCCGGTCATTGATGATTCATTGGCGGATCATTGTCTGGTCATGCTAACCAGAATGGCGATGTTTCACGTGGAACATCGCCATTGTGGCGAATGATGGGCGGTCAGAAGTTGTATTGCGTCGAAAACTGCACCCGCTGCAGATTGCCGCTGCGCCCGTCTTCCAGCGTGCGGGTCGCATACATCAGTTCGACCCCGACATTGAGCGGGCCGACCGGTGTCCAGATCAGGTTGACGAAGGCATTCCAGCTTTCGTCGGTGACCTGATTGGTGGTGAGGCGCACCGGGTTGTCGGCCTTGAAGTAAGACCCCGCGATGTTCGAGCGCAGCCTGTCGCCCCAGACATGGCGGTAGGCGGCAAAGCCTGACCAGGTGAAGATCGGATCGAGCGTGCCGTCGGGCCGGATCGCGGCGTCGTTGACGATGTTGAGGCCGATGTAGCGCCCCAGCCCGTCGCCCGCGGTGGCCATGAACCTGAGATCGTCGCGCTCGCCGACCTTGAGCTTGCCTGACAGGCTGAGGCCATAGCCCCAGGCAGCATCGTCCACGCCCATCAGATCGTCGGTCGAGACATGCAGCTGGCGCACAATCGCCGCCGCGGTGAACTGGCCCCAGTCCCCGCTCCAGTTGTAGCGGCCCACCACATCGGGGATCTGGTCGTCGCCGGGGGTGACCATCGCCCCGTTCTGCGCGGTGACCACGGTTTCGGGCTGTTCGAGCGCGATTTGCAGCCCGCCATTGGTGTAGCGGATCAGCGGCTGGCGATCGAACACCGTGCCCGGGGTCACTCCGATGAAATCGAGGCTGTCCGGCAGCGCGCCGACATTCTGGAAGGTCGACCAGCCCTGGCCGAAGGTCCAGTTGTCGTAATTGATCAGCGCATGGCGGATGCGCGGTGAAAAGCTGTTTGTGACCCGCTCGTTGCCGCCTTCGGTGACGTTGAAGTCGAGCTCGATCAGGCTGGAAAGCTTGTGATCGGTGCCGATGTCGGTCTCGGTCTTGAACAGGAAGCGGGTCTGGCGCGCGGAAAAATCGGTGTCGAACCCGCTCGCCTGCCCTCCGACCGGGATCGACGAGGGAAACAGGAAATCGCGCAGGATCGAATTGCCCGCCAACTGCCCGCCGCTGGTGCGCTGGCTGGTCGCGTCGAGCTTGACATAGCCGCCATAGGTGACGCGGGTCTTGCCCATCCTGAAGCCTTCGCCCGGCGCGATCGCGAAATCGATCAGCTTGTCCGACATTTCGGCCTGACGGGTGGCGAGGGTGCGGGTGGTCTCCTCGGTCGCCTCGACCTCGGTGCGAATCGCCTGCTGTTCGGCGCGGATGGCGCCGGTCTCGGCGCGGATCGCCGCCAGCGCCGCGGCCTGCTGCTGCGCTTCGCCCGCCTCGGCATCGAGCCGCGCGACCAGCCCTTCGACCAGCTTCTCCAGCCGCTCCAGCCGTGCCTCGACACTGGCATCCTGCGCCAGCGCCGGCGTTGCCGTCAGCACGCTCGCCGCAAGCAGCGCTGCCCGCAGGCTGCGTGCCGCACCCGCTTGAATCATAAGACCCTCCCATCCTCTTTTTCCCATTGGCGAGAATGGCCCGATCGCGGGACAGCGGACAGTTAGCGGATGGTCGTAAGACCTTTGTCTGAGGGCGCGGGGCTGGTAGCCTGTTGTAACAAGGGGTCAGAACAGGGAGAGTCGAGATGATCCACGCCGTCGAGCGGCCCACCGCCCATACCCCCACCCATTGCACGCCTGAGCAGTATGCCGCGATGTACCGCGCCTCGGTGGAATCGCCCGATGCCTTCTGGCTGGAGCAGGCGCAGCGGCTGGACTGGGTCAAGGCGCCCACCATCGGCGGCGACTGGGCCTATGATCCGGTGGCGATCAAGTGGTTCGAGGACGGCCAGCTCAACCTGTGCCACAACGCGGTCGACCGGCACCTTGCCATGCATGCCGACAGGACGGCGCTGATCTTCGAGCCCGACGATCCGGCGAGCCCCTCGCGCAGCCTTTCCTATGGCGAATTGCACCGTGAAGTCGTGCGCATGGCCAATGCGCTCAAGGCGCTCGGGGTCGCCCGCGGCGACCGGGTGACGATCTACATGCCGATGATCCTCGAAGGGGTGGTCGCGATGCTGGCCTGCGCGCGGCTGGGGGCGGTGCATTCGGTGGTGTTCGGCGGCTTCTCGCCCGAGGCGCTCGCGGGCCGGATCGAGGATTGCGGCAGCCGCTTCGTCATCACCGCGGACGAGGGGCTGCGCGGCGGCAAGCACGTGCCCTTGAAGGCCAATGTCGATGCCGCGCTCGCGCATGACGGGGTGGCGGTCGACGGCGTGCTGGTGATCCGCCACACCGGCGGCGCGATCACCATGCAGGAAGGCCGCGACCACTGGCTTGTGGACCTCGCCAGCGATGCCGAATGCCCCTGCGAGGTGATGAACGCCGAAGACCCGCTGTTCATCCTCTACACCTCCGGTTCGACCGGCAAGCCCAAGGGCGTGCTGCACACCACCGGCGGCTACGGAGTGTGGACCGCAACCACCTTCCACTACATCTTCGACTACCAGCCCGGAGAAGTGTTCTGGTGCACCGCCGATATCGGCTGGGTGACGGGTCATAGCTATGTCGTCTATGGGCCGTTGTTCAATGCCGCGACCGCCGTGGTGTTCGAGGGCGTGCCCAATTATCCAGATCACGGGCGGTTCTGGGACGTGGTCGACAAGCACCAGGTCAACATCATCTATACCGCGCCAACCGCCATCCGCGCGCTGATGCGCGAGGGCGATCATCATGTGACCAGCCGCAGCCGCGCCTCGCTGCGCCTGCTCGGGAGCGTTGGCGAGCCGATCAATCCCGAAGCCTGGCGCTGGTATTTCGACGTCGTGGGCGAGGGCCGCTGCCCGGTGATCGACACCTGGTGGCAGACCGAAACCGGCGGCTGCATGATCACCACGCTGCCGGGCGCGCACGACATGAAGCCGGGCAGCGCGGGCCTGCCGTTCTTCGGCATCCGCCCGCAGCTGGTCGATAACGAGGGCCATGTGCTGGAAGGCGCGGCCGAGGGCAACCTGTGCATCACGCACTCCTGGCCGGGGCAGGCGCGCACCGTCTATGGCGACCATGACCGCTTCGTGCAGACCTATTTCAGCACCTATGCCGGCAAGTATTTCACCGGCGACGGGTGCAAGCGCGACGCGGACGGCTATTACTGGATC
>CAZQOO010000146.1:2856-6007 GCA_964594845.1 uncultured Porphyrobacter sp. | reverse complement strand
AAGATGACCGAGTGGCTGGAGGAAAATCCCAATGATGCCCGCGCGATCATCCAGAAGGTGATCGACGCTGCCGCCGCCCGCGAAGCCGCTCGCCGCGCCCGCGAAATGAGCCGCAAGGGCGCGATGAGCGTCGCCTCGCTGCCGGGCAAGCTCGCCGATTGCCAGGAACGCGATCCGGCCAAGTCCGAGCTGTTCCTCGTCGAAGGGGACTCCGCAGGCGGCTCGGCCAAGCAGGGGCGTGACCGCAAGACGCAGGCAATCCTGCCGCTGAAGGGCAAGATCCTCAACGTCGAACGCGCGCGGTTCGACCGGATCATCAGCTCCAAGGAAGTCGGCACGCTGATCCAGGCGATGGGCACCGGCATCCGCGACGAATTCAACCTGGAAAAGCTGCGCTACCACAAGATCGTCATCATGACCGACGCATACGTCGACGGGGCGCATATCCGCACGCTGCTGCTGACCTTCTTCCACCGCCAGATGCCTGAGATCATCAAGGCCGGGCACCTGTTCATCGCCCAGCCGCCGCTGTTCAAGGTGTCCAAGGGCCGCAGCGAGGTCTATCTCAAGGATCAGGCCGCGCTCGATCGCTATCTGGTCGATGCGGGCCTTCAGGGCCGCGTGCTGGAAACGCAGGGCGGCGCGCGCGGGGGCGAGGATCTGCGCGCGATCGTCGATGGCGCGCTCAGGCTCAAGAACCTGCTCGGCTTCGTGCCGCGCCGCTATGACTTGGGGCTGGTCGAGCAGATGGCACTGACCGGCGCGCTCGAACCGGGCCTGTCGGGCGATGCGCTCGCCGCCGCACTGCAACGCACGGCCGGACGGCTCGGCGCGGGTGACCGCGAGGCACGCTGGAGCGCCTCGCAGCGCGAGGATGGGACGGTGGTGTTCGAACGCCTGTGGCGCGGGGTCACCGACGTGCACGAGATCGACGCGCGCTTCCTTGCCAGCACCGAGGCGCACAAGCTCCACGGCCTCGCCGCCGCACAGGCCGAGACCTATGCGACCCCCGTCAACCTCGTGCGCGCGGGCGACGCGGCCGAAGAGCCTGAAGCCGAACCTGCCGCCCCCGCCGACCCGCTCGCCGGCGAGGCCGAGGAGGCAGCGCCCGTGTCGGTCATCCCAGTCGACGGGTCGATCAGCCGCCCGACCCAGCTGCTCGACGCGATCTTCGCCGCCGGGCGCAAGGGCCTCTCGATCAGCCGCTACAAGGGCCTTGGCGAGATGAACGCCGAGCAGCTCTGGGAAACCACGCTCGATCCCGAAGCCCGCGTGCTGCTGCAGGTCAAGGTCGAGGACGCCGACGTCACCGACGAGATCTTCACCCGCCTGATGGGCGACGTGGTCGAACCGCGCCGCGAGTTCATCCAGGATAACGCGCTGAACGTGGCAAACCTCGACGTCTAGCCGCACAAGGACACCCGCTTAAGCCCATGGCCCACAAGCCGCACCGCACCGACGAACTGCAGCACGCCAGTTTCCTGCTGATCCTTGCGGTCGTCAGCCTGATGATGGCGGTGATCGTGTGGCCTTTCGCCACCGCGCTGCTGTGGGCGGCACTGGCGGCGATCATGTTTCAGCCGCTCTACCGCTGGATGCTGCGCAAGATGCGCGGACGGCGCAATCCGGCGGCGATCACCTCGTTGCTGGTGATCTTCTTCGCGGTGCTTGTCCCCGGCCTGTGGCTGGCAACGCTGGTGGTGCAGGAAGCGCTGGTGCTGGTCGCCGCGCTGCAGGCCCAGCCCATCGATCTCGCCACCACGTTCGACAATGTCTACGGCATGCTGCCGCAGGCCGCGCAGGAGGCGGTCGACCGCTCGGGCTGGGCCGATGTGTCGAGCATCCAGACCAAGCTCCAGGAACTGCTCACCCAGAGCGCCGGGATGATCGCCAGTCAGGCGGTGTCGATCGGGAGCGGCGCGCTCAGCTTCATGCTGTCCTTCGCAGTCGGGCTATATGTGATGTTCTTCCTGCTGCGCGATGGCGAGCGGATCGGGCGGACGCTGCTCAACACCGTGCCGGTCGAACGCTCGATTTCCGAGCGGCTGGCCGAGCGCTTCCTCGGCATCGTGCGCGCCACGATCAAGGGTTCGGGCGTGGTCGGGCTGGTGCAGGGGGTGCTGGCGGGGATCAGCTTCCTGATCGTCGGCCTCGAATCCGCGCTGTTCTTCGGCGTGCTGACGACGGTCTTCGCGCTGGTTCCGGTAATCGGCGCAGGGGCGGTCTACATCCCGGTCGGGCTTTGGCTGCTGCTGACCGGCGCGATGTGGCAGGGCGTGTTCGTGCTTGTGGTCGGCGTGGTGATCATCTCCTCGGCCGACAATGTGCTGCGCCCGATCCTGGTCGGCCGCGATACCGGCATTCCCGACTGGATCATCCTCGTCACCACGCTGGGCGGCATCAGCTTCCTCGGCTTTTCGGGCATCGTGCTGGGGCCGCTGGTGGCGGGACTGTTCCTCGCCAGCTGGTCGATCCTGCAGGAATACCGCGAGGAGGACGCGCGGGCCGGGGAGGAGATCGATCGGATCACAGTCGACGCCTCGGGCCGGGTGCCCGGCGCCGCCGCGGACTGAGCCGCGATGCAGTCGCTCGTGCGCCCCGGCAGTCAGGCCGAACAGGCCGGACGTCTGGTGCTGGCGGGCCTGGTGGTGGTGATGCTGCCCTCCCTGCCTTTCGGCAATTACCTGATCTATCCCTTCGTCATCCTCACCACCTGGTTCCACGAGATGGGACACGGCCTCGCCGCGCTGGCGAGCGGGCAGGATTTCCGCCAGCTGATGATCTTCGCCAGCGGCTCGGGCGTGGCGGAAAGCCGGATCGTCGCCGATGCGCCGTTGTGGGTGCCGGCCGCGATCGCCGCCGGTGGCCCGCTTGCGCCCTGTGTAGCGGGCGCGCTGCTGATCATTGCCAGCGCACACCGGCGGCTGTGGCGACCGGTGCTGTGGCTGACGGCGGCGGCGATCCTTGCCAGCGTGATCATCTGGGTGCGATCACCGGTGGGCTATGCCGTGCTGCCGCTGGTGGGTGCCTGCCTTGCGCTGGTGGCGTGGCGCGCCGGCGACGCTCTGACCCGCTTCACCCTGCAATTCCTCGGCGTGCTGGCGGCGATGAGCATGCTGCGCGACTTCCGCTACCTGTTCACCGAGCAGGC
>CAZQOO010000146.1:0-2756 GCA_964594845.1 uncultured Porphyrobacter sp. | reverse complement strand
GCGATTGCCGAAACCCTTGCGCTCTATTGCCGCGGGATCGACCGCTGCGACGGTGAGCAACTCGCCGCCGTGTTCACCCCGGATGCGCTGATCGACTATGGCGACGGGGCGCGGCCGGTTGCCGAGGTGATTCCGGGGCTGATGGCGGGTCTCGGCGGGATGCGGCTGACCCAGCACAACATCTCGAACACTGTGATGCGGATTGCCAGGGACACCGCAAAGGCCGAGACCAACTGCGTCGCGCTGCACCTGATCCCGACCCCTGAGGGCGAGATCGAACTGGTAGTCGGTGGCCGCTATCTCGACCGGCTCGAAAAGCGCGAGGGCCGCTGGCGGATCGCCGAGCGGCTCTACGTGATGGACTGGAACCGCACCGCGCCCTCGACCATGGCGCTGGACGGCGGATTGTTCGATGGTCTTCAGCGCCGCGGGGCACGGGGGGCCGATGATCCCGCGGCGGCGTGGTGGGCTGAAGGTTAGGACGCGACCTTCAGCGTGTTCACCCCCGAAGCATCCGCCCCGGCCTCGCCCGACAGGCCGATGAACATGGTATCGACGATCCGCGCCAGCTTCTGCTCGGTCAGCTTGTCGCCGAGATAGATCAGCGCGTCAGGCAGGGTGTAGTTCGAGATCATCTGGTTGATCAGCGACAGCGCCTCGTCGATCTCCAGCCCGGCAAAATATCCATCGGCCTGCGCTTCGGCGATCAGCTCGCACAGGTAGTGATCGGCCAGATCGACGTAGCTGCGCACGCGTTCGAAATTGGCGGCACCCATCTCGCACAGGATGGTGAAGTGCTCGGGATCCTCGCGGAAGCGCGCCTGCGAGATCGCGAAGCGGCGCCGGAAGAATTCGTACATCTTGCGCGGCGGCGGGAGGTTCGCGGCGAGCACTTCCTCCATCACCGCCAGGTGCGGCGCCAGCCACAGCTGCGCGACGGCATCGAACAGATCGTCGTAATCGGCAAACAGCGCCTCGAACCGCGCGCGGGTGAGCCCGCTTTCGGCCATGGCGATGGTCCACGGAATCTCCGATCCGCGTTCCTTGACGAGGTCGAGCACATGGCGCGCGACCCGTTCGCGTTCCTGCTCGCGCAAGGTGGGGTTGAGAGCCATGGGCAAGTGCGTCTCCTTGATCTGGCGCAACATAGGCCAATCGGACGCAGGCTTAAAGGGCAGCTCGTCGATTTTTGTGCGGCGCAACAAGGCGGTTCGTCGATTAGCCCTGCCTCAGGTCCGCGTCAGGGACGCGGGAACCACGGGAAGAAGGCCGGGGTGCGGCGCTTGTAATCGGCGTATTTGTCGCCCTTGGTCTTGTCGAGACCCTTCTCCAGCAGCGCCGCGCCCGACCATTTGGTGAGCGTGAAACTGAGGAACAAAGGCCCGATCACGGTGGCCGCGGCATACTCCCAGCCGGCCGCGGCACAGGCGAGCCAGATCCCCCACCACGCGGCGAAGTCGCCAAAGTAATTGGGATGGCGGGTGTAGCGCCACAGCCCGGTGTCGAGCACCTTCCCCGCATTCGTCGGATCGGCCTTGAACCGCGCCAGCTGCCAGTCGCCGACCCATTCGAAGAACACGCCCACGCTCCACACGCCCAAGCCCACCCATGCCAGCGGCGGGATCGGCGCGGGCGCGGGGCTGGCGAGAATACCGACCTGCGCGGGCGAGGAGACCATGTACAGCAGCACCGCCTGTAGCAGCCAGACCTTGGTCAGCGCCGCGCTGGCAAACCTGCCCTGCTCGCGCGCTTTCCTGAGGATCAGGGCATAGCGCTTGTCCTCGCCGTGACTGCGCCAGCGCCGGAACAGGTAGATGCCGAGGCGAAAGCCCCAGGCCGCGGCCATCGCCATGATCAGCGTCGCAAGCGCGCCGGGGCCGCCGGCCACGTGCAGCCAGCTTGCCACCGCCAGCACGCCCATGCCAGCGCCCCAGAAGGCGTCAATGAAGCTCACGTCATTGATGCGCACCGAGATCGCCCACTGGATCAGCACCAGCGCAATCAGGATGGCGGCATTCACCGCCAGTGCTTCAAACATCGTTCTTGCCGGCGATGATGTCGCGCGCCTGCTGTTCCAGCACCTTGAAGCGTTCGTAATCGGGCAGCTGGGCGCGGAACCACTCGGCGATCTTGAGCAGGTCTTCGCCGTAATTGCCGGTCGGCACCATCGGCGGGCCGAAGCGGATGATCTTGCGCAGATTGTCGGCAAAGGCGGGGACGATCGGCACATTGGCCGCGCGGGCGATGTGGTAGAAACCCGACTTCCACTTGCCGTCGGTCTTGCGGGTGCCCTCGCAGGCGATCACCAGCGCAAGATGGTCGCGGCGGGCGAATTCGGCGGCGACCTGCTCGGTGGCGTTCAAGCGGCTGCGGCGGTCGACCGGAATGCCGCCCATGTCGAACATGAAGTTCTTCATGATCCCCTGAAATAGGGTGTGCTTGCCCATGAAGTTGGGGCGGATGCCCTCTTCGTGGGTGGCGCCGGTAAAGAACACGAAGTCCCAGTTGGTAGTGTGCGGCGCGCCGGCGATGACGTATTTCTTGAGGTGCTTGGGCAGCGGGGAGTCGATCTTCCAGCCCCGGATATACCAGATGGCGAGGATGATCCGGCGCACGATGCGCGACAGCAGCGTGGGCTTGCGGTTAAGGTCGTGCGGCAATGTATGTGATCCCTCTCTCCCTTGCGTTTCTGCCCGCAATCGGGGGAGTTACGCAAGGGAAAGTGTGGGGGTTTCAGACAGGACCAATCACATCCG
>CAZQOO010000145.1:0-6051 GCA_964594845.1 uncultured Porphyrobacter sp. | reverse complement strand
TGATCGCGTTGAAATAGTCGGCGTCCTGGAAGCTCATCCCGAAGAAGCGCCCTGCGACCCCCTCCCAGAAGGGCGAGCCGCCGCGTTCGTCGATGATGCCGCGCAATTCGGCAAGGATGCGGTCGGCGAAGCGTTTGCGGTGCATCGCGACGAACAGGTAACGCGACCGGGCGAGCAGCAGGCCGAGGCCGCCGGCACGCTCGTTGGGATGGAGGAACAGCCCGCCCACCTCGCTCGATCCTTCGAGATCGGTGACGAGGCTCAGCAGTTCGGCGCGCACCGTGCGGTCGAGCTCCTGCGAATACTGGGTGAGGGTGTTGAGGCGGTAGGAATAGAACGGCCAGCGCTGGCCGACCTGGCTCATTAGCTGGCAGGTGCCGCGCACCGCCCCGGTACGGGCGTTTTCCAGCACCAGCACGAACAGTTCGTCCCCCAGCGAATCGCTGTCCCGTGCAAACGCGGCCTCGGCCCGTTCAAGCTTGGTGCGCAGCGCGGCACGGTCGGGCGGCAGGTTGGTGAACCCTCCGCCGGTCAGCTTGGCCATTTCGTAAAGCGCCTCAAGATCGGCGGGGCGCGCGGCGCGCAGGCGGAAGGTCACGATATTGCTCCCTGTTCCAAATGGCCCATTGCGAGACGCTCGATGACGCGGGCGGAAAGCGCCGCGCGTTCGGCGAGGCTGGGCACGATCAAATACTCCTCCGGGCTATGGATCGCGCCGCCGCGTACGCCCATGGTATCGACCACCGGCACTCCGCAAGCGGCGATGTTGTTGCCGTCGCACACCCCGCCGGTCGCTTGCCAGCGGATGTCCTGCCCCAGTTCCGCGCCGCATTCGCGCACCAGATCGAACAGGCGCTGTGCCGCTTCGTCCACCTTCTTGGGCGGACGGGTGACGCCGCCGTGACGATGGGTGGAAACTTCGTGCGCGGTCTGAATATCGACCAGCAAGTGATTGAGTGCATGATCGAAGACAGCGCCTGCCTCGACCGTTTTCGGACGGATGTTGAAGCGCAGCACGGCATGATCGGGCACGACGTTGTTGGCCGCGCCGCCTTCCAGCTTGGCCGGATTGATGGTGATATAGTCGCTTTCCAGCGCCTTCAGTCGCAGGATCAGATCGGCCGCGGCGACGATGGCGTTGCGCCCCTCGTGCGGGTTGCGTCCGGCATGGGCGGATTTGCCGGTGAAGGTGATCGAATAGTTGCCCGTGCCCCCGCGCTCGTGCGCCAGCGTGCCATCGGGCAGGGCGGCGGGTTCATAGGTCAGCGCCGCAAACTTTCCCGCGGCGAGCTCGGCAATCAGCGCGGCACTGGCTAGCGAGCCGGTTTCCTCGTCCGAATTGATCAGCACGTCATAGCCGAGGCTGGAGGCGGCGGCGGTCTGCTCGAAAGCCATGAGCGCGTGGAGCATCACCGCGATCCCGCCCTTCATGTCGGCGACGCCGGGGCCGTTCAGCGTCTCCTCGTCAAGCCAGCGCTGGGCCTGGAAGGGGTGATCGGCGGGGAACACCGTGTCCATGTGGCCGGTCAGCAGGATCCGCCGGTTGGCCTGCGGGCGGACGCGCACCACAAGGTGCTGGCCGTGGGGCTTGTCGAAGGCGCTGCCGTCGGCGGCGATTGCGGTGACAGGGGCCGGATCGACCAGTTCGACCGTGCCGGGAAGCGCCGCGAAGGCCTCGGCCAGCGCGGCGGCCTGCTTGGCCAACCCGGCGAGATTCGCGGTGCCGGTGTTGATCGCGCTCCACGCGCGCACCTGCGCCAGCATCGCGCTGGAGTCGATCATCTGCGTCCCGTCCATGCCCTCCCTCTAGCCGCCCGCGCGCGCCAGTCCAACCCGTTGCAATCCGTCCTCCCCTGCGCCATAGGGCGCCCCGTCCTCTCCTCCCCGGGCCCGCACCATTGCAGCCGATCGAGGACCACATGACTGATATGACCACCCGCGCCGGACTTGCCGTCGATTCTTGCCTTGCGAGCTTCCTCGAAGCCGAGGTGCTGGCGCCGCTGGGCCGCGACGTGGCGGCGTTCTGGCAGGGCTTCGCCGCGCTGCTGGCAGACTTCGCCCCGCGCAACCGCGCGCTGCTGGCGAAGCGCGAGACCTTGCAGTCGCAGATCGACGCATGGCATTGTGAGCGCGCGGGAAAACCTCATGATCCAACGGCATACAAGGCTTTCCTCACGCAGATCGGCTACCTCGTTCCCGAGCCGGGCGACTTCACCATCGGCACGCAGAACGTCGATCCCGAAATCGCCACCATGGCGGGGCCGCAGCTGGTGGTGCCGATTCTCAACGCCCGCTTCCTGCTCAATGCGGCGAACGCGCGATGGGGGAGCCTCTACGACGCCTTCTACGGCACCGACGCGCTCGATGCGGCTCCGGCGCGGCCGGGCGGGTATGACGAGGAACGCGGCGCAGCGGTGATCGCGCGCGGGCGGCAGTTCCTCGACGAAGCCCTCCCGCTGGCGAGCGGGAGCTGGGCCGACCTTGGGAGCCGTGACGGCGTGGCACTGGCTGACGCGGGCCAGTATATCGGCGAGACCGAGAAGGGTATTCTCCTCAAGAACAATGGCCTGCACGTCGAAGTTGTGTTCGATTCGAACACGCCCGTGGGCGCAACCGACAAGGCCGGGATCGCCGACATCATCGTCGAGGCGGCGCTCACCACCATCGCCGATTGCGAGGATTCGGTCGCGGCGGTCGATGCCGAGGACAAGCTGCTGGCCTACACCAATTGGCTCGGCATCATCCGCGGCGACCTCTCGGAAAGCTTTGAGAAGGGCGGCAGGACGCTCACCCGCACGCTGGCGGGCGACAAGAGCTACACTGCGCCGGACGGCACCGCGCACACCCTCAAGGGCCGCAGCCTGATGTTCGTGCGCAATGTCGGCCACCTGATGACCAACCCGGCGATCCGCCTCGCTGATGGCTCGGAAGTGCCCGAGGGCATCATGGACGCGGTGTTCACCAGCGCCATCAGCGCGCTCGATGTCGAGGGTCACGGCAAGTTCGGCAACAGCCGCTGCGGCTCGATCTACATCGTGAAGCCCAAGATGCACGGTCCGGAAGAATGCGCCTTTACCAATGACCTGTTCGACGCGGTCGAAGACCTGCTGCAACTCCCGCGCCACACCATCAAGGTCGGGGTGATGGACGAGGAGCGGCGCACGAGCGCCAATCTTGCCGCCTGCATCCATGCCGTGCGTGACCGGATTGTCTTCATCAACACCGGCTTCCTCGACCGCACCGGCGATGAAATCCACACTTCGATGCGCGCCGGCCCGATGCTGCGGAAAGGTGCCATGAAGGGCTCGGACTGGCTCAAGTCCTACGAGGTGCGCAATGTCGCCATCGGGCTGAAGCACGGCCTGTCGGGCAAGGCGCAGATCGGCAAGGGGATGTGGGCCGCGCCCGACCTGATGGGGCAGATGATGGTCGAGAAAATCGGCCACTTGAAGGCAGGCGCCAACACCGCCTGGGTGCCGTCCCCCACCGCCGCGACGCTCCATGCGCTGCATTACCACCAGATCGACGTGTTCGCAGTGCAGAAGACCCTCCCCGAACCGATGGGCCTCGACGCGCTGCTGGCGATCCCGCTGGCAGAGGGCACGAACTGGTCGGAAGAGGAAATCCGCGAGGAGCTCGACAATAACTGCCAGGGCCTGCTCGGCTATGTGGTGCGCTGGATCGATCAGGGCGTGGGTTGCTCCAAGGTGCCCGACATCAATGACGTGGGCCTGATGGAGGACCGCGCGACCCTGCGCATCTCCTCGCAGCACATCGCCAACTGGCTGCTGCACGGGGTGATCACCGAGGCGCAGGTGATGGATTCGCTTACCCGCATGGCCGCCAAGGTCGACGCCCAGAACGCGGGCGATCCGCTCTATGTGCCGCTCACCGGCAACGAGACCGGCGCGGCCTTCAGCGCGGCGAAGGACCTGATCTTCAAGGGCGTCGAGCAGCCGAGCGGCTATACCGAACCGCTGCTGCACGCTTGGCGCTTGCGCAAGAAGGCGGGGTAGGAGAGCGGTTTCCTACACGCTCGTGATTTGCCAGGCTCGCCTGTATGGCCTGTCTTGCCCGCATCTGTCTGCAACGCGGGGGCAGGTTTTTGCGTTCAGGACAGTGTCTCATGTGTCTCCAACAGGCGCGAACCTGAACGGAGCGGGCGGGTCGATCACCCTTGCATGGCGCGGGCTAGCGCGACGAACTCCGCCACGCTGACCGTCTCGGCCCGCCGCGTCTCGTCGATTCCGAGGCTCGCGAGCGCCTCCAGCGCGCCGGGGACGCCCTTGAGGCTCTGGCGCAGCATCTTGCGGCGCTGGCCGAAGGCGGCTTCGGTGAGGCGTTCGAGCATCCGTGCGGAGACGCCCTCGGGCATGGCGGCGGGGGTCACGTGGACAATCGCGCTCATCACCTTGGGGGGCGGGGTGAAGGCGCTGCGATGGACCTTCATCGCGAGCTTCGCCTCGGCGCGCCACTGGGCGAGGACGGCGAGGCGGCCATAGGCATCCTCTCCGGCGCTTGCCACGATCCGGTCGGCAACCTCGCGCTGGAACATCAGGGTGAGCGACTGCCACAAGGGCGGCCAGGCCTCCCCGCTGAGCCAGCGCACGAACAGCGCGGTGCCGACATTGTAGGGCAGGTTCGAGAGCACGTGGAATGGCTCTGCGCCCATCAGCGCATTGTGATCGAGCTTGAGCGCATCGCCCTCGACCACGGTCAGCTGGCCGGGAAAGGCCTCGCCCAGTTCGGCGAGGGCGGGGAGGCAGCGGCGGTCCATCTCGATCGCGGTGACCTTCGCGCCGGCGCGCAGCAGTGCCCGCGTCAACCCGCCGGGGCCGGGGCCGACTTCGAGCACCTTCTGGCCGGACAGATCGCCCGGCAGCGCCGCGATGCGGGCCAGCAGCTGCTCGTCGAGCAGGAAGTTCTGCCCCAGCGCCTTGGAAGCGGCGAGGCCGTGGCGGGCGATGACCTCGCGGATGGGGGGAAGGGTGGTCATGCGCGCGCCCGCGCCGCCGCCATCTGCGCCGCCATCACGATCGCCGCCGCCATTGCGCCGGGATCGGCGAGGCCCTTGCCGGCGATGTCGAAGGCGGTGCCATGATCGGGCGAGGTGCGGATGATGGGCAGACCGAGCGTGACGTTGACGCCCTCGTCCACCTCGAGCGCCTTGATCGGGATCAGCGCCTGATCGTGATACATCGCGAGCGCCGCGTGATAGGTCGCCCGCGCCCGGGGGGTGAACAGCGCGTCGCCGGGGACAGGGCCGAATGCCGCGATCCCCTCGGCCTGAAGCGCGGCGATGGCGGGCGAAATGATGCGCGCTTCCTGGTCGCCGAACTGCCCGCCTTCGCCCGCGTGCGGGTTGAGCGCGGCAATCGCGAGGCGGGGGGAAGCGATGCCGAAATCGCGCCGGAGCCCTGCCGCGACAATCCGCGCCTTGTGGATGATCAGGTCTGCCGAGAGCAGAGCGGGCACCTCGCTCAGCGCGACGTGCACGGTCAGCGGCACGGTGCGCAGGCTCGGCCCGGCCAGCATCATCACTGCATCGCGATAGGGCCGGCCGCAGGCATCGGCGAGAAATTCGGTCTGCCCCGGATAATCCCAGCCGACCGCCGCCAGCGCGCTCTTGGAAACCGGCGCGGTGACGAGACCCGCGGCCATGCCCGAAAGGGCGAACTTGGTCGCCCACTGGAGCGAGGCCAGCGCCAGCCTGGCGCCATCAGGCGAGGGCTGGCCGGGTGACCACGCGGCATCAAGCCCCGCCATCACCGGCAGGCCCGCTGCGCCAGCGTAGAACGCCTCGGAGGGATCGGCAATCGGCACGATCGGGCAGTCGATCCGCAAGGCCTCCGCCGCTGAACGCAGCAGCTCCGGCCCGCCGACCACGAAGGCGGGCGGGGCGCGCCGCTCGCTGCGCAGGCGCGTCCACGCGCCTAGGACAACTTCAGGGCCAATCCCTGCCGGATCGCCCAAAGCTATCGCGAGGGGTGCCGTGTCTGCGCTCAATTGTATTCGATATAGGCGTCGTTGCGCAGATCGCGCAGGTAACGC
>CAZQOO010000144.1:5696-6051 GCA_964594845.1 uncultured Porphyrobacter sp. | reverse complement strand
CGATCTGGAACGGCAGATGGCGGAAGCCGCCGAAAACCTCGATTTCGAGACCGCGGCGATCCTGCGGGACCGGCTGCGCGCGGCGACCTTCATCCAGGGCAGCCAGGCAATCAATGCACAAGGTCTGGGCGATGCCGACGTCTTCGCGCTCGCCGCCAGGAACGGGCAGATGAGCGTGCAGGCCTTCTTCATCCGCGGCGGGCAGAACTGGGGCCACCGCGCGCTGTTCCCGCGCCACACGGCGGATGTGGACGAGGCGCAGGTGCTGGCGGACGTTATGCTGCAATTCTACGAGGAAGTGCCGCCGCCGCCGACGATCCTCGTCGATCGCGAGTTGCCCGAGTCCGAGTTGATC
>CAZQOO010000144.1:1374-5686 GCA_964594845.1 uncultured Porphyrobacter sp. | reverse complement strand
GCGGCGCTGTCGGAGTTGGCGGGCCGCAAGGTCAAGCTCTCCATCCCCGAGCGCGGCGACCGGCGCAAGCTGATGGCGCAGGCGCAGAGGAACGCCGTGGAGGCGCTCGAACGGCGGCTGGCCGAGACCGGCACCAAGGCCAAACTCAACCGCGAACTGGCCGAGTTTCTGGAACTCGACGCGCCGCCGCAGCGGATCGAGGTCTATGACAACAGCCATATCCAGGGCACCAAGGCGGTGGGCGCGATGGTGGTCGCCGGGCCGGAGGGCTTCGAGAAGGGCCAGTATCGCAAGTTCAACATCCGCGAGGCGCAATCGAACGACGACTTCGCGATGATGCGCGAAGTGATGGCGCGGCGGTTCCGCAACTTTGCCGAAGGGGAGGAGAACCCGGAAGCAAAGCCCGGCGGGCACGAAACGACGCTCCCCGACCTGATCCTGATCGACGGCGGCAAGGGGCAGATCTCCAGTGTCATGGCGGTGCTGGAAGAAATCGGCATCGCCGACGAGGTCACGGTGATCGGCATCGCCAAGGGGCCCCATCACGGGCGCGAGGGGCGGGAAGTGTTCCACTTTCCCGACGGTCGCGAGAAGATGCTCCCCGTCAATTCACCGCTGCTGTTCCACTTGCAGAACCTGCGTGACGAGGTGCACCGCTATGTCATCGGCGCGCACCGGGCCAAGCGGTCGAAAGCGATCACCGCTTCGCCGCTCGACGAGATCCCCGGCATCGGCCCGGCGCGCAAGCGCGCGCTGCTGCTGCATTTCGGCACGGCCAGCAAGGTCCGCGCCGCCGCGCTCGAAGACCTCCAGCGCGCTCCCGGCGTCAGCGCCACGGTGGCGCGCAAGGTCTATGATTTCTATCATGCAGGGGGCTAGGATAGCGCCGTGATCCTGCCCGACGCTTCCATCACTGTCGAACGCCTGGGCCGCGAAGGCGAGCCGCTGGTGATCATCGACAATTTCACCGGCCAGCCCGAACGGCTGCGCCAGATGGGGATGGCGGCCCAGTATCATCCCGCGGGGGTCGATTATCCCGGGATCCGTGCGCTCGCCGATCCGTCCTATCTCGATCTGCGGCGCGAGTTGATGATGCAGGTGATGGCGCGGGTGTTCGGCCTGACGCGCGGGGTCCATTGCGAAGTTGCCGCTTTCTCGCTGGTGACCCTGCCGCCTGAACAGCTGTCGGCCCGCCAGCGCATTCCGCACCACGATCATTCGGATGCGGGGCGGGTGGCGATCATGCACTACCTTGGCGGGCCGGAAACGGGCGGCACAGCCTTCTACCGCCACCGCCGCACCGGTTTCGAGGCGATCACCCCGCAGCGCGAGGCTGCCTTTGCCGCAGGGTTGCTCGCGGATGAGCGCGAATTCGGACCGCCGCCACCCGGCTATCCGATGGGCGATAGTGCCGCCTATGAACAGATCGGTGCCGTCGAGGCGCGGCCTGACCGGCTGGCGCTCTATCGCGGACGACAGCTCCATTCGGGGATCATCCCCGATCCTGCTGCGCTCTCCGATGATCCGGGCGCAGGGCGGCTGACCGTGAACATGTTTCTCTACGGAAGTTGAGGGACAGGCCCGCCAAAGGACTGCCCCCGCGCCGTGCGCCTACTGCGTGTCGAGCGCCTTGCTGACCAGCACATTGACCGAGACGCGGCGGTTCTGCGCGCGTCCGGCAGCGGTGGTGTTGTCGGCCGCCGGATCGGCGGTGGCCATGCCGGTCGGAGTGAGCATCCGGTAGGGCTTCCACTTGCACACCTGCTGGAGGTGGTTGACCACCGCCGCGGCGCGCTTTTCCGAAAGCGCCTGATTGACTTCGGGCGAGCCGGTGGAATCGGTGTAGCCGAGCACCAGCATCAGCGAATTCTCGTTGGCGCTTGCGGCCTGCGCGGCAGCGCACAGTTCGGCCCGCGCCCCGGGCGAGAGCACCGCCTTGCCGGTTTCGAAGTAGACGTTGGTGGTGCTCTTGAGATTGTACTTGTCGATATCGCCAAGCCGGCCGCGCAGCGCTTCGGTGGCGGCAGCGTTCTGCTGGATCGCCGCGCCCTGCTCGGCGAATTTCTGCGCGGTGCCGCCGCGGATCATCGCCGCGATCAGGCGATCATCGCTGGTGAAACGCACTTCGCTTGCCACCAGACCCTCGCCGTACTGACGGGTGCGGACCTTGACCGGCAGGCCGTTGATCAGCGCGCTCTGGTCGAAGGTCTTGTTGCCGATTCCGAGGAACCCGCCGCGGGTGCGGATTTCGGTATCGGGATGGAGCGTGAGGATGGTGCTGGTGCCGTCTTCGCTGGTGACCTGCAGACGCTGGCCCTGCCGCGCCGAGATGATGCCTTCGATCCGCGGGCCTTCGTTCATGTCCGCCATGGCCGGCAGGTTGCCATAGACCGTGGTCAGCACCTCGCCGCCTTCGCTGTTCTGGGCGGAAAGCGCGTGGGCGGCAGGCAGAGCGGCGAGACCGGCCAGCAGCGCGAGTGCGAGCGGGGCGCGCCGGTTGCCGGGGGTGCGGGCAGGGGTGGTCATCTTGGTATTCTCCTGTGTTCGGACCGGCGATCCCTTGCGGTTCGGCCCCTATTGGCGTGTTGCACGCGCAGCGGTGTTCATCCCATCCTTGCTGGCCGATGAACGTGCAAGCCCCGGCTGCCACAGGAGCGGGCAGCCGGAGCAAGGTATGCGGTGAGTCGAGTCGCAGACCCGGCTCGGTGAGGGGCAATCAGCGGGCGGCTTCGGCCGCGATCCAGCGATCGATCTTCTGTTCGAGGATCGTCAGCGGCAGCCCGCCGGTATCGAGCACCTGGGCATGGAACGCCTTGATGTCGAACCGCGCGCCAAGCTTCGTTTCGGCCCGCTTGCGCAGTTCCTGGATCTTGAGCGCGCCGATCTTGTAGGCCAGCGCCTGGCTGGGAATGGCGATGTAGCGATCGACCTCGGCCACCACTTCGGTGCGGGTCATGCCGGAGTTCTCCATCATGAAGGTGATCGCCTGATCGCGGGTCCAGCCCTTGGCGTGGATGCCGGTATCGACCACCAGCCGCATCGCGCGCAGCTGTTCGTCCTGCAACGTGCCGTAGCGGTTCCACGGGTCCTTGTAGAAGCCCATCTCGTTGCCGAGCGTCTCGGCATAGAGCGCCCAGCCTTCGACAAAGGCGGTGGTGCCGCCGAAGCGCATGAAGGCGGGCAGCGCCTCGTTTTCCTGCGCCAGACTGATCTGGAAGTGGTGCCCGGGCGCGCCCTCGTGCAGGTAGAGCGTGACATTGCCCGGCGTCAGGCGGCTCGGCAGGTCATAGGCGTTGAAGTAGAACACCCCGGGGCGCGATCCGTCGGGCGAGCCCGACTGGTAGGAACCGCCCGCCTCGAACTGCTCGGTCGAAGGGTCGTAGGGGCGGATTTCGAGCGGCGACTTGGGGATCAACGAGAAGAAGTCGCCGATCTTGGCATCGACCTCGCGGCCGATCCGGTAATAGTCCTGCGTCAGCGCCTCGCGGGTCTTGGGCTGGAACTTGGGATCGGTGCGGACATAGTCGAAGAACTGGTTCAGCGTGCCCTTGAACTTCACTTCCTTCCTGAGCTTTTCCAGCTCCGCCTTGATCCGCGCCACTTCGGACAGGCCGAGCTGGTGGATGGTCTCGGGATCAAGCGGCAGAGTGGTCGATTCCTCGACCAGCTGGGCATAGAGCTCCGCGCCGCCCTTCATCTGGGAAAGGCCGATGCTGTCGCGCGCGGCGGGCAGGTATTCGTTCTTGAGGAAGTCCCGCAAGCGCGTGTTCGCGGCGTAGAGCTCGCGGGTCTTGGCCTCGTAGGCGGCTGTCAGCCGCGCGCGGTCAGCCTCGCTGATGCTCTCGGGGAATTCCTTGGTCGGCGCCATGAACTGCGAATCCGCCAGCGGGATCGCCAGCTGCGTGTCGAGCTGGGTGACCATGATCTCGACCGTCAGCCGTGTCTCGACCACGCCGCTTGCCATGCCTTCGCGGAACTTGCCGATCGCACGGTCGATGAAGGCAATGTAGTCGTCGTGCCGCGACAGGTTGTCCTCGTAATTGGCGAGGGTCTTGAACGGCGCGACGCCCTTGCCACTGGCGAAGGTGGGATAGAAGGTGTGCAGACCGAAGAAGTGGTTGAGCGGGCGCACCTCGGTCAGCGACCGGATGCGGTCGCTCGCGCCCTTGAGCGCCTGTTCCTCGGTGTATTTGAACACGTCATAGGCGAGCTGGTCGGTGGGCGAGAGCTTCGACCGGTCGATCTGGGCGAGCAGCGCAAGATTGAGCTGGGTATCGGTACGCGCGGCAAGGAAGGCGGAATCGGTCAGGAA
>CAZQOO010000144.1:0-1274 GCA_964594845.1 uncultured Porphyrobacter sp. | reverse complement strand
GCTTTCGGCCAGCGCGGGCGTGGCGGCAAGCAGCAGCGCGCTCGAGGCGGCAAGGGCAAGGCGAAACTTCATTATGGCAGTCCCCGCAGGTGTCGTTGCTATGCTGCCGAGCTAGGAAGCGCGCGCCAACTCCACAAGCGCGCCCGCGACGAGTGACACAGGCGCTTCGACCGGTGTCATGCCGCCGTCATGGCGCTGCGGGCAAACCGGCTCGCGTGGAAGGCGGCGTCCTTGCGCAATTGTTCGTGTTCGACCCACACCGAATGCGTGCCCGAGCAGATCTTGTGCGGCAGCGCGAGGCGGCAGATCGGGCCCTTGGTCACGTCGCTCGCATCGAGGATCGCGCATTGCGAGGTGCCGGTGTTTTCGTCGATCAGGAAGGTGACCAAGTACCCGTCATCCTCGGACGTTGCGCCCTTCCGCGGGATCATCGGGCTTTCGCTGGCATAGACGCCTTCGGGCAGGCGGTAGACCTGTTCCTCGCCGGTCTCGGTGTCGTGGCGGACATAGCCGTTGAACAGGAACCAGCCGGGCCGGGTGGTGGTGGACCACACGTAGCGGCTCTTGTGCATGGCGTAGCGCGGGTTGATCATCCCGAATTCGACGATGCGTTCGGACAGGCGCTCCTCGCGGGTCTCGCCGGTCTTGAGGTTGAAGCGCCAGCGGTGGAGGCGGGACTGGAACGAGTGCTCGTCCACGTAAGCCATCATGTGGCTGTAGCGGCCCATTTCCTCCAGCGGATCGGGCATGGGCTTGGCCTGGTGATAGCCTTCGAGGATGACTTCATCCCCCTCTTCCCACGCGTTGGTCCAGTGCAGCACGTAGGTCGGCTCCGCTTCGAACCAGCGGATGTCCTCGGCGCTGCCGTGACGCGGGATCAGCGCGAAGCGGGTGGGGATGCCCGGATGCAGCCGCGCGGCGTGGATGTTCCGGGCGAGCAGCTCCTCGTCCCAGAACAGCGGCATGTCGTTGAGGATCGACCAGTTCTTGGTGATCGCCATGTCATGCGGCAGGCGCGGTCCGGGCAGCGGGACGGGGACATAATGCACCAGCCGTCCCTCGCGGTCGACCACGCCGTAATGCATGAAAGGCGGATATTTGGAGTAGTTGAAGAACATCAGCTCGCCGGTGTCCTCGTCCACCTTGGGGTGGGCCGAGATGCCATCGAGCGGCACCCACGGCGCCTTGCCGCGGCTCCCCAGCGTGACGGGATCGAGCATCCACGCCTCGCCGCACTGGTAGAGCGTCGCATAGGCGATGCCGGCATGGACGAT
>CAZQOO010000143.1:2033-6262 GCA_964594845.1 uncultured Porphyrobacter sp. | reverse complement strand
GCTCGCGCGGCGGCAACGCGCCAAAGGTCTTGCGCAGCTGCTCGACGATGGCTTCCTTGTTGTATTCGCCGAACACCAGCACTTCGACCGGGCCCTGCTTCAGCAGCGGCTCCCACACCTTGCGGAAACCTTCGGGCGTGACCCCGTCCAGCGCCTGCGGATCGGGCGTGGCAAAACGCTTGTCGCCGCCGGTCACGAGGAATTCGAGATCGCGGTTGAGCACCCCGCCCGGGCTGGTCGAATAGGTGTTGTAGGCAAGTCCCGCCGCCGCCTTGGCGCGGATCACCGGATCGGCATCCCAGCGCGGCATCCCGAGCTTGGCGGCAAACAGGTAGAGCTGGTCGGCAACATCGTCCGAACGGGTCTGCGCCGTCAGCGTGAACACCGCATCGTCGATCGCGAAATCGAAGCCCAATTTGCGCCCCGTCGCCAGCCGGTCGATCTCGTTCTGGCCGAGCTCGCCCAGTCCCGAGCCGACCAGCGCCGCCTCGCCCATGGTTGCATAGACCGCACTGTCGGCATCGAAGGCGCGGTAGCCCGAGCCGAACCGCACCCGCACTGTCACGCGGCCCGGTTCGGCATCATTGGCCCATAACAGCGCCTTGACCCCGTTGGCGAATTCGACCTGCTCGATCTCCAGCACGCCCAATGGCTTCTGGCTGGTGATGGTGCCGGGCGCGCCCACGGCGGGCAGATCGGCAAAGGCAATGCTCGCCGCCGCCAGCCGCGCGCTGCCATCGACCTTGGCCTCGCTTGCCAACGCCAGCCTGAGCGCGGCCACATCGGCCTCGCCTGCCTGCGGGGTGACATAGACCGAGCGCGTCACCGCGCCTTCGAACAGGCCCTGCGTGCGCGCCAGCACCTCGGCCGGATTGAGCCGCGCCTTCATGCCGCGGAACACGTCGAGCACCACCTGCGGGGCAGCGACGGTCTCGCGGATGTCGACCGCGTTGACGAGATTGTTGGCCAGGTTCGAGCCCGACTGGACGCTTTCCTGTTCCACCTCGTTGGCGAAGACGACGTCGAATTCGGCGGCCTCGCGGTCGATCTCCTCCTGTGTGGGCGGATTGACCAGCGCGTCGGCGATCACGCTGCGCACATCCGCGAGCGCGGCCTGCCAGTCATCGCTGAGCGGGGCGAAGGTGACGAAGGTCGCATCGACCGAGCGCGAGATGTCGTCCTGCTGGACCTGCGCATAAAGAAAGCTGCCGCCGCCGCGCGCGCGGGCCTCCAGGCGGCGATTGATGATCGCCTGCGCGATCGCATCGAGCAGCAGCCCCTCGTTGTAGACGATGGTGTCCTCCACCGGCCGCCACGGGCGCATCACCGCGTAGGTAAGGCTGCGCGGAAGATCGGGTTCAACCCCGACTGCAATCTCGCCGATCGGGGCGGGCACGCCCGGGGCAGTGGTGGCACCAGCCGGTGCGACCGGATCGCCGAAAGCCGGCGCGACGCCGGGCTTGCCGGTACCCTTCCAGTCGCCGAACCACTGTTCCACCAGCCCTGCCAGCACCATCGGATCGGCATCCCCGGCCACGATGATGGTGGTGTTTTCAGGGCGGTACCAGCGATCGTAGAACGCCTTCACACTCTTGCCGCGGGCCGCCTTGAGCGTCGGCTCGGTGCCGATCGGATTGCGCGTGGCAAGGCGCTGTCCGGCAAAAAAGGTCTGGCGGGTGAGATCGGCCATGCGCTGTCCGGCCCCGCCGCGCTCGCGCTTTTCGGCCAGCACGATCGGGCGCTCGGCATCGACATTGACGTCGTTGAGCACCGGCGAGCGGATCATCCCTGAAAGCAGCTTGAAGCTCTCGGCCAGCTTGGCATCGCTGATGTCGGGAATGTCGAGCTTGTAGACCGTGTGGGTCGGGGTGGTCTCGGCATTGGCATCGCTGCCGAAGGTCGCGCCGAGGCGCTGCCAGGCGGCAATCGCCTCGCCCTGCCCGAGAAATTTGCTTTCGCGGAACAGCAGGTGCTCAAGCAGGTGGGCAAAGCCCTGTTCGCTGTCCTGCTCGTGCATCGATCCGGCATCGACCCGCACCCGGATCGAGATCTGGCGCGGGGGCACGCCATTGCCGCGCACCGCGTAGCGCAGCCCGTTCTTCATCTCGCCGAACAGCCACTTGTCGTCGACCGGAACGTCCGACCCGCGATACAGCCACGGCACGGTGCCATCGGTCTGGAGCGCCTTGGGGGCAGGCACCGGCGGGGCGGCAGGGGCAGTCTGTGCAGGCGGCGTGCCTGCCTGCTGGGCAAGCAGCGGCTGTACCAGCACAAGCGGGGCAAGCAGGAGGGCGAGAGCGCGACCGGCGCGGGAGAACGGCGTCATGGCAAGACTTATAGGGCGGCAAAATGTGAAGCGATAGTGAATGCGCACGGCAAGCGTGGATGGGGCCATGCGCGCTTGAAATCGGACAAAATCGGTCTTAAATGCCCCCCATGTTCATCGAAACCGAAACCACCCCGAACCCGTCCGCGCTCAAGTTCCTGCCCGGGCAGACCGTCATGGCCGCCGGCAGCCGCGAGTTCGCAACGCCGGAAGCTGCCGAGGCAAGCCCGCTGGCGCAGGCGATCTTCGATACCGGCGAGGTGGTGAACGTGTTCTTCGGCGCCGATTTCGTCAGCGTCACCGCCGCCCCCGGCGCAGACTGGAGCGCATTGAAGCCGCAGGTGATCGCGATCCTGCTCGATCACTTCGTCTCCGAAGCCCCGCTGTTCGCCCCCGCCACCGCAGGCGGCATAGCGGTGCCGCCCGAAGACGAAGCCGTGGTCGAGGAACGCCCCGAGGATGCCGAAGTGATCGCGGCGATCAACGAACTGCTGGAAACCCGCGTGCGCCCCGCTGTGGCGGGCGACGGCGGCGACATCGCCTATCGCGGTTTCCGCGACGGGGTGGTCTATCTGACGCTGCAGGGCTCGTGCTCGGGCTGTCCGTCGAGCACCGCGACATTGAAGCACGGCATCGAAGGCCTGCTGAAGCACTACGTCCCCGAAGTCACCGAAGTGCGCGCGGCCTAGGCGATGCAGTTTCACGACCATGCCCTGAGCAACGAGGCGCTGGCCCAGCTGTTCACCGAAGCGCGCAGCTACAATGGCTGGCTCGACAAGCCCGTCAGCGACGAACAGCTTCACGCGATCTGGGACCTCGTCAAGATGGCCCCCACCTCGGCCAACATGCAGCCCGCACGGATCGTGTGGGTCAAGTCTCCGCAAGCCAAGGCCAAGCTGGCCGAATGCGTGATGGAGGGCAACAAGGCCAAGGTGCTCGCCGCCCCCGTCACCGCGGTGATCGGCTATGACATCGACTTCCACGAGGAACTGCCCTGGCTGTTCCCGCATACTGACGCTAGGAGCTGGTTCGAGGGCAACGAGGCCGGCCGCGAGGAAGGGGCGTTCCGCAACTCCTCGCTGCAAGGGGCCTATCTCATGCTCGCCGCGCGTGCGCGGGGGCTTGATTGCGGGCCGATGTCGGGCTTCGATCCGGCTGCGGTCAATGCCGCCTTCTTCGCCGATGAACCGCGCCACCGGGTGAATTTCATCTGTTCGGTCGGCTATGGCGATCCGGCCAGCATCTTCGATCGCTCGCCCCGCCCGGAATTCGCGCGCTTCAACCGCATCGCCTGAGGCGCATCTCACCGCTTGCGCGCTCGCACGCCGTGAGGCAGGGCGAGGCCCATGCGGATGCTCGCAATCGAAACCGCCTCCGAGGCCTGCTCTGTCGCCCTGTTTGAGGGCGGCGACCTGGTCGCACGCGACCACCGCGTGATCGGGCGCGGCCATGCCGAGGCGCTGGTGCCGATGATCGCGGCCCTGCCCGCCAAGGGCCGCAGCGGGCGCATTCTCGTCAGCCTCGGACCCGGCAGCTTCACCGGCGTGCGCATCGGGCTGGCCACCGCCCGCGCGCTCGGGCTCGCCTGGGGGGCCGAGGTGCTGGGCTACCCCACCCTCGCCCTGATCGCAGCGCAGGCGCAGGCGGAACGGCCCGGCCAACCGCTCACGGTGTGCGTCAATGGCGGGCACGGCGAATGGTTCGTGCAGGATTTCGGCGGCGACGGGCTCCCGCAAGGCGATGCCGTCTCGCAACGGCCCGAGGCGGCCCGCGGCGCACCCCACCACCCCTTCGCTGCCGGAAACCGTGCGCGTGATCTGCTGGCTGGCGCGCAGGCCGGGGTGGAGGCGTTCGATCTCCTGCCCGATGCCGCCGCCGTGCCGCTGCTGCCGCCCGCCCTGTT
>CAZQOO010000143.1:0-1933 GCA_964594845.1 uncultured Porphyrobacter sp. | reverse complement strand
GCCGGCTTCGTGCTGAGCCGCCATGTGCTCGACGAGGAGGAACTGCTGCTGATCGCGGTCATTCCGGGTGCGCGCCGGCGGGGGATCGGCGCAATTCTGATCAACCGCCTGTTCGAGGCAGCGCGCACGCGCGGGATAATCCGCATCTATCTGGAAATGCGGCGCGGCAATCCGGCGCTGCACCTGTATCGCAAGCTCGGTTTCGAGCCCATTGGCGAGCGGCCCAACTATTACCGCATGGCAAATGGCGAAAGGATCGATGCGATTACTTTCGGGCGTTCGATCTAGTTAGCCGCAATCCGTCGTATTCTTGGGCATGGGGAACTTCCCCCAGTTGCAAATGCACGCCAGTTCGGCCATGGCGCAGTAATCGGAAATATCCGAAGCCAGAACTGAGGAACTCGGGGTAGCCATGGAAATCGCTATGAAAGAAACGCTTATTACGCTGACCAGCGACATTGTCGCCGCGCACGTCAGCAACAATGATGTCGCCGTCGCTGATCTGCCGGGACTGATCACCAACGTCTATGCTGCGCTCGCCAATCTCGGCGAAACTCCGGTGGTCGAAGAAGCCAAGCCGCAGCCCGCAGTTGCGGTGCGCAATTCGGTCAAGCCGGATTACATCGTCTGCCTTGAAGACGGCAAGAAGCTGAAGATGCTCAAGCGCTATCTTCGCACCAATTACAACATGTCGCCGGAAGAATACCGGGCGCGCTGGGGTCTCGCCGCCGACTATCCGATGGTCGCCCCCAACTATGCCGAAAAGCGCCGCGATCTCGCCAAGAAGATCGGTCTCGGCCGCAAGCCCGGCACGCCCGCGCCCAAGCGCCGCACCAAGAAGACCGCCTGAGCAAGCCGCGACCTGCCGCCCTGTTGAGAGGGCGGCTTGCCAGCTTGAGCAAGCAGCCCCGTCCCTATAAGGATGGGGCTGTCTTGCTATTCATCGGCCCACACTGCGGGCCGCGCCCCCTTGGCGATGGAGCTGTCATTGAGCCAGAAGATCGATCTTGAGCAATTGTGCGCCGAAAAGGGCCTGCGCATCACCGAACAGCGCCGTGTCATCGCCAAGGTGCTGTCGGAAAGCGATGATCACCCCGATGTCGAACTGCTCCATGCGCGTGCCTCGGCGGTCGATTCCAAGATCTCGATCGCCACGGTCTACCGCACCGTGCGCCTGTTCGAGGAAGCGGGCATTCTCGATCGCCACGATTTCGGCGACGGGCGCTCGCGCTACGAACCCGTGCCCGAGGCGCACCACGATCACCTGATCGATGTCGAGACCGGCAAGGTCGTCGAATTCGTCGATCCCGAAGTCGAAGCGCTCCAGCGCCAGATTGCCGAGCGGCTGGGTTACCGGCTGGTCGATCACCGCATGGAACTCTACGGCGTGCGGCTGTCGCGTGCCGACTGAGGAGAGCCTTCGCGCGGCGGCCGCGCGGGGCGAGACGACACCGCTTTCGCCAATGGGCTGGGTGCGCCTGACCCTGCGCGCGCTGGCACTGATCGGGCTGCTGCTGGTGTTCGTGCCGCTGCACTATCTCTACCGCGCGCTGGCCTATGGCTCGCCCTTCCCGATGCTGTTCCTGCGCTATGCCGCGCGGGTCTGCGGCGCGAAGATCGAGGTGATCGGCACGCATCTGCGGCGCGATGTGTTCTATGTCGCCAATCACCTCTCGTGGGTCGACATCCTCGCGCTTGCGGGCGCGAGCGGCACGGCCTTCGTCGCCAAGGCCGAACTCGCCGAAGCGCCGGTGGTCGGCTGGCTTGCGAGCCTCAACCGCACCGTCTTCGTCAAGCGCGAGCACCGCATGGGCGTGGCCGAGCAAATCAATGCCCTGAAAGAGGCGCTGGTCGACAACTGGTCAGTGACGGTCTTCCCCGAAGGCACCACCACCGACGGGCAATCGCTGCTGCCGTTCAAGACCTCGATGCT
>CAZQOO010000142.1:0-6333 GCA_964594845.1 uncultured Porphyrobacter sp. | reverse complement strand
GGCAGAAGCGGTCCTTGACCGGATCGTAGATCCACCCCGCCACGGCCTCGCCTGCATCGGCCAGCGCGATGATGATGCCGAAGGGCTGGTTGCCTTCCGCGAAGTTGGCCGTGCCGTCCAAGGGATCGATGATCCAGCATTGCCCTGAGAGGTGTTCGAGCACGCTGGCATCGGCGTGCGCGGCTTCCTCGCCCACCACCGCGACGCCCGGCGCGAGGCGGGTGAGGGCTTCGGTGAGGAAGCTTTCCACCTCGCGGTCGACGATGGTGACGGGATCGTCCTCGCCCTTTAGCTCGACCTCGTGCGCGGCCAGTGCACGGAAGCGCGGCAGCATAGAGCGCTGCGCGGCAAAGCGCATCAGGTCGCGGATCTCGTCGTCGAGCGCGCTCATGAGCGGTAATCGGCGTTGATGGCGATGTAGCCGTGGGTGAGATCGCAGGTCCACACGCTCGCCCTGCCGTCCCCGAGGCCGAGATCGACCGCGATCTCGATCTCTTCGCCCTTGAGGTGCGCGGCCACCGGGGCCTCGTCATAATCCTCGACCGGAAGGCCGTTCTTCGCGGCCCAGATGCCGCCGAAAGCGATCGAGAGCCGGTCGCGGTCCGCCGGTTCGCCCGCCTTGCCCACCGCCATGACGACGCGGCCCCAATTGGCATCCTCGCCCGCGATGGCGGTCTTCACCAGCGGGGAGTTGGCGATGGCAAGGCCGATGGTGCGCGCGCTTTGATCACTCGCGGCGCCGCTCACGCGGATGGTGATGAATTTCTGCGCACCCTCGCCATCGCGCACGACAAGGTGCGCAAGATTGCGGCAGACCTCGGCCAGCGCGGCGGCAAAGGCATCAGCGCCGGGGCTGTCCCAGCCTTCGATGCGCGCATTGCCGGCCTTGCCTGTCGCAAACACCATCACCGTGTCGCTGGTCGAGGTGTCGCCGTCGACGGTGATGCAGGAGAATGTGGCTGCGTTGGCGCGCTCCAGTGCCTCTTGCAGGAAGGCAGGGGCGACATCGGCGTCGGTGAAGATGTAGCCGAGCATGGTCGCCATGTCGGGCGCGATCATGCCGGAGCCCTTGATGATCCCGGCCAGTTCGACGCGGGTCTCGCCCACCATTGCGCTTGCGCCGGCGCCCTTGGCGAAGGTGTCGGTGGTGCCGATGGCCTTGGCTGCGTCCTCGAAGGAGCAGGGCCCGGCCTTCAGCGCGGCGGCGATCCCGGCGCGGGCCTTGTCCTGCGGCAGCGGCACGCCGATCACGCCGGTGGACGAGACAAACACCTCGTCCTGCGCGCAGCCGAGTGCCTCGGACACCTGCGCCATGATCGCCTCGACCGCCGCGCGGCCGCGCCAGCCGGTGAAGGCGTTGGAATTGCCCGCGTTGACGACCAGCGCCCGCGCGCGGCCTTGCGCGATGTTGGCGCGGCCCAGCTCGACTTCGGACGAGGCGCAGGCGCTTTTGGTGAACACGCCGGCGACGCTGGTGCCTTCGGCCAACTCGGCAAAGGTCAGATCGGCGCGGTCCCAGTCCTTGTAGCGCGCCCGCGCGACGCGCAAGGTCACCCCGGCAATTGCGGGCAGTTGCGGGAAGGGACGGGCGAGGGGCGAGCGGTCGATCTGCATGGCAAAGCCCTCTAGGCAGGCAGCAGCGCACAGTAAATCGGCAAAGCTGGTGGACGAGCCTCGCATATTTGCCTATCTACCGCGCACCATGACCCGGCATTTCTTCGCCCTTCTGGCTCTGCTTACCGGCCTTGCTGCGCTCGGCAGTCCGGCGCAAGCTTCGCTGGCCGAAGCGCTGGCGTGCAATGCCAGCATCGCCGCTGCCGCCGGGGACGAGGCATCGGGCAGCGAGAGCGTGGCCGTGCAGGAGGCGCCTGCCACCCTGCAGGCGACCCGCGCCGTGGCTGCACCCGAAAGCCGCCCGGCCGCTCCGGCCTCGCTGCGTCTGCCGGTCTTGATGGGGATCGAACGCGCCTTCGAATAGGCGCGTTCCGCTTTCATACCCCCGCTGCTTACGCGCCGCGCCCTGCTGCGCGCGCATCCTCCGCACAGATTCCGGCCCGCCCGCTGACGGGCCGCACCCGTTCAAAGGCATATTCCAGCAATGTTCAATTCGCTCATCAAGTCGGTGTTCGGTTCCTCGAACGACCGCTACGTCAAGTCGCTGCGCAAGATCGTCGCCCAGATCAATGCGCTCGAACCCCAGCTTCAGGCGCTCTCGGACGAGGAGCTGAAGGCCCAGACCGCCAAGCTGCGCGCGCTGGTCGATAATGGCGCCAAGCTCGACGAGATCCTGCCCGAAGCCTTCGCCACCGTGCGCGAAGCCTCGGTGCGCGTGTTCGGGATGCGCCATTTCGATGTGCAGCTGATCGGCGGCATCGTGCTCCACCGCGGCGAGATCGCCGAAATGCGCACCGGCGAGGGCAAGACCCTGATGGCGACGCTGGCGGTCTATCTCAACGCGATCGAAGGCAAGGGTGTCCACGTCGTCACCGTCAACGACTACCTCGCCCGCCGCGACGCGGCGGAGATGGGGCGGCTCTACAACTGGCTCGGCCTCAGCGTCGGGGTGATCGTGCCCGGGATGCAGGAAGAGACCAAGCGCGAGGCCTATCACTCGGACATCACCTACGGCACCAACAACGAATTCGGCTTCGACTACCTGCGCGACAACATGAAGCACGAACGCGGCCAGATGGTGCAGCGTCCGTTCAATTTTGCGATCGTCGATGAAGTGGACTCGATCCTGATCGACGAGGCCCGCACCCCGCTGATCATTTCCGGCCCGACCGAGGACAAGTCCGACCTCTACCTCGCGCTCGATGCCGTCGCCCGCGAGATCCCGAAGGAATGGCTCGACATCGACGAGAAGGTGCGCCGCGTCCAGCTGACCGAGGACGGGCTTGAGGAAGTCGAAAAGATCCTGGCTGAAAAGGGCCTGCTCGCCACCAGCAACCTCTACGACGTCGAGAACACCCAGGTCGTCCACCACCTTGATCAGGCGCTGGTCGCCAACTTCGCCCGCAAGCGCGACACCGACTACATCGTCAAGGACGGCAAGGTCGTGATCATCGACGAATTCACCGGCCGCATGATGGACGGTCGCCGCTGGTCGGACGGCCTGCACCAGGCGGTCGAGGCCAAGGAGGGCGTGAAGATCGAGCCCGAGAACCAGACCATGGCCTCGATCACCTTCCAGAACTATTTCCGCATGTATCCCAAGCTGTCCGGCATGACCGGCACCGCGGCCACCGAGGCGGCGGAGTTCTGGGACATCTACAAGGTCGGCGTGGTCGAGATCCCCACCAACCTGCCCGTCGCGCGCATCGACGAGGAAGACGAGTTCTACAAGAACACCGCCGACAAGTTCGGCGCGATTGCCAAGGCGATCAAGGAAAAGCAGGAGATCGGCCAGCCGGTGCTGGTCGGCACGGTGTCGATCGAGAAGTCGGAACTGCTCAGCCAGTATCTCGACAAGGAAGGGGTCAAGCACTCGGTGCTCAACGCCCGCTTCCACGAACAGGAAGCCCACATCGTGGCGCAGGCCGGGCGCTTCGGCGCGGTCACCATCGCCACCAACATGGCCGGGCGCGGAACCGATATCCAGCTCGGTGGCAATGTCGAATACCGCATCCGTGACGAGTTGGCCGACATGCCCGAAGGCCCCGAGCGCGACGCCGCCGAGGCCCGCATCCGTGCCGAGGTGGCCGAGGAAAAGGAAAAGGTGAAGGCCGCCGGCGGTCTGTTCGTGCTCGGCACCGAACGCCATGAATCGCGCCGCATCGACAACCAGCTGCGTGGCCGTTCGGGCCGTCAGGGTGACCCGGGCCTGTCGCGCTTCTACCTGTGCCTCGAGGACGATCTGCTGCGCATCTTCGGCCCCGACACGCTGTTCTCCAAGATGATGAAGTCGAACCTCGCCGACGGCGAGGCGATCGGCTCCAAGTGGCTCTCCAAGGCGATCGAGACCGCGCAGAAGAAGGTCGAGGCACGCAATTACGACATGCGCAAGCAGGTCGTGCAGTACGACGACGTGATGAACGACCAGCGCAAGGTGGTCTACGAACAGCGCGCCGAGATCATGGACTCCGAGGCCGTCGACGATGTCGTGGTCGACATGCGCCACGATACCATCAACACCATGGTCGGCACCGCCTGCCCGCCGGGCTCCTATCCCGAACAGTGGGACATGGCCGGGCTCAAGACCAAGGTCGAGGAGATCTTCGGGATCGACGCGCCCTTCGACGAATGGCTGGCCGAGGACGAAGTCGAGCCCGAACTGCTCGAAGAGCGTCTGCGCACCCTCACCGACGCGATGATGGACGAAAAGATCGCCCGCTCGGACGCCGCGATCTGGCGGATCGTCGAAAAGGACGTGCTGCTGCGCCAGCTCGATTTCCACTGGAAGGAACACCTCGCCACGCTCGACGCGCTGCGGCAGGTGATCTGGATGCGCTCGATCGCGCAGAAGCAGCCGATCAACGAATACAAGCAGGAAGCTTTCGGCCTGTTCGAGACCATGCTCGACACGCTGCGCGAGGAGGTGACCAAGATCCTGTTCCGCGCCGAACTCAGGATCGAGCCGCCGCAGCCGCAAAGCCTGCCCGAGCTGCCCGATTTCCTCACCGGCCACATCGATCCGCTGACCGGGCTGGAGAATTCGGGCGACGGCGACGGATCGGAACTGCGGCCCGAACTGTTCGGCTCGCTCGCCGGTTCTCCGCGTGCCGCCTTCGGGCCGGGCGGGGCGAACCCCGGGAATCCCTATGCCGATCTCGACATCAGCCGCAATGCGCCGTGCCCCTGCGGGAGCGGCAGCAAGTACAAACATTGTCACGGGGCCGAAGGCGCAGGCGCGCGCCAGATGGTGTGATCCTCAGCGCGGTTCGCGGATCATCGGTTGCAGGGGCGGGCTGTCCGGGGCCGGATGGATCGGCTCGCCCAGCACTTCGAATCCGCAGCTGGCGTAGAAACCGGCATTGGCGGGGTTCGAGTTTTCGAGATAGGCGCGGGTGCCGGTCCGGTCGCAGGCGTCGAGCACGGGGGCAATCAGCCGCCGTCCGAGGCCGGTGCCCCGCGCGCGCTGGCGCACGCCGATGCTGAAGAGATAGGCATGGGGGAAACGGGGGTGGCGTGCCTCCATCGCCTCGCCGGTTCTGATGCCCCGGCCGATTGCTCCCGGGCCTGAAGCGAGCAGGGTTTTGGCGGCAAAGCGCAGATAATCACCGGTTCTGAAGGCGTTGTCTCCGCCGGGCATCATCCACATGCACGCGCCGTCATCGCCCGCGCTGTAGCAGAACCCGCGCGGGGCGTAGACGCGCCTGGCCTGCAACAGGAACAGCGCGCGGATTCCGGCGTAATTGCGGAACAGCCACAGGTTGAACGGATCGTCGCGAAACGCCTCGGCGGTGATGTCACCGATGCGCTGCGCCTCATCAGGACCGGTCCGGCGGATACCTTCGGGCAATTCGATGCTCAGTTCCACGCAAGGCCCCCCTTGTGGCCCGTCTAGCACTGGCGGAAAATCGGCGATAGGGCGCAGGTGTGCCGCTCATCAGTGTCCTTGCTGCCGGGTTCTTCGTCACCGCGCTGCTCTATGCCAGCGTCGGCTTTGGCGGGGGATCGACCTATTCGGCGCTGCTGGCGCTGTCGGGGCTCGATTACCGGCTGCTGCCGCTCATTTCCCTCGCCTGCAACATCGTGGTGGTGGCCGGCAGCAGCATCCGCTTCGCCCGCGCAGGCCTGACCCCGTGGAAGAAGGCGCTGGTGATCGTGGCGCTCGGCGCCCCGGCGAGCTTTGCCGGCGGGCTGACCCCGATCAAGGAGGCGACCTTCCTGACGCTGCTGGGCGCAAGTCTGGTGCTGACCAGCCTCACCATGCTGATCCCGGTGCGCAAGCAGCCCGAGAACGCACCGACGAAGGTCGCCCGCTGGATGCCGCTCGCCGCTGCGCCGCTGGGCTATTTCGCGGGGCTGGTGGGGATCGGCGGAGGCATCTTCCTCGCGCCCCTGCTGCATCTGGCCCGCTGGCACGAGGCGCGCGGAATCGCGGCGACGGCGAGCCTGTTCATTCTGGTGAACTCGCTGTTCGGGCTGGCCGGACAGCTGCTCAAGAACGGCCCCGGCCTGCTGGGCGCGGCGATTGAGGCAGCGCTGCCGCTGCTGTTGGCGGTGGTGATCGGCGGCCAGATCGGCAGCCTGATGGCCGCCCGCCTGCTGCCCCCGCAATGGATCCGCTGGCTCACTGCGCTGCTGGTGCTGGTGGTGGGCGTGCGCTTGCTGGCGGGGGTCTAGGCCCCGTCGTCACGCCATCGCTGGAAGGAAGTGGCTCCCCGAGTA
>CAZQOO010000141.1:0-6360 GCA_964594845.1 uncultured Porphyrobacter sp. | reverse complement strand
GAAGGCGATCGTCGTCACCATCAGATTGATGATGAAGAAGTTCATCGTCACGCCGGCGAACATCTGCGGGCGGGTGAGCGCGCGGTGGACGGGATGGCGGACGAGCTCGCTCATGGCGCTTACCCTGCGGCCGACTGGATGCCGGCGACGATGGTGGTCGCGCCGAACAGGATAAACACGCCGATGATGACAGTCGCGCCGAAGCGCCAGTTCATCCGGCCGGTGAGCATCATGAAGCCGATCGAGGCCACCGCCATGACGGCAATCACCGTCGCCACGGTGCCGAGCAGCGTGCCCTGAAGCCACAGCAGCGCATTGTTGATCGGGCCGGAACCGGCCGGATCGGCCCCTTGCGCGAAGGCGGCGCTGGGCGCGAGCGCCAGCGTCAGCAGTGCGGAAAGACGGGCGGAAAGGCGGGAAAGCGAAGTCATCAAATGTCTCATCGTCCTGATTATGGTGCCGCGCCGGCGTTACTGGCCTGCGGGGCGCGAATGGCTGGCGAGACGGCCCATGATGGCCGCAACATAGTTCTGCGTCTCGCGGATATTGGGAATGCCGCCCGCGCGCTCGACGCGGCCCGGCCCGGCATTATAGGCGGCGAGTGCCTTTTCGAGATCGCCGTCGAAGCGGTCGAGCTGTTCGCGCAGATAGCGCGCCCCGCCCTCGAGATTCTGGAAGGGATCGCTCGAATCGACCCCGAGATAGCGCGCCGTGCCGGGCATCAGCTGGGCCAGCCCGCGCGCACCGACCGGCGAGACGGCGTTCTCGCGCCAGCGGCTCTCCTGCCACACCACCGCTTCGAGCAGCGAGGGCGAAAGATCGAAGCGGGCGGCAAGCTCGTGGATCTTGGCGGCATAGCGCGCCGGAACGCCGGCGGCATGGCGCGCGGGATCGGCGATCACCGAATCGGGCAGCATCAGCCCTTCGACCATGACGGGGGCGGCAGACGCCTCGCCCGCCGGGACAGCCTCGCCCGCTGCCGGAGCGCCCGCCAGCGGCCCGGCCACCCAGCGAGCACCGTCCGCGCCCAGTTCGAGCACGTCGGCGCGCGCCGCACCGGCGGCGGTCAGCAGCATGGCAGCAATGGTGACGCGGCATGCCGCGGCGAGAATCATTCCAAGGTCCTCCGGAATGTCTCCCCAATGTCTAACCTAAATGACAAGCGGGTGACAGTCTTGCGAAACGACCTCTCGCGCACGCCCCTATAGCAAAGCAAAACGGGCGGGCCGCCTCCCCCGGCAACCCGCCCGTCCTTGCGGTTCGGTGCGACCCGAGGGCCGCGAAAACCTCAATCCCGATAGGTCAGCTGCTCGCCGCGCGGACGGAATTCGCCGCGGTCGAGCATCCTGAGCGCCTTGCGCGCCAGCCGGCGCGAATCGGTGGCAGTGCCGTCGGCGGTGTCGAGTTCGACCACCTCGTGGCAGGCCAGCGCCGCTTCGAAGGCGGCGCGGGCTTTCGCGTCCTCGCCCTTGTGGGCATAGGCGATGCCGAGATTGATCAGCACCGCGGCATCATGCGGATCGGCCGCACTGGCGCGCTGGAGCACTGCCAGCGCCTCGTCCTCGCGCCCGGCGGCGAGCGTCTGCGCGGCAAGCTCCCCGCTGTCTCCGGCATTGGCCAGGGCAGCGCCCGGGGCAGCGGCTTGCGGCGTGGCGGCCATCAGGGCCATCGCGAACAGGGTAACAGACATGGGCACAGGCTCCTCTTTCCGTGTGAGATGCAGAATGACTCACAAGGAGCATCAATGCAACAAAACCGTAACACTGTAATTTTTCTGCAATTTAACGGCGTAACCCATTGTTTTTCTGTAGCGCAAAACTGTAACATTCGCGATTCCGGCGCAATCGCACTTTGTCATATTTGTCTTTCTTCAGTCATATTACATGAAATGCCATGCGGCTGTAATGCTGCAAGAATTCTGTCATGCAGCATCCCTAGCGAAGCGACGCGCATTCGAATCCTGTCCGCGCGTTCATCGATTCTCGGCTTTTCAGGGGACCGCTCGCTGTGAAAAACATTCAACGCACTCTCGTTCTGGGTTGCAGCCTCGTGGCGCTGGCCGGCTGCGGCGCGGACGAAATCGTCTCGCCCGGCACCGGCGGCAACATCATCATCAACAACCCGACTCCGTCGCCCACCCCGACGCCGACTCCCACCCCGACCCAGTCGCTGGTGACTGCGGCGGCCGGCTGCCCGACCATCGCCACCTCGGGCGGTCTGGTCGATGCCGGCACGATCTCGGGTCCGACCGGAACCTATCGCGTGTGCCAGCTGCCGGCGCGCTTCACCTCGACCGATCTGCTGCCCTACATCCGCGGCCTGGTCTACCAGATCAACGGGCGCGTCGATGTCGGCAACGACCGCGGCTTCTCGAGCACCGGCAACACCGTCACCCTGACGATCGAACCGGGCGTGATCCTGTTCGGCCAGCAGGATTCCTACCTGGTGGTCAACCGCGGCAACACGATCCAGTCGAACGGCACGGCCGAACGTCCGATCGTCTGGACCAGCCGCGACAACATCCTCGGCCTTGCCAACGACAACAGCCAGCAGCAGTGGGGCGGCGTCGTGCTGCTCGGCCGCGCGCCGATCTCGGATTGCTCGACCGGCGTGTTCAACACCGCCGCCGCGCCGAACAACAACCCGACCTGCGAAGGCCGCCTCGAAGGCGCGGCGGTCGCCACCCCGTTCGGCGGTGCCAACCCGGCCGACAGCTCGGGCTCGTTCCGCTTCAACCAGATCCGCTTCTCGGGCTTCGAACTGGCGCCCAACAACGAGCTCCAGTCGCTCACCACCGGCGGCGCCGGTTCGGGCACGGTGATCGAGAACCTCGTCTCGTTCAACAGCTCGGATGACGGGGTCGAGTTCTTCGGCGGCGGGTTCAACGCCCGCAACTTCGCGATCATCGGCGCGTCGGACGACTCGCTCGACGTCGACACCGGCGCGATCGTCAATCTCGACACCGTGATCGCGGTGCAGCGTTCGACCACCGGCGACCGCATCATCGAGCTCGATTCGCCCAACGTGGCCGACCGCACCCCGGCCAACGCCACTCCGCAGACCCGCTTCCAGGTGAACAACTTCACCTTCGTGCAGCGTGACGGTTCGCCGCAGACCGTGCAGGCCCGCGGCGGCGCGGCCCTCGGCCTCACCAACGGCGTGATCAATGCCGGTCTCAACCACTGCTTCCAGATCGACGAGCCGGCCACGCTGGCCGCGCTGATCGGGGTCGATTCGGTTGTCGGCGACTGCCCGGCGACCGATCCGGTCCGCGGCGGTGCCGGGGTGACCAACGCCGAAGCGGCAGCGGCCATCAACGCCGGGACCAACAACAACCTCGCCTTCACCATCACGCTCACCAACGGCGTGGTGAACGGCGCGAACGAAACCGCCCGCACCCCGTTTGCTGCGGCCGGCCGTTCGAGCTTCTTCCCGAACCGCACCTTCATCGGCGCGATCCAGAACGCCGCGGCGCTGACCAGCATCTTCGGCAACTGGACCTGCAACTCGTCGATCCAGAACTTCAACAGCGCGACGGGTAACTGCACGGGTCTGCCGGTCTACCCGGCCTGATCGGCGCTCATGCCACCGCAAGGGGGAGGCGCCGCGTGATTGCTGCGCCTCCCCCCTTTTCGAATCCAGACTGACCAATTCATCGAGGGGGTCCTCACCTATGCCCTACGGCAAGCGCCTGGCAGGCCTGCTGCTTCTCACCACGTCGCTGACCTTGCCGTCGGTGCTCCACGCACAGGACGCGCCGCAGGACGAGACCGGGGTCGAAGCCGAACCGGTAGAGGGCGACACTCCGCCCGAGGAAGAGCTCCAGCAGTCCGACGTTTCGGTGCCCGGCGGCGGAATCATCGTCACCGGGCGGCGCAACCGCGATCCGGCGCGCAATTCCGGCCAGGTGCTGACGGTGCTGTCGGAAGCCGACATCGCCCGCACCGGCGAAGGCGACATCGCCGGCGCGCTCGGCCGGGTCAGCGGCCTGTCGCTGGTCGGCAACGGCCGCGTGTTCGTGCGTGGTCTGGGTGACCGCTACTCGCTCGCGCTGCTCAACGGCCTGCCGCTGCCCAGCCCCGAGCCCCTGAGCCGCGTGGTCCCGCTCGACATCTTCCCGACCAGCGTGATCTCCTCCTCGCTGGTCCAGAAGACCTATTCGGCCAACTTCCCGGGCGAATTCGGCGGCGGGGTGATCAACCTCACCACCAAGGCGATCCCGACCGAGGACTTCCTCACCGTCAGCCTCGGCACCAGCGGCGACACCGAGACCACCTTCGAGAACGGCCTCACCTATTTCGGCAGCCGCTGGGACACCTTCGGCTTCGACAATGGCAACCGCGACATTCCGAGCGCGCTGCAAGGCCTGATCGACAGCGGCACGCGCATCAATGACGCCCCGGCGGACGTGCAGCGCCAGCTCGCCGGGCAGATCATGCCGCTCAATCTCGTGACGCTGCAGAAGAACGACAATCTGCCTGTCAACTTCTCCGCCAACATCACCGGCGGTGCCTCGTTCGAAATCGGCGACGGCAACTATCTTGGCCTGATCGCCACCGCCGGGATCACCAATTCCTGGCGCAACCGCTCGGTGATCAGCCAGCAGTTCGGCGATGCCGAAGCGGGCGACATCATCTTCGATTCGAACACCTTCATCACCGACAACAAGGTGCTGGTGAACGGCCTGATCGGCCTTGGCCTCGACATCGGCGAGCATACCATCCGCTGGACCAACCTCTACATCCGCGACACGCTCAAGACCGCGCGTCTGGCGCAGGGGACCGACTTCTTCACCGACCGCGTCACCGGGTTCGACTTCCAGACCCAGCAGACCGGCTGGTTCGAACGCCAGCTGATGGATTCGCAGCTGGTCGCCGAATTCAACTTCGACCGGTTCCAGATCGATCTGCGCGGCGGCTATGCCCAGACCGACCGCGAGGCGCCCTACAACGCCATAGTGCCCTATTTCCGCACCAACTTCCCGGTCGAAAGCGATCCCTTCGGCAACCTGTTCGCGGTCGATGTCGGCGCGCTGATCGGGGGCACGGAGCGCATCCAGGTCGGCTTCGAGGACCTCACCGAGAAACTGTGGTTCGGCGGGGCTGACGTGTCCTACGAACTGACCGACAATCTCAGCGTGACGGCAGGCTACAGCTATTCGGACACCGACCGGCGCTCGACCTCGTTCATCATCCGTCCGCTGATCAGCTCGACCGCCGAGCTCACCACCGCGCTGCGCGCGCTGGGCCTGCGGCAGCCGGGCGAGATCATCAACGGCGCGGTGCTGGCGACCGATGCCAACGGCGTCGGACTGTTCAATGTCACCGTCTCCGACCCCACCCCCTTCCCGGTGTTCGATGCGGCGCTGACGGTCCATGCCGGCTACGGCCTGCTGCGCTACCAGCCGACCGACACCATCAACATCGAGGCCGGCCTGCGCTACGAGGACGGCCTGCAGGTGGCCGCGCCCGATCCGACCTTCGGCGGCGGCAACATCGCCAATCCGACCCGCATCGCCAACGACTACTTCCTGCCCTCGGCCACGATCACGTGGGAGGCGATGGACAATCTCCAGCTGCGCCTGTCGGCTTCGCAGACCATCGCCCGCCCGCAGTTCCGCGAGCTGGTCGAGCAGACCTATTTCGATCCTGAATCGAACCGCCGCTTCCGCGGCAACCCGTTCCTGCAGGACAGCGAGCTGATCAACGCCGAAGCGCGGCTCGAATACTACCTCGGCGGGCCGAACAAGGTGAGCCTTGCGGGCTTCTACAAGGATATCGACAACCCGATCGAGAACTTCCTGATCACCGCACCGGGCATCATCGAAACCAGCTACGCCAACGCGCCGGCGGCCCAGCTCTACGGCGCCGAGCTCGATATCGCCTACGGCATCGATCTGATGGACTGGGGCGGCTTCTTCGAGACCAAGCAGTTCCTGATCCTCGCCAACTACACCTGGACCCAGTCGGAGATCTCGGTCGGCGCGGCCGATCTGGCGCCGATCCCGGGCGCGATCCAGCAGCCCGCGAGCCAGCTGTTCGACGACGGCGCGCCGCTGGTGGGCCAGTCGGACCATGTCGCCAACCTCTCGCTCGGCATCGAGGATACCGAGAAGGTCCAGCAGTTCACCGTGCTGCTCAACTACGCGAGCGAACGCGTGACCCTGCGCGGCGGGGCGCTGCCCGACGTGGTCGAGGACCCGGGCCTGACGGTCGACGTGGTGGCCCGCTCCGAGCTCAAGCTCGGCGGAGTGCCGCTGGAGCTGAGCTTCGAGGCGCGCAACATCTTCGGGCGCGACAATTTCGAGTTCCAGCAGGTGAACGGCAACCGCGCCGAGCTCAACACCTTCCAGGTCGGCAC